>JAZUDV010000001.1:0-24388 GCA_045639825.1 Anaerovoracaceae bacterium
TTTTTTCTATTTACTCTTCATATTAATGTATTTGTTCTCAGTCTTGGAATACATTATTATCTGCTCCTTATACAAACTGCCATAGCCGGAGAGCAGATAGCTGACTGCGATTACTATGCAATAGAAAGGCATGCCGTCTCCACCGAAAAGTTCGAACGCAATTATGAATGATGAAATCGGGCTGTTCGTTACTGCACAGAACACGCCTACCATTCCGCACGCAGCGCAAAGCTCAACCGGTAGGCCGGCAACTACCGACAATGCGGAACCAAGGGTTGCTCCGATAAAGAATGAAGGAACGATTTCTCCGCCCTTGAACCCGGCACATAGAGTAAATGCCGTGAATACTATTTTCAATAGGAATACTTCGATACCAGCCGGAGCATCAAAGCTTGCGGCAATTACAGTATTTCCGAGGCCGAGATAGTCATCTGTTCCAACCAACAAATACAGAATTAATACCAGACATCCACCAACAATAATTCTTGTATATCTATTCTTAATGTATTTCTCGAAAAGATTAGAGGTCTTGTGCATTATCGTGTAGAACAATATTCCCGCAACAGCAAAGCAACATGCAAGAACTACAAATTTTGGAGTTGGCCAACTGTAGAACTGCGGAACATTGTTAACCGGATACGGTGATGTCAGAGTTCTCACATGAAGCAGCACGGAAATTTCCTCTGCAATAAATGCGGAGAAAACGCATGGCACCAATGCTCCATAATACATAACGCCAACGCTGATAACCTCAATCGGGAATATTGCCGCCGCCATAGGTGTTCCCAGAAGTCCCGCAAATGCAGCGCTCATGCTCGCCAGAGTGATAATCTTCCTATCGCTGTCATTGAGATTAATCTTACGGCCAAACCAGTCACCTACACTGGCACCGAACTGAAGCGCCGCCCCCTCTCTTCCGGCAGATCCGCCGAACAGATGAGTAATAACAGACGCAATCAGAATAAGCGGTGCGATTCTTCCGGGCATCAGTTCCTTGTCGTCACGAACAACCTGCATGACCATATTCGTTCCGGCATTCTTGCCCTCTCTTGCAATCTCATACAGGAACACAATAACAATGCCGGCAACCGGAAGTCCGAACACCATCCATTTGTGAGCAATCCTAAATGTAGTGACCAGCGACAGCAGTTGAGCGAATACCGCTGAGATCACTCCCACTCCAATGCCTACTATTACTGAAAGAAAACACCACTTTAACAACGTGTAAACTGTGTTCTGGCAGTTTTCGTGTATTTCCTGATACTTCTCTTCGAATTTGTTGAATTTACTCATGTTGTTATTATAACATATACATGAGCATAAATATTAGTTGAGGTGAGAAACAATGACAAAATCAGAACTTGCAGTTAACAAACATCGCCAAGGATACAATTGTGCCCAGGCGGTGGCTTGCGCATTTGCGGAAGAGCTCGGAGTAGATGAAGCTGTTCTGTATAAATTATGCGAAGGATTTGGTGCAGGAATGGGCACCGGCAAAGGTGTATGTGGTGCGCTCAGTGGCGCAGCTGTTGTTGCAGGATTCATGAACAGCAACGGCGATATCGAAAATGCAGGATTGACCAAATCATCAACCTACAAACTCGTTGCCGGTATACAGCATAAATTTCTGGAGCAAGCAGGTAGTATTATCTGCCACGACATTCAAGCCGGAGCATCCGGTCGTGTTACATCCTGTCCTGACTGCATAGCTATTGCAGCCGATATTGTCGAAACGTCAATATTATCCCGGGCTTAATGTTGACATTGTTCAAGACAGGGAACGCTCAAATCAAACAATATAACAGGGACATACCTTGATTGGTACCGATCAAGGTATGTCCCTTTTTTGCAATTTGGTCACAGGGGTCTGACCCTCTGTTGCACTGCTTATTACTTCCAGCACTCAACCTCGTCCTCTGAGAGTCCGATGTTAGCAGCCTTGAATACAGGATCCTTTCCTGCCTTCTTCTGGTCTGTGTAATCCTTCAGGCACTTGCAAGCAACGCCACTCAGAATTACGATTGCAGGAACGTTTGTCAGAACCATGAGGCCCTGCATCATGTCTGCAGTATTCCATGCGAGAGCTGCAGAAGTGATTGTTCCGAGGAATACGAGAACGGTAGCAACGATTCTGAAGATAACAGCCTCTGTATTAGTCAGAGCTCTCTTAAGAATAAATGCCAGGCAGCTCTCGCAGTATGAGTAGTTACCAATCAGAGTTGTGAATGCGAACAGTGACATTGAAACTGCAATGAATACAGGTCCGATTGCGCCGAGTGTATCACCGAGGCAAGCCTGAACATATCCGGCAGCATCGCCGCTTTCAGCAAAGTCAGCTGGGTTAACATTGAGAGTTGACAGACACATAAATGCTGTAGCTGTGCAGATCAGCAGTGTATCAATGAATACTGACAGTGACTGAACGAGTCCCTGCTTAACTGGGTGAGAAACATCAGCTCTAGCTGCTGCGTTAGGAGCAGAACCCATACCAGCTTCATTGGAGTAAAGTCCTCTCTTAAGACCAAGCATGATGCATGATCCAGCGAATCCGCCAAAGATTGCCTTGAAGTCAAATGCGTTGCTGAAGATCATTCCGAGCATTGCTCCGAGGTTCTTTCCGTTCATTACGAGAACGATCAGGGAAACAGCTACATAGAGAGCTCCCATTACTGGAACCATCCAACCTGTGATGTCGATCAGCTTCTTAGCTCCACCGAGTACGCACATTGCGAACAGGATAGCGAGTACTACGCCGATAATAGCAGCAGTGCTAGTTCCCTTGTAGAAGCTGAATGTTGCGAATGTTGACTGCAGGTTGTATGCAGCGAGCATGTTGTATCCAACAGCATAAGTGATAATAATCAGAACAGCGAAGAGAACTCCCAGCCATCTAGCGTGAAGTGCGTCCTGCATGTAGAATGAAGGTCCGCCGTAGTAATTGCCTTCTCTATCCTTCTTCTTGTAAATCTGTGCGAGTGTTGACTCAACGAATGCGTTAGCACCGCCGAGGATTGCAGTGATCCACATCCAGAAGATAGCACCAGGACCACCTGTTACGATAGCAGTACATACACCGATGATGTTACCTGTACCTACTCTTGAAGCAGTTGAAACCATCAGTGCTCCGAATGATGAAACTCCATCTTTGTTCTCAGGCTTCTCCATTACAACCTTGAACATCTCAGGGAAGAGACGGATCTGAACGAGTCCTGTTCTGATTGTGAAGAAGATACCACCGCCAATGAGGATGATAGGCAGCAGATATGGTGACCATAGCCAGCTGTTCATCCAATCAACAAAAGCATTAATAATACCCATTGTTTTTCTCCTTTTTCTATTAGTTATATGATTTCGCTATCGGTGAAACCGATTAAGTATTACCTATAAATACGATGTGATTATATCACACTGTATACAATTATACAATTATTCATATATTATTTTTATAATGTTCCATCTACAAGTTCGTCGAGATCTGCACCGACTTCCTCGGTCTCATCCTTATTCCACTCAGGATCATAGAAGAGATTCAGTCTCAGCTCATTAGAAATCTCTCTCAACAGCTTGCAACCTGCGATACTATTGCCCTTCTCATCAAGCGATGGTCCGAAAACACCGATACCTGCACGCTTGTCGCTGACTGACAAAAGGCCGCCACCGACACCTGATTTGGTCGGAATACCTACATTGATTGCGAAAGTTCCGGAACCGTCATACATTCCGCAGGTCAACATCAGAGTTTTGACTATTCTTGCAGTCTTGGATGACATATATCTCTTACCTGTAAGTTCACATACGCCATCGTTGGCAAGTTTCTTACCGAGGTTGGCAAGTGCCTCAGCTGTTACGCTCAGAGAACACATCTTGGTATAGAATCTCAGAGTATCCTCAACATCAGTTGTGATGATTCCCTTACTTTCCAGAAGATATGCAATTGAACGGTTTCTCGAACAAGTCTTCATCTCGCTGTCGAAAACATTTTCGTCCAGGACGATGTCAGGGTCGGAACAAATTGCTCTTGTGAATCTCAACATATCCTGAAAGCTTACCTCAGGAAGCAGCAGTCCGCACATTGCGAGTGCTCCGGAGTTGATCAAAGGATTGTATGGTCTTGAATCGTTAAGGTCGAGCTCAACCAGAGAGTTGAATGCTTCGCCGGATGGTTCTGCGCCAACCTTCTCGAATACCTTCTTAACGCCGCATACCTCCAATGCTACTATCAGCATGATTGTCTTGGAAATCGACTGCATTGTAAATCTTACATTGTAATCGCCAATACAGATCTTCTCTCCTGTCAACGGATAGATGCAAATGCCGAGCTGATCAGGATTAACCTTGCCAAGCTCAGGAATATATGTTGCTACATGGCCTGAAGGAATCTTCTTCCTGGCAGTCTCCATTGCCTCGTTTATGATCCTCTCTGTCTGCTCTGCTGTGAGCAGTTGGTAACTTCTGTCAATAGTGGATGCCATAATAGCCCTCCTTACATTTCTTTAATTTCAATCATCTCGATCTTAAAGTTCAGTGTCTTGCCTGCCATCACATTGTTGGTGTCAAATGTAATTGTCTCATCATCCTTAGCGAGAACCTTAGCCTGAACAGGCTGATTAAGCGAATTCGTTAGAACAACCATGTCCTCAACTTTCAGTTCCTCTGAACCCGGCAGCTCGCTGATATTAAATGTGTAAATCGCATTAGGGTTTGATTCCCCATATGCCAGTTCAGGAGGCAGTGTAACGTCTACAGTTTCTCCCTCTTTCATAGTGGCACATGCCTGATCAAATCCGGCAATCATCATTCCGACACCACAGATAAACTCCAGTGGTTCGCCTCTATCATATGAGGAGTCGAACTGTGTTCCATCCTCGAAGGTTCCTGTATAGTGAACTTTGACTACCTTACCTACATTAGGGCCTTCAATTGCAGGCATGGAATGGGCACAACCACCGCCGCAGCCTGCACAGCCTCCGCCACTGCAGCCACCGCAGCCGCCACCTTCCTCTTCATGGTGATCGTGATGATCACAATTTACTCCTGCGCTTGTCATTCCGCCTCTCAAATATGTTGCAACTGCAACATCAGCATCACCCTCAGCGCCGGACATAACCTCGATGCCTGCATCAGTGAGTGCATCTGCAGCCCCGGAGCCGCATCCGCCGCAAATCAGAACGCTGACATCTCTGTCTGCAAGAAAGCCTGCCAGAGCTTCATGGCCACTACCGTTAGTATCTATGATTTCTGAAGCTTTGACTTCATTATTCTCTACTTCATAAATCTTGAACTGTTCTGTATGTCCGAAGTGCTGAAAGACATTTCCATCGCTATAAGTAACCGCTATTTTCATTATTATAATACCTCCTTGAATGTATTACATTTATTTATCTTAATCTTGATACTGTGAGCAGTATCGGATAAATCTCCAACCTGCCGAGCAACATTGTTATTGATAGTACCACCTTAGACATATCCGAGTATGCCGCAAAATTAGCAGCAGGACCTACTTGGGCCAATCCCGGACCTATATTATTAAGGCATGATACCACTGCGGTCAGATTAGTCTCAAATCCCATTGAATCAAGACTGACCAGCAAGAATGCTGTAATTCCAACCATCAGATACAAAGTCATATATGAACCGATACTGTTAATTGTCTCAGTCGATACAGCCTTTCCTCCGATTCTGACCGTACCTACAAGTCTTGGATGGAGACAATGCTTCATCTCATTACCAATTGTGTGAGACATTGTCATAACACGAGCAACTTTAAGTCCTCCTGCCGTTGAGCCTTCGCATCCGCCAATAAACATCAGCAGGAACAATACAGCCTTGCTGATTTCCGGCCAAGCATTGAAGTCTGCAGTCGCATAACCGGTTGTACTGACAATCGATGTTACCTGGAAGAATGTATATCTGAAGTTGTCTGCAAGCGACGAATATACGCTCTGATTAGCAACAAGAATAATGGCTGTTGCTACAGCAATAATCGACAGGAACCACTTAAGCTCAGTTGATTTAAAGATGGCACTCCAACGCTTTCTGATAATCAGATAATAAATACCAAAGTTCACTCCAAACAGCATCATGAAAATTGCTATCACGTACTGCAGATATGGGGAGTAACTTCCTATACTGTCGCCACGTATGCCAAACCCACCGGTTCCGGCAGTACCAAGCGAATGAACTACGCTATCGAAAAGTGGCATTCCACCGGCGAGCAGTAACACTATCTCGATCAGTGTCATGGCGATATAGATTTCATAGAGGATTTTTGCCGTACCCTTGGCCTTAGGTGTCAGCTTATCGACATGAGATCCCGGCATCTCTGCCTTCATCAGATTAATGGAACTGTTAGGATTCCTCTCAGCAAGAGCCATAACGAAGACCAATACTCCCATGCCTCCGATCCAGTGTGTAAAACTACGCCAGAAGAGAAGTCCACGTCCCATGCTCTCCACATCTGTAAGAATAGATGCTCCGGTCGTTGTAAAGCCGCTGACTGTTTCGAAGAAAGCATCAACATACGATGGAATCGCACCGCTGATAAAGAAAGGGAGCGCGCCAATCAGAGACAAGCCTAACCAGGACAGTGTAACAATAACCAGACCGTCCTTAACGGCAAGCCGCTCAGCTCTGTCTCTGCCGATAATCAGCATTACCATTCCAACAGCAATAGCTATCGCAATAGTAAGTATGAAGGCTGTAATGCTTTCACCATAATAAACCGCAACAAACATAGGCGCGAGCATTAGCACGCCGACCAACATTATGGTTTTTCCTACAGTGTACAGAATAATATTAGGATTCATTACTTCTCTAATCCCTTTACATAATCCAGAACAATGTTTGCCGTTGATGTACGCGGAGCAATTACATGTTCAAGCTTTAAGTCCTTAACAATATTGGTAAATGAAGAATTCTCAATTTTGGTTATTACCAGTGGAACCTTGGAATCAACCGCGAACAGTGAAACCAGGATATTCTCCTCATCCATCGGAGTTGCTGTAACCACAGCATCAACCTTATTAAACCCTGCATCAAACAGGACCTGATGATTGCTCTCATCGCTGTTGATTACAATCGGACTGCCTGTGACTACTTCAGTAAGATGATCGCATCTATTGGCATCCCTATCTATAACACTGACATTAATCCCATTATTCACCAATATTTGTGTCAGCTGAACGCCAACCCTTGTGGCTCCGATGACTATAACATTCTTTACCAGGTGTTCGTTAAGTATTTTAAAGGCATCGTAAGCCGTGAGATAATCCGGCGAAATAATCAGATCAATGTCAAATTTATCCATTATGAATTTGGTTGCCTTGCTGCCTGTCACATGTGCAAGAACTCTCGTAATTGCGTGCTTGGCACCCATTGACTTGGCTAGAGTGCTGGACAAGATGTTTATCTCATCAGATGCAGTACAAGCAACGAAAACATCGGTGTCCTTCATGCCAATCTCATCAAGCAAATAATAATCTGAACCGTTTCCGCAGATTGCCAGGACATCCCTTGTATTATTAATATTCTCAATTTTGGACTCGCTGGTATCCACAACTACCACGTCATGGCCTTGACTCAGCATCAGATCTGATATGATGGAGCCAAACCTACCACAACCAATAACGACAATTTTCATTATGTCCTCCAAAATGTTAAGAAGTCATAAAAACTAATATATTAATTTAGCACAAAATCGGCTAAAAATCAAATTTACGAAGTGCCTGGAACGTTGTTAAGCAAGCAAAAATGAGACAGTTAAGAACGACTTAACTGTCTCATTTCAATTACAATTATAGAGTTTTTAGACTAAACACTTAATCTTTCGAGCTCATTGAATTTCTCAAGCAATTCATTTACAGTGAGCCTCTTCTTGTCCTCGCCTCTCACGTCGAAAACAACCGCACCTTCATGCATCATTATAAGTCTGTTACCGTAGTCGATTGCATTCTGCATGTTGTGAGTAACCATCAGAGTGGTAAGGTTATTCTCCTTGACAATCTTGTCGGAAATCTCGAGAACGACTGCTGCAGTCTTAGGATCGAGTGCTGCTGTATGCTCATCAAGAAGCAAAAGTTCAGGCTTCTTGATAGTAGCCATGAGCAAAGTGATTGCCTGTCTCTGACCGCCGGACAGAAGGCCTACTTTGGTCTGAAGTCTGTCCTCAAGTCCGAGTCCCAGCTTGGCAAGCTGAGTTCTGTAGAGCTCGAGCTCCTCGCCCTTAGGCATTCCCCACTTGAGGGTATGCTTGTTGCCTCTTCTGTATGCGAGAGCAAGGTTCTCCATAATCCACATATTAGGAGCCGTTCCCATCATTGGATCCTGGAAAACATGTCCGATATACTTCGCACGCTTAACCTCGTGCATTGTTGTTATGTCCTTGTCGTTAAGAACGATACTGCCGCCATCAGGAATGATGGATCCTGCAACTGCATTCAGCATGGTCGATTTGCCGGCACCGTTGGAACCGATAACTGTTACGAAATCTCCGTCTTCAACTGTCAGATTGAGGTCTGTGAAAATGTGATTCTCGTTGATGGTTCCCGGATTAAATGTCTTACTAAGATGTTCAATTTTAAGCATTTTCTTCATCCTCCTCAGACATATTGTATTTCTTGTTTCTCTTGAAACCGGCCTTGCCCTTCCATGCAGGAATTGCAAGCGCAAATGCTACGATTACAGCTGTAATCAGCTTGAGGTCTGTAGCCTTCATCCAAGGCAGTGTAAGTGCAAAGGCGATTATTGTTCTGTAAATAATCGCGCCGGCAGATACTGCTGCCATTTTGAATCCAAAGTTGCGCTCCTTACGAACGAAGATGACCTCTCCTATGATTACTGAAGCGAGTCCGATAACGATTGTACCCTGACCCATGCTGACAAGAGCTGAACCGTAGTCGAACTGTGCAATCAAACTGCCTGCCAGTGCAACAAGTGCGTTAGAAATTGCAAGGCCCAGGTTAATCATCGTATTAGTGCTGATTCCGAGAGCTCTCGCCATCTTCTGGTTACTACCTGTTGCACGAACCGCACAGCCTACTTCTGTTCCGAAGAAGTAATACAGCAACTCGATAATAATTAAGCACAATATCAATCCTACTACAATTGATATTGTATTAGGTGCTGTTCCCTCCGGAAACAGCTTAGTAACCATTGTTTTGAAAGTGTCTTCGAGAAACGGCACGGTTGCCTTGTCGCTCATGATTCGTATATTAATCGAATACAATGCTATTTGTGTCAATATTCCGGCAAGTATGGCAGGGATTGCAAACTTGGTATGAAGAATACCTGTTGCTAATCCAGCTACTCCTCCAGCCACCATGCAGATTAGCATTGCGAGAATTGGATTCATGCCACCATTTATAAGAACTACAGAAATTGCAGCTCCAAGAGGGAATGTTCCCTCAATTGTCAGGTCCGCAATATCCAGCACTCTGAAAGTGAGGAATACACCGATGGTCAGTATGGCCCACATTAGGCCCTGCGCTATGCCCGACTGTACTGTTGCTAATATCATTTATTTACTCTCCCATAATCTGTGCACTGTCCATGATTTCCTGTGGAATGCTCATTCCAGGGCACTTTTCCTTGAGTGTATTAACGCTCTTCATATTAACTGCATATACGCATTCTTCAGTCTGGAATCCAACAGGCATCTTAGCAATCTCTGCGAGGCCATCTTCTGACTCGAGAATCTTAACTGCCATAGCAGCTGTCTGTTTTCCAAGCTCAAAGTAATTGATTCCGAATGTGATAGTTGCACCATTTTCAACCATTCCAGGTTCAGCACAGATGATTGGCAATCCCAGTTCATCTGCTGCCTGAGAAACACCCTGCATTGCATTGGAAATTGTGTTATCTGTAGGAACATAGATGCAATCTACCTGTCCCTTAAGAGACTCAACTGCAGGAATGATTTCATCGACTGTTCCAACTCCCTTTTCTACGCATTCCAGACCCAGCTTTTCAAGTTCTGCCTTAGCCAGTTCTAACTGTACTGCAGAATTTGACTCTGATGAGCAGAATAAGACAGCAACCTTCTTAGCTTCAGGCAAGATTTCTTGAACAAGGTCAATCTGCTCTGCAACAGGATTCATATCTGATGTTCCCGAAATATTTCCGCCAGGTTCCTCATTGCTGCTAACAAGGCCTGCGTCAACAGCATCTGTTACTGCACTGAAGAGAACCGGTATAGTAGTTGTTTTCTCCTTAATTGCACTTGCTGATGGAGTTGCAATAGCAAAGATTAAATCTGATCCGTCATTAATCATAGCATCAGCAATTGTAGGACAATTTGCTGTATCTGCTGATGCGGATTCCAGATGAATCTTGATATTCTCTCCATCCTTGTATCCTGCCTCTTCGAGTCCTGCTACAAATCCATCATAGCAGTTCTGCAATGCAGGAAACTCTCCGAACTGCATAACTCCTATTTTGAGTTGATCGCCTGATCCGCCGCACGCGGTCATTGCGAATATCATCAATACTGATAATGTTAGTGCTAAAAACTTTTTCATAAAATCCTCCTTGAAAATAAAAACACCCCGTAGCACCATGCTACGGGGTTGATTGACGAATTAATTATTACGGTAAATCTTCACATAGCAAGCATCGTCTTCAATTGTTGAAGCCGTAATAATAATAGTAATTTGCTCTGTGGTTATTGCGATTTAACATAATATCTCTCCTTCTTACATCGGTTATTATAGCCGAAGGATTGTACGAAGTCAACAAAAATGTTGCATTTATCCCGGGCTTAACCTTGACATTTTTGTGATATTTAACATAAAACACTGTCAAGTCAAGGTTAAGCCCGGGATGATGTTGACATTACTTAATCTCTGCTCTGTCGAGTATGCTCTGTGGCAATTTGATACCAAGAGCATCTACGCTGGCCTGGTTGATTGCCGTGATGCAATCCTTAGTCTGGAATTCAACAGGCATCTTAGCGATAGTCTCCAGTGGATTCTCTGACTCAAGAATCTTAACTGCCATAGCTGCAGTCTGCTTTCCGAGTTCCACGTAGTCAATTCCGTAAGTTGCTGTTCCACCGTTCTCAACCATGCCCGGTTCACCGACTATTACAGGTAGCTTGCATTCATTTGCTTCTTTCGCAACCGTAGTCATTGCATTAGCAAGTGTATTGTCAGTTGGAATATATATGCAATCAACTGCCCCTTTGAGTGAACGAACAGCGTCTGTTATAACGTCAACTGTTTCAATCGGTTTCTGAATACATTCCATACCCTGCTTTTCAATCTCATCCTTGGCAAGTTCATATTGAACCAGAGAGTTAGATTCAGATGAACAGTACATAACTGCAACGCTCTTAGCTTCAGGTAAGAGTTCCTTAACCAGGTCAATTTGTTCAGCTACAGGATTCATATCTGATGTACCAGAAATATTAGCGCCCGGCTTATCTATGCTAGTAACCAAGCCGGATTCAACCGGATCAGTTACTGCACTGAATAGTACAGGAATGTCAGTTGTCTTCTCCTTAATGCATGCAGCCGAAGGTGTAGCAATTGCAAAAATAAGATCTGATTTGTCATTTATCATCGCATCCGCAATCGTTGGGCAATTAGCCGTATCTGCTGATGCAGTCTCATAATGAATCTTGATGTTGTCTCCGTCTACATATCCGGCCTCCTCAAGGCCCTGAACAAATCCGTCATAGCAATTCTGCAGAGCTGTGAATTCTCCGAACTGCATTACTCCAATCTTAATTACATCTTCCGAAGCATCGGCAGACTCCGAACCTCCGCATGCAGTCACAGAGACCAGCATCATAAGTGATAACATCATTACTAATAACTTTTTCATCTTTCCCTCTCTTTCTCGGGATCGGACAGTTACCCCGTTCCCATTTGACCACTCAGGGACTTTTACCCCATCCCCAAATAAAAAATCCCCGTAGCGTTTTGCTACGGGGTTAGTTAACTGATTACTCCTGTTAAAACTTATCACATAGCAAAACGACGACTTCTTCCAAAGTCGTTAAAGCTAAAGCTAAAGTTTGTGCTGTGATTGATGTGTCTTAACATAAGTTTCTCCTTTACGTGAGATATATTATCAGCTTGTTTTGTGAAAGTCAACAAAAATGTTGCAGTTAACCCGGGCTTAACCTTGACTTTTTTGTGAAATATTACATAAAGCGCTGTCAAGTCAAGGTTAAGCCCGAGATAGTATTGACTTATCGGCTCTGTACTTGGTATTTCTTGTAAAGCATTACTGCAAGAGCCACACAGAACGCTGCACCTATAACATATAACAGATTAGCCATCTGCATTGCATTCAGCTGAATAGTGCCGAAGTTGAAAATGCTGTAATTGTCAACCCAGCTGTTCAGGAAGTGTGTCGGTCTTAATCCCCACAGGCCGGTAATCAATTCAGATTTGAGCGGGATATTGAAGAATGAAATCATCAATATGCCTGTCTGAATTCCCATTACAGCAGTTGAGCCCATCAATTCTGACAGAAGGAATGTTACCGCTGTGAACAGAATTGCCATCACGAGAGTGCATATGAATTGCTTGGTCACAGCTCCTCCATACGTCATGTCCTGTGCAATTACAGGATCAAACATCTGGATAATGGCATCTTTATAGAATTTGCCGTGATTGATATAGCTCGCAAGTGACACTGTAGCGTAGATCAGAATTGTTGATGCTACAGACACCGTAGTTCCGGCGAGGAATTTGGCCACAGCAACCGGAGTCCTTCCTTTTCTTGAACTAATAATCAACGCATCCATCTTGGTGCTTCTCTCATCAGCAAATGCGCCTGATATCGTAAGTGCAATCAGTATAAAAATGAGCCATACTGAGAAGAAACCACTATCGATAAAGCACAGCATCGGCTCATCGTAATTGTAAGTTATCGGGCTCTCTATTCCGGAGACGACCTTCTTCCAATACTTTGAATTACTCTCAGGTATATCAATGTTATCGCGAAACACTTTCTGAAATTCATTGCCGTTAATTGTCATTAGTAATGCGTTGTCATCAACCGCATCCATCAGGAAATACCAGGCATCAGATATTCCGAGTTGTTCTGCTGCAGCATTAAGACCCACGAGCGGAGATGTTACATAGTAATTATAATCAAATCCGGCATATTCATCCTTGTATTCACCGGTAGCGATAGCCTCTATGTCCTGTTCGGTCACATATCCCTTCTCGATAGCAAAGTCGAATACTCTGCCGCGGACTTCTTCGATGAATGCATCATCTATCACTCTGCCGGATAGTTTGCCGCATTCCCTGGCTTCGTTCTTATAAAACTCTGCTGCGGTCTGCTTGCTGCCATCAACATATTCATAGGTGTCGAACAAACTATTAGCTGAGACAAGCACCACACTGAGAGCCAGACCCAAAACAAGTGTCACCCAGAACGCTTTCTTCTGGAATATCTTCTTCAGTTCAAATCTGTATAGTCTACTCATAGTCCGATACCTCCCCGAATTGTTCCAGGTAGAATTTCTCAAGGTCCTCACCTATTGCAGTAGTGTTGCCATCGTAGATGAGCCGACCATCCTTGATCATCAGGATGCGGTTCGCAATCTGCTCCACATCGGAAACGATGTGGGTGGACAGGATGACAATCCTGTCATTGCCGAGCTCGGCAATCAGATTGCGGAACCTAACTCTCTCCTTAGGGTCAAGTCCCGCTGTCGGCTCATCCAGAACCAGCAGTTTGGGATCATTCAACATTGCCTGTGCAATGCCAAGTCGCTGTTTCATACCTCCCGAATACGTTTTAATCTTCTTATTCTGAACCTCGGACAGGTTAACTAATTTGAGAAGCTCACTGCACTTTCTCTCTGCCGTTTTCTTCTCAATGCCCTTGAGCGCTGCCATATACTCCAGAAACTTTCTTCCTGTGAAGTTTGGATAGTACCCAAAATCCTGTGGCAGGTATCCCAGTACATCACGATAATCTTCTTCAGACACATCAAGTCCGTCAAGAGTGATTGCTCCGCACGTCGGCCTCAGTATGCCACATATCATTCTCATCAGCGTCGTTTTGCCTGCACCGTTTGCACCCAGCAGGCCTACAACACCCGGACGTAAGCCGAGCGTGATACAATCAACGGCTGTTTTACTCTGATATTGTTTAGTAACTCTATCTAACACAAGTTCCATATGTTATTCTCTCCTTTAAGCAATTTGTTTATTTCTATTCCATACATCAAACACAAACCTGCGCACAGCATATATGAAGCTGCTCCTCCCATGAACAAGTATCTCCACGGCGTTTCTTCGCCGGTTGTTGCGCACATCAGACACACCACTCCTGCATATCCAACACAAACTGCCAGATCATTTCTAGCGTGCAATTTTCTTGTAATGAATAGGCAACCACAAGCCGTAATCAGATACGGTATCGTAATGACCAGCAACGCCTGTAAGGCTCCTATATCTGTCAATTGTCCG
Source organism: Anaerovoracaceae bacterium (assembly GCA_045639825.1). Classification (GTDB taxonomy): domain Bacteria; phylum Bacillota; class Clostridia; order Peptostreptococcales; family Anaerovoracaceae; genus Crickella. The sequence goes on from JAZUDV010000001.1 coordinate 14,433, forward strand.
AAGGCAACCATCAAGGCAATGAGGACAATTGCGTCAATCAAGCCTATAACGATCAGTCTTCCCGCCATGACAGTCCGAAGCGAAAACCTTGTTGCCTTCTCCAGTTCGTCCATTCCGTATTTCTCGGACCGCCCTATTCCGGTGATCGCCACAACTGCAATTATAGGTATGATTGCGGATATTCTTGCGAACACCAAGATATCATCCGTCTGACACTGCACCAGTATTTGCCAGAATATGAACAGAACCAACACACCTACTCCTGAATTAACAATCCCAACATTCCCGAGCTGCTGTTTCAGAATATCCCACATATTCAGCTCTCTCTTCTCGAACTGCTTAACGAAAGCTCGCTTATCAGAAGAAGGCTCAACTCTATAGGCGCTTCTTATCATTGTTTTCAATTCTCTGCTCGTCAAATCATGAGCCCCCTTCCATTGCCGCTTTCATCATCCGAAGACATTTCTGCAGTCTGCGATGCACTGCCCACCTGGACAGTCCTACTATCTCTCCTATCTCTGCTGCAGACAGTTCCTGGTTGTATCTTAGCATCAGCAGTTCTCTGTCAAACTCATTAATTCGTTCCATCGCCTGTTCCACCAGCATTCTGTCCAAAACAGCATCTGCCTCGGAGTCGCAACTTAGCGAAGACTCGATATCCGGTTTGGCCGTGTCAAGGTCGATAGTTACCGGCTTACGATATGAATCGATACACAAATTCCGTGCAATAGTGTAAAGATATGCCAGCTGTTTCCCGGTTTCCTTATATGTATGATTGGAATAAAATCTCACGAAGGTATCCTGCACTATGTCTTCTGCCAGGTATTTATCGTGGGTTTTGCTATAACAGTATCTGAGGAGTTTGTCATATAACTCTTCTATATCCATGGATAGTATTTCCCCCTCTACAACAATTAACTCTGATGCACCATAATTGTGCGGTATTTGAGCATAAAAATAGAGCCCCAAGCTCTGCTCGGAGCTCTTCAATGTCATAATCATCCCGGGCTTAATATTGACATATTCTTGCAATGTCAATATTAAGCCCGGGATGATATTGACTTGCTATAATGTTACGCTGGCTTTGAACATATCGCCATCAATTGTAATGTCGAACGATCCGCCCATGAGTCTGGTGAGATCCTTGGCGATTGCAAGACCGAGGCCGGAGCCTTCAGTGTTGCGGGAAGCATCGCCCCTTGTGAATCTTTCCATCAGTTCCTCAGGTGAGATATTCAGCTGATCACGTGAGATATTCTTGATATCCAGTCTGACTTTGGCTGCTCCGGCCTCGGTCAGATCGATATATACTCTGCTGTTCTCGAGCGCATACTTGCTGACATTCCCCAGAAGATTCTCAATAACCCTTGATAACAGTTTGCCATCAGCCTGCACCACCGTATTGTCGGCCTCAGTCTTTCTGATTATCTCAAGGCCTTTCTCTTCCAGCATGTCTCCCATTTCGGCAAGTTCCTGATCAAGCATCTGCGCCAAGTCAATTGACTCAATATTGCATGGGATGCTGCCACTCGAAGCCTTAGCTGCCTCGAATAGGTCGTCTGTCAATGTCCTCAGCTTCTCAGTTTTCTCACTAACTATATCCAAATACTCTGCAGCGTGAGGGCTATCGAGTCCTTCCCTCTTAAGAATGTCCAGGTAGCTGATCATCGAAGTCAGCGGCGTCTTCAAATCGTGTGATACATTGGAAATAAGATCCGTCTTCATTCTCTGATTCTTGAGTTCATTCTGAACAGCGGTATTTGTAGCAACAGCAATCTGATTGATATCTCCGGCCAGCTTGTCAAAATCACTTGCCGGTCCACCGTTACGTGGATTCTTCTCCACAGGGATCTGGTATGTCAAATCACCCGACTTAACCTGGGAAACGCCCTTGCGTATATCTAGATATCTCTTTATTTTGTTAGGAACAATGGCAAGAATTAAAACAAAATCTATGATTGCTCCGACCCACGTCATTGCAAGAAATACCATCGCGATTGGCAGTGCAATGTACTTAAGTCTCAGCTGTCTGCTGGCATGTCCATCGTTGTCATCCGGAAGAGTTGTTTTATCCCAGATATTCCGAACTCCTCTCGCCAGTTTGATGCACAGCTTGCCCAGCAATGCGGTCTCAAGGAATTTGCGCGCCTTGAATTTCTTAACTATAGTTACAAAGCACAGAATAGCTAATTCAATTCCGACCAGCATGCCGGTCGTCGATAATACCATAACTGTAGAATTAGGCAGTGGATCAAAGACATAATGATTGACCATTATCGGCTCATAGAAGTCCAGCCACTTAACCATCGGTATGAACTTGCAGAAAGGATATGCGCAGCATACCGCTACGACTACTACGCACATAAATACTATAAGGTGCAGCTCAGTCCAAATTCGATCGAACCAATTCAGTTTGATGCTGCCGTCTTCGTTCCTTGCGAGCTGACCGGTCAATATACACATGCCGATAACAAGAACGGCAAACAATAAAGCTCCGAATATCAGCCATACCGAATAATCGCCAACAAAATCTCTTCGTGCATTCTCAGACAGTATATGTGCTGCAGGTGACCAAACAATGCTGTGTTCTTTCATTTCAGCAAGTTCTGCTGCAGATGGAGTGTAGAGGCCTGCGATTGCAAAAATAATAGCACAGCCAACTCCGCAAGCAGTTCCAATCAGAGGCGCCAGCACCGAAGATATTCCATATATTGTTTTCTTAGTTCCCAGTGTCACTTTGTGTCCTCCTGTTTCTCAATCTTATATCCGACACCCCACACAACTTTGAGGTAGCGCGGATTCTTAGGGTCTATTTCCAGTTTCTCGCGAATTCTTCTGACATGAACCGCAACCGTGTTCTCTGCACTGTAAGCCTCTTCCTTCCATACAGCCTCATATATCTGTTCAATGCTGAACACCTGACCCGCATTCTCGGTGAGCAGTTTCAGGATGCCGTACTCTGTCGGAGTAACCGCGATGTTCTCGCCGTCCAAAACAACAGTTTTGGCCTTGTCGTCAATGACGAGTCCGCCGGTTCTATACACTTTGTCATCATTTGCATAGGTAGCGCTCCCCAGCATGGTGTAGCGACGCAGCTGGCTGTTGACCCTGGCTATTAACTCAAGAGGATTGAAAGGTTTGGTAATGTAATCATCCGCACCCACATTGAGCCCCGTTATCTTGTCATAGTCCTCGGACTTGGCCGAAATAATAATAATAGGAATGTTGAGTTCCTCTCTTATCTTCATCGTGGCTTGGATGCCATCCAGATGCGGCATCATAACATCCATCAGGATGAGATCAACACTGTTCTTGCGAACGGCCTCAAGCGCCTCGAATCCATCATACGCCTTGATGACATCGTGCCCCTCATTCCTCAGATATATTTCGATAGCTCCTGCGATCTCTCGATCGTCATCTACTACCAGAATGTTAGCCATAATGATCTCCTTTCAATCCTCAAGTCCTATCTTAGGATAAGTATATTACAAATCATATATCATAAATATTACGATATTCTTACAATAATAAAAAGAGCTCCAAACATAAGATAATACTCAGAGCTCTCAAGCCAGCTTAATGACTTTATTTATTTGGCACTTTTAAGGTATCTTTTCAATTCCTTGTAGAAATTTTCTCTTGTTCCGACCATGATAATCGTAATTAATACGACTTTATCATTAATCGTATATGCAATTTCATAATTAGTTCCATCGTAGAATACATCATAGCCGAACAGCCCTGCCAAATCACCCATCTTAGCATCACCACAGTATGGGTCCTGCGCCAGAGTATCAACAGCCGTCTTCAACAAGACCTTGAGTTCGGCATTCTTAATCTTCTTGATGTATTTTACAGCTGCAGTACTGTATTGGACACTATACATCTCCCCACAGCTCCTCATCACTTATTACCACAGCATTTTCTTCGGCATCTTGTATCATAGCTTTAACTGCAGATGGAACTTTTCTCTTGACATCCCTAAATTTCAGCAGCAACTCTTCTCCGCTATACCCTTTGTCTATGAGGTCTGCCAATATTTCTTCGGAGAAATAATCTCCTGTATCGTCCCTTGCAGGTTTAAGAATAAACTGTCCGCCTGAGACAATATATTCCGCTCTGTTCTTAAAGCCAAGTTGATCAACGACCGTCTGAGGAATTGTAATCTGATTCTTTTTAGAAATTGCAATTGTCTGTGCCATAATAATTCTCCTTGGTTGTAAATTTCCTTGGTTTCTTGGTTCCATGTACATACTATCACCTCCTTACAATTTTAACAACCATGAAAAAAGCGGCAAGAGCTGTTCTCTTACCGCTTAACGTATTCGCCGTGGCTCGATTATATCGTTATTATTCGATTTTTCAACCACTACAGTGTGATGAAAATATAAAGAAATCTTCACTTAGTGGTCTGTCCCCTTTTTGCATTTTGGTCACAGGGGTCTGACCCCTTGTTGCATTGCATCGCTTGCCTTTATGATATTTCTCAGCAATAGCAGTGTTGTCACTTTTCCTATACCTCCCGGAACCGGTGTGTAGGTCAGATCGTTTATCTTGCCGGCTGCTTCAATTTCTTCGATATCCAGGTCTCCGTGCATCTTGCCGTCCTTGCCGGTGCCGGTGCCGACATCGAGAACAGTCTGTCCGTTACGGAAGAATTCGCTGCCATATTCCCCAGTCCTGCCTGTTGCAAGTATTACAACATCCGCAGCCTTGCACGCCTGTATCTGATCAAGTCTTGGAGTCTTGGAATGACAGATAGTAACAGTAGCACTTCTGTTAAGCAGCATCATCGCAAGAGGCTTTCCGACAGTCAAGCTACGACCAAGAATTGTAACCTTGGTATCCTCGAACGGAATATTATAGTAATTCATGAATTCAATACATGCCTCAGCTGTGCAGGCATAGAAGCTGTTCTCCTTACCTACGAATGTGTTCGCCAAGGAAATATCAGTAATCGCATCCACATCCTTGGATGGATCCAACATCTGTCTAAGATGCTCTCCATCAATCTGCTCAGGGAACGGCTGCAGCATTATAACTCCATGAACATCCATGTCACCATTGAGCGCCTGAATAGCAATTTCAAGGTAAGCCTGCGGAGCAGTTCCCGGGAAAGTGATGAGCTGTGTCTCAATTCCATATTCTTCCGAGGTTCTTATGATAGCGTTCTCGTAGAAAACCTGACCCGGATCTTCACCCACACGAATAACTGCAAGCTTGGGATTAATACCGCTTGCCTTCAGTCTCATTATGGATGAGATGATCTTATTCTCAATATCCTGCTTAACAGGATCTCCGGAAAGTTTAACGAACACTTTTATCTCCTAGAATATCTTATCAATTAATTCATTACTTCTCTGCACAAGTTCAACCGCCTGTGCATTATATTTCTCAGCCTTATCCGGATTAATCTTTCTAATTCCTTCCAGATTGGCATCAACATTATACTTAGCCGACAGCAGGCCTGCATGAAGACATCTTGCAGCTACATACAGATCGCTCTCTACATTAGGATTGGATTTGCCAAGAATAGAAGCGTCCAATTCCAGTGCACGCAAGCTTGCCTCCATAACAGCGAGCGGAGCCTCAGCAGCACTGATGCTTGCCTCTGAAACAGCCTTGGAACGACGTTGTTTCTCTTCCTCAGTTCCCTTAGGCAAACCATAAGCAGCAATTACCTTGCGGAATTCTTCGGCATCATTATCCACACCCGCCACGAGAACATCCAGCAAGTCCTGACACTCTTCAAGAACAGAATTGCAGAGGGAATGCCATTCGCTGTACTTATCGTTATCAACCGTCAGGTTGGCAACCATCATGACAAGCGAAGTACCCTGCGCCGCTGTGAGCGCAGCAACTCCGCCGCCACCCGGTGTCGGAGCAGCTGACTTTAATTCATTTATAAAATCTGTAATAGATTTCTCTACAAACATAATTAATTATCTTTCGATTTCTCAGCAACAATCTTGCGACTCAACTTGGCAATCGCAACAGGAAGAATCAACCACTCAGCCTGTTGCATTACTCTCAACTGCAGCGTCTCAGGTGTGTCATTATCCATAACGCTAACTGCCTTCTGTGCGATAATCTCACCACCATCGGTAACCTCGTTAACAAAATGAACAGTCGCACCTGTTACTTTGACCCCACGCGCAAGAGCTGCCTCATGCGGATGGATGCCATACATCCCCGGTCCACCAAATGATGGGAGCAATGCAGGATGGATATTAATAATCTTATGATCGTAATATCTGACAAAGTCTGCACTAAGAATGTTCAAGAAGCCCGCAAGAACAATCAAATCAATATTATGCGAATCAATCAGTTCCATCACCTTAGCTTCGAAACCTTCCTGACCGCCGTGAGCCTTCTTCGTTACTATGTAATGCTCAATACCGGCTATTTTGGCACGCTCAATCGCATACGCGTCTTCCCTGTTAGAGATAACGAGAACAACTTCACCCTTCTCAATCAGTCCTGAACGTTGAGCATCAATTATTGCCTGCAGATTAGTACCAACGCCGCTGACCATTACAGCTATTCTTGCTTTATCTTCCATAGTCTACACCCTTAATATAAAAGCATTAAACACTACAGTGATTATAACATTATTCTCAGTCAATATAAAAGCCCCTCTGTTACAGAAGGACTTTTGTAATTCTTGCTGCTCTCTTGATGTGATTAGTAACGTTCTCGATTCTGGAGATGTACCAATCCTCTGTGTAATCCTGTTTCATTTTTTCAAGGATGCCGTCCGGTCTCTGTCCGGTCAAGAGGTCAAATGTTCTTTCAGCCTTAACATTTCCCTTAATCTTCTCGGCAAAGTCTTCAAGTCTCTTCACTTGCTCAGTTATTTCAGCGCCCCTGAATGTGCCGTTAAGTTCAAGTCCCCTCTTAACAAAGAGGTGGATCCCCGGAATCTTCAGAACATTAGTGTCAAAATTCATCTGATACCTGATGTTCTCGCAGAATGGATGTGTAGTCTTGATGTTCATATAGAAATCATAATGCCAGAAGACCTTACTGTAGTTTTCCTGCAACAGTATGTGAGTATCATGGAACTTGTTAAATTTGTCACCATCCTCAGTCCACCATTCATCTACCTCAAGGAACACATCTTCCACTTCATCAAATCTGATTACGAAAGGATTTCTCTCTCTGAAGGTTTCGTCAGGTCCATCGACTACAACAAAAGTCTTCGCATTCTCGTCATACATGAACTGTGTTGAAGGTTGTTTTTTCTTAACACCCCAAGATGCGGTAGGATTGAACCTCTCAAGCAATTCTTTATTGGCTTCTCTTGCTGCCAGCTCTTCCTGGCTTGGCTTCTTACTGAATAATCCCATGCTATATTCCCTCCATAAAGAGCTGGGACAAAACGGGCCAGCTCTATTGCTTTCATTATCGGGTCTGTCCCCTTTTTGCAATTTGGTCAAAGGGGTCTGACCCTCTGTTGCACTCATTAGCAGAAGCTCTGCTCGGTTCTGTTGATGATTTCGTCCTGCAGCGGTTTGTCGAGGTTGCGGAAGAAGTCGGAGTATCCGGCAACTCTTACGATGAGGTCTTTGTACTCCTCAGGGTGCTTCTGAGCCTCAATCAGGGTCTGCTTGTCGATTACATTGAACTGAATATGGTGTCCATCCATTGCGAAGTATGAACGGATGAGTGTAGCCATGTTGTCCAGTCCCTCTTCACCGGCAACAACATCAGGTGTGAACTTCTGGTTCAGCAGAGTTCCTGCTGTTGAAAGGTGATCCATCTTAGCGCAGGATTTGATTACTGCAGTTGGTCCGTGAGTGTCGGCAGCCTTCTCAGGTGAAATACCCTCAGATACAGGCTTGTGAGCCTTACGTCCGTTAGCAGTTGCACCGATAACATCACCGAAGTATACGTGGCAAGTTGTAGGCAGCATGTCTACGCCATACTTACCGTTGGTCATTGTTGGACGACCTGTAATAGTATCTCTATAGAGAGCGAATACACTCTTCATGATATCGTCTGCATAATCATCATCGTTACCATATTTTGGTGAATGATCGTGAACGAGGTTGTAAATTGTATCGTATCCCTCAAAGTCGTGGTCCATAGCCTCGATGAGCTGCTCCATAGTGAAGTTCTTCTCATCATAAACGTTGTACTTGATTGCAGCGAGGCAGTCAGTGATAGTACCGATACCTACGCCCTGGATGTACTTGGTATTGTATCTTGAACCACCGTTGTTATAGTCCTTAGCGTTCTTGATGCAGTCATTGGTAACAACTGAGAGAATTGGTGCAGGCATGTTCTCTGCATACAGCTTCTCAATTACGTTGTTGCCTCTTATCTTGATGTCAATGATGTACTCGAGCTGCTTCTTGAAAGCATTCCACAGCTCATCGTAAGTCTTGAAATCCTTGGCATATCCGAGCTGGAGTCCAAGCTGCTTGCCTGAGATCGGATCGAATCCATTGTACAGTGTCAGCTGGAAGATCTTAGGAATATTCATGTATCCTGTCAGGATATAAGCCTCGCTGCCCCATGCTCCTGTCTCTACGCAGCCGGAAGAACCACCACGACGTGCGTCTTCGAGGGATTTGCCCGCATTGATGAGCTCCATGATCTGAGCCTCAGTGTTATAGAAAGCAGGCTGTCCCCAACCCTTACGGGAAATCTCGCAAGCTCTCTTCAGGAACTTGGTCGGAGTCTTCTTGCTGATAGTTACATTGGAGTTAGGCTGTACCAGCTTCATCTCGTCCATGCAGTCGAGGATGAGATAGCTGACAGGGTTAACGCCGTCCTTGCCGTCAGGTGTTACGCCGCCTGTGTTGATGTTGGCAAAGTCAGTATATGTAGCACTCTCCTTGAGTGTGATTCCTACCTTAACAGGTGCAGGCTGGTTGTAGAATTTAACCCAGAGGCACTCCAGCAGCTCAAGAGCCTTCTCGTCGTCGAGAATTCCGGCTTCGGTGTCAGCCTCGTAGTATTTGATCAGATGCTGGTCCAGTCTTCCCGGTGACAGAGCGTCCCAAGGATTCAGCTCAGTTGTGATTGCCAGGTGTGTGAACCAATACTGCTGAATTGCCTGCCAGTAAGTCTTAGGTGCATGTGCAGGAACTACTTCGAGATTAGCTGCAATCTGGAGGAGTTCTTCCTTTCTCTTAGGATCCTTCTCCTGCTCTGCCATCTCAAGAGCCAGCTTGTGGTATCTCTCACCGAGGATGATAACTGCATCGCATGCAATGTCCATTCCCTTGAGCTCTTCCTGCTTGGCAATTGCATCAGGGTCATTCATATAGTCGATTTCTGCAAGAGCCTTCTTAATCTCTTCCTTATAATCAAGATAACCTGTTGTGAAAATCTGCTCTCCACCGCAAGTATGTCCCGGTCCTCTCTGCTCCATGAACTCTGTGAACATTCCTGCTTCATAGCACTCATGCCACTCAGGAGTCATCTGTGAGAGGATCTTATCTCTCATTGTTCTGCCCTTCCAGAAAGGAATAACGTAATCTTTCTGGTTCTTGCGGTCTTCCTCTGTAGTATGGAAGGATACGAGCTTTCTCTCACTCATAACTACCATATCCTCTTCGCTATGGCAGCACAGCTCAGGGAAGGTAGGCGAAGCCTGTGGGTCACAGCCCTTCTCGCCGATAATCAGTTCTCCATCTCCGAGGTACAAATCCTTTCTGGAGAAGTACTCCTTAAGGAACATTCCTCTCATTACAGGTATGGAATATTTTCCATCATTCTCTTTATAGAATTCAGTCTCGATTAGCGCTCTCTGCAGATCGATGTGTGCTGGTGTATTTACGCTGATCTCTCTCAGCTTCTGAATTCTCTCGTTCATGCCTCTTGCCATAACCTAACCTCCTATTTTAGTGTTAGTGAATCCCGCATCTTTAAACATCTGCGCAAAGTGCTCCATTTCTTCTTGCGAAGGTGCGTGGAGCTCAAGTCGGATCGTAGCCATGTCGTTC
>JAZUDV010000002.1:0-5905 GCA_045639825.1 Anaerovoracaceae bacterium
CAGAATGCATCGAGAGCGCCAAGCTGATACAGAGTGTACGCCTTGGCTTCCTCAGCAGAGATTATCATGTTTCTTCTGCCAAATCCCATAAGATCAGGATATCCCGGATGTGCGCCAACCTCGATGCCGGCTTGAGCCGCCATCTTCAGTGTATTATTCATCACTACAGGATCGGAGGCATGAAAACCACATGCAACGTTAGCTGAACTGATCAGCGGAATGACCTGATCATCGCATCCTATTTTATATGCACCGTAGCTCTCGCCAAGGTCTGAATTAAGATCTACTTTATACATCTATAGTCCTCACTATGCTTTCATTACATTCTCAATAAATCCGGTGTCTGCCTCTCCTGCACAGAAAATCGGGTTCCTGATTATCTGATACTGGAAGTCCAGATTGGTCTCAACACCTACTACAACCATTTCGTCCAATGCGGACTGCATCTTCCTGAGAGCAGCCTCTCTGTCCGGTGCATGGACAATAACCTTAGCGATCATAGAGTCGTATTGAGTCGGAATAGTATATCCCTCATACAGAGCGGTATCTACGCGTACACCATTACCTGCCGGCAGATGGATATGCTCTACTTTGCCCGGACTCGGCATGAAGTTCTGGCCCGGACTTTCAGCATTAATTCTGCATTCAATTGCATGACCTCTTATGACAATATCGTCCTGAGTAAAGCTCAGTGGCTCACCCATTGCGATTCTTATCTGCTCGATAATAAGGTCAGTTCCGGTAACCATCTCTGTTACGCCGTGTTCCACCTGAATACGGGTATTCATTTCCATGAAATAGAATTCGCCGGAGCGGCTCACGATGAACTCTATTGTTCCTGCGTTAGTATAGCCAACAGTCTTGGCAGCAAGAACAGCATATTCGTTCATCTTCTTTCTGGTCTCATCGTTAATTGCAGGTGATGGCGATTCCTCAATCATCTTCTGGTGATTGCGCTGAACGGAACAGTCTCTATCTCCCAGCGCAACTACGTTGCCGTAGTTATCTGCAATAATCTGTATTTCAACGTGGCGAGGATTCTCAATGAATTTCTCAATATACATAGTATCATCGCCAAATGCATTAACAGACTCGCGCTGTGCAAGGTTGAATTGGTACTCCAATTCATCTGCTGATGTGCATACTCTCATTCCCTTGCCGCCGCCACCGGATGATGCCTTGATCATAACCGGGTAGCCGATGCTGTCCGCCATTTCACGAGCAACAGCAGCGTCGTATACAGGTTCCTTAGTGCCCGGAACAACCGGCACCTTGGCCTCCATCATTGTTGAACGAGCCTGAGACTTGTTGCCCATTGCATCGATGACATCGGACTTTGGCCCAATGAAGGTGATGCCCGCTTCCTCACAGCGTCTTACGAACTCACTGTTCTCTGACAGGAAGCCAAATCCGGGATGGATGGCATCTACGCCCATATTAATAGCAGCCTGCAGTATGCGATCCATGTTCAGATAGCTGTCTTTCGCAGCACCCTCTCCGATGCATATACGCTGATCAGCCAGTTTGACATGAAGGCTCTCTGCGTCTTCTTTCGAATAAACTGCAACGCTTCTTATTCCCATATTTCTGCATGCGCGAATAATGCGCACTGCAATTTCGCCTCGATTTGCAATCAATACTTTATTAAACAAATCGGAACCTCCCTACGCAATTAGAGTTTCTTAACACGGAACAGTGGCTGACCGTATTCAACACGCTGCTCATTACTTACCAGGATAGCCTCGATCTCACAGTCATATTCTGCTGTAATCTCATACATCAGCTTCATAGCTTCGAGAATGCATACAGGCTCTCCTGCCTTAACTCTGTCACCGACTTTAACAAATGCCGGAACATCCGGTGCTGCAGCTGAATAGAATGTAGCTACAATCGGTGCTGTGATGAACAGCTCTTCAGATGCTGCTTCTTCTGTGGTTGTTGCAGCCGGTACTGCAGCCTCGGCTGCAGGAGCAGGAACTGCTACAGCACCTGCAGGTGCTGCAGCTGCAACTACAGGAGGATTGTCCAGAGTGCTGATGTAAATTTCTACATCACCCTCGCTGTAGCTGAATTCCTTAACTGATGAAGCTTCAACTATTTTAACAATGCGTTCAATTGCATCAATATTCATCTATTTTCTCCTTTCATTCAAACAGGCTTCTTACACGCTTGGCTGTAAGTCTGCATTCCAGAACTTCTTTGCAAGGCTTGTGTATCTCTGACCTCATTTTATCGAGGTCCTTCTCTTCTGCGAGGAAGAGTTTCTGTGCCTGCTGAACTGTTATTTTCTCAAAATGTATCTTGCAGTCTGTTCTGCACTGTGCCAGCTTGGGAATATCTACCGATGCAACAGTGGCGATTTTCGCATAGCCGCCTGTTGTTTGTCTATCCGATAACAGAATTATCGGTTTGCCGTGTGCCGGCACTTGAACAGATCCAAGTGCAATACCATCAGAGATTATATCCGAACCATTCTTGGATGCTATATATGGTCCATCAAGTCTGCAACCCATACGGTCAAACTCGCTGGTAACCATGTATTCGCTCTCAAGGAAGGTCTTGTTACCATCCTCTGTGAACACATCATCCTGAGGTCCCATGATTACTCTCAGTGTAACAACCTGCGAACTGAAATCATCAGGATTCAGTTTGCGTGACAGGAAGTAAGGCAGATAGCGACGTTTAATTCTGAACAGAATGAAATCGTCCTTCTGCAGTTTTCTTCCCTTAAATCCGCCAACCGAGCTCTTCATATTAGTTGAGCGACTGCCCATTACAACCGGAACGCTCAGATAGCTTGAGAATGAGATGTAACCTCTTGAACCCGATACAGCAACACCCAATTCCAGAATGTCACCCTTGTGCATATATATTGCGGTATACATTGGAGCCGGTTCGCCGTTAATCTTAGGCTGGAAATTGCCTCCGGTAATCGCAATAATTGTATCCGATGTGAATTCCAGAGTTGGTCCTATCATCGTAAATTCCAGAACCGGCTCATTTTCAGGGTTGTCCACGAGCAGGTTAGCAATCTTGAACGATCTTACATCCATTACTCCTGCAACGCTAAAGCCCTGGCTCTGATATCCCGTTCGTCCGAGATCCTGTATGGTAGTCAGCATACCTGGTTTAATCACTCTAATGCCCATGATTATGCCTCCTCCCTTACAACAACTTCGTACTCATTCTTCTCAACCAGCTCACTAATTCTCTTATATTCAGCTTCATCAACCGGAACAAAGCGAATATAGTCACCGGCCTCGACAAGAATCGGTGTCTCGCGATCAGGATCGTAGGTCTTCACCGGAGTTTTGCCCATCAGATTCCATCCACCGGGAGAATCCAGCGGATAGATTCCCGTCTGGGATCCGCCGATTCCTACACTTCCTGCCTCTATGCGGAGCCTTGGATTAGGTAATCTCGGCGTGTGAATTCTCTCATCAAGGCCTCCCAGATACGTAAAACCGGGAAGGAATCCCAGCATGTATATAAGATAGTCCTGTGATGAATGTATCTGTATTACTTCTTCACATGTTAAGCCGGCATGTTCCGCAATCAGGTTCAGATCAGGGCCATACTCGCCGCCATAACAAACCGGTATTTCAAATACCTTCTTGCGGCGTGTAGTTCCTGACACCTCAATCTTAAGAAGGTTCTGTATGCGATTCTTAATATCCTTGTACAGAACAATTCGCGGATCATAATTGATAAGCAGCGAGCAGTATGTCGGAATCATATCAACGATACCCTCAATCTGCTGCTCTCTTATCAGCTTAACGAAGGATGCGATTCTAGCATTTATTTCAGGATTGATTTCATTTCCAAATTCGACAAGCAGTGACGAATCTCCTGCCGTACGAATGTGAATATCCTTCATATATGTTGCCCCTTTCCTGTTCTATAACAGACTTCCAAGGTTGGAAACGAACGTAGTAACACCAAGATATGCAGAGATTGCTACAACAATCCATCCGAGGATCCACAGAACCATCGGATGATTGTAATCCTCTCCCATAATCTTCTTGGACTTAGCTGCAATCAGGCATACTGCCAAAGTAATAGGCAGAATCAGGCCGTTGAATGCGCCTGCGAATACCAGCATTACAGCAGGTGTTGTCTTAACAATCAGCATTATCAGAGTTGATACTGCGATAAATCCGATAATAATCTTGTTCTCATTCTTCTGCAGTGTTGGGTGGAATGTCTTGAAGAATGAAACTGAAGTATAAGCAGCACCAATGATTGAAGTCAGAGCTGCGCACAGCAGTACCAGTCCCGCAAAACGATATCCGATTTGGCCTGCGCCTGCGAGGAATGAATCAGCTGCAGGGTTTCCGGATTCAGCAAGAGCATCGCTTCCGATAAGTCCCTTAGCAACTACACCGAGTACAGCGAGGAAGAGGAATATACGTACAATTGTTGCAATTCCGATTCCCATGATTGAGCTCTTGTTAATCTGAGCCATGTTTTCCTTGCCTGTAATTCCTGCGTCGATCAGTCTGTGAGCGCCTGAGAAAGTGATGTATCCGCCTACTGTTCCGCCGAGCAGTGTGATGATTGCAGGTGAAAGTGCTGCATAGCCTGTGTCAGGTACAAATGTATTCTTAAGAGCCTCTCCCATTGGTGGTTTAACAACGATAATGATAACGAAAATAACTACAATCATTATACCGCCGAGGACCTTAGTAACTGTATCCATTGCAGCCTTGGCATTCTTCAGAACGAAAATTGCAATTGCAATTCCTCCTGAAAGAACAATACCCAGCCACAGCGGCATATTCATAAGTGTTGTGAATCCCAGTGCTCCACCACCGACATTACCGATGTTGAATACCAGACCTCCGACAACTACCATGAAGGATACTACGTATCCAAGTCCCGGAAGGATCTTATTGGCTACTTCCTGTCCGCGAAGTCCCGAATTACACAGAACTCTCCAGATGTTGAGCTGTGCAATCGCAGCAAGAAGAATAGATGCAAGTATTACAAATGCAAAGCTTGCGCCGTACTGACCTGTAAATTTAGATGTCTGGGTCAGGAATCCAGGTCCGATTGCCGATGTTCCCATCAGAAATGCTGCACCAAGAATGGCACCAGCACCCTTTTTCTTAGTCTTATCGTCCATATGTGTTCTCCTTAAGCTATAATACTTATTCAGTAATAATTTATAGATAGATCTATTTGTTCTTCTTCGCCTCGAGGTAATCGTTAAGCTCCGAATTCACAATATCTGTGATAAACATATGTCCCGGAGCGTGTGTAATAGCGATTGGTGGTTTTGCGTTCTCCACTACTGACTGCGGAGTAACTCCGCATGGCCAGAATACTGGAATTTCGCCTTCATAGAAGTCTACAGCCTCGCCATAATCAGGATTCATAACGTCTGTAACTCCAACCTCTTCAGGATTTCCTATCTGGACAGGTGCTCCGTGTACATTAGGCATCTTTACAGTAATGTCATATGCCTTCTTAGCATTCTCCGGAGTCATAGGTCTCATTGAGCATACCATTGGTCCAAAGAATGGGCCTGCTGGCACCGTCTGTATACTTGTCTTGAACATCGGAACATTTCTTCCCTGAGTAATATGTCTTACATCAATGCCCTCATTAATTAGTGTCTCCTCAAACGAGAATGAACATCCAATCAGGAATCCTACGTATCCCTCTTTCCAATACTCGGAAGCATCTGTAACTTCCTTAGTGAATACTCCGTTCTCGTAAATACGATATTTAGGAATATCAGTGCAGATATTGCCGCCTTCACCCATGTCGTGAGTCTCAGGTGTTCCCTTAATGATTTCCAGTACAGGACAAGGGAATGGATTCTTCTTACAAAACTCTTCAAAATCTGCAGCATATTCAGGCGGAAGAATGATCAGATTAGCCTGCGCATAGCCACCGCACA
>JAZUDV010000003.1:0-31001 GCA_045639825.1 Anaerovoracaceae bacterium
GCCTGATTCTCCTGAACTGTTGCCTGATTGTATCTATCATTCAGACTTATCAGTTCATCGGTCTCCTGACGGAACTTGTCCTCTTCCTCGCACTTCTTATCAAACTCGGATCTTGAAATTGCCTTTCTTGTTACGAATAATGGCTTCTTGAGTTTGGTGTATTTGCCCAAAACCTCCAGCGCATTAGTTGCTCTCTGCAGTTCCTTGTCCTGGGCTGCTACATTCTCTTCGTCACCATCCTTGGTAACAAGGCCGGACCATTCTTCGTCCTGAAGCTTGTCAGCAGTGCCGGTAACCTCGATAATTCCGAGATCCATGAGGCTCTTAATCAGGTCTTGCTTCTCAGCATTCATACCTATGACAGATAGTTTGTTCATTTTAACTATTGCCATTAGTTACCCCACAACCTTTCCGACTATGTCGTCAATAACTCCACCGATTAGTGCTCGGCCGCTTTCTTTAATCTTCTCACATTCAGCCTGCTGCTTAGCGATGGCTTCATCGTAAGCTGCGGAAGCTTTCTTCTCTGCCTTATCGAGTTCTGTCTGATATAACATATCAGCTTGTCTCTCAGCATGTGCGAGTAGATCCTTGGCTTCTTTATTGCCTTCAGCAATGATCAGAGCTGCTGCTTCTTCTGCCTTCTTCTTAATATCTACGGCAGCGGATTCAGCCTGTCTGACTTTCTCAATATCTGCTATCGACATGAGCCACTTCCTTTCTACAATTAGTGATATTTTACAAAAATAGTACCATAGCATTATTATACGACAACAACATTACCACTACAAATAAAACATAGTTGTACACCTGCAGCTGCTAATGTTTTCGTTAAAAATTCAACGATTTTAAATTGATATTTTTTTGCCGAAGAATAACAAAAAAACAAAGCGCAAAAAAGCGCTTTGTATGTGTTCACAAATGACGTTTTATAGATTGTGAAATCTAATCAAAAACGAATAATCCGGTCATCAAAGTAAAGGTTACAACCAAGGCAATTATCATAATAATCGCCATGATTCTGGCAGCCTTATTGAGCTTGTTTTTGGACTCCTGATAGTCCTGCATGGTCTTCTCTTCCTTAGCTTTATTTGAAATATTACTCTTGCTATATTTGTTTGCCATAATGTCTCTCCAGTTTTTAATTATAATAGATAAGCGAATAATACTGTCCATCTCGGAGTACGGCTCTCGCCTCGCTGTGGCTATACGCAGCGGTACTAGGCTCTGACTTCGCCGAAGGCTCGTCAATCGCCAAGTGCCGGCTACCACAGAGCCTCCGATCTGAACAATATTATTCGCTTATTTACTTATGATAAGTCTCATTGTTGTTGATCTTATAGGCTCTATATATCTGTTCGAGCAGCACCACTCTTGCCAATTGATGCGGCAGTGTGATTCGTCCGAAGGAGAAGCCGAGGTTGGCGCGGCGCTTGACCGCCGTGCTGAGCCCGAGGCTGCCTCCAATTACAAAGTCTATTGTCGAATGCTGCATCGATGCAGCCTCGATCTCATGGGCAAGCTCCGGTGACTCGAGCAGCTTGCCCTCAACCTCGAGCGCAACCACATAATCTCCATCGCCTATCTTCGCAAGTATTTCCTCGCCCTCTTTATTTATTACATTCAATTCATCAGCAGCTGAAGGATTCTTAGGCAGCTTGGACTCCTTGAGCTCAACAATCTTCAACGAGCAGTAGCCACCCAGCCTCTTGCTGTATTCCTCAATTGCTGCTGTCCAGTATTTCTCCTTGAGCTTGCCGATGCATATAACATTAATATTCATTATCTCGGTTCACACAGGCCCTCCTTGGCCGCTATACACAGATAGTAATCCTCGTCTCTCGCATAACCGTTCTCACTGAGAATATCCTCAATAGTTATGCGCGCCTGGTATGGCGAATTGTTCTTGTCCGACAGATGTGCCAGCATGATATAAGGCGCATTACCGAACCTGTCACCCAGCATCCTCGTCAGCAGCTCGCCCGTATACACATTGGACAGATGTCCGTAATCGCTTTTGATACGCATCTTCACGCTGTAAGGATAATCGCCATACATCAGCATATTCTCCTCGTGATTGGCCTCCATCACCAAAATGTCAGCCGTGCGCATTTCCTGATAAATTTCATCTGTAATGATGCCCGTATCCGTCACAACAGTCAGCTGCTCGCCATCCGCAATGATTGAGTAACCAATAGGCTCACTCGCATCATGGCTGAGCCCAAAACACCTAACGCTTGCTTCTCCCAGCTCGATGGTGTCACGGCGTTTCACGAGATTCAGACGCTGTTCACCGACATAGGCAAAGCTGTCGCAAGACTCAACCGTTCCCCTGCTGGCATAAAAGTCAGCATTGCAGCACTCTTTGGCAATCTTCCTGACGCTCTTAACGTGGTCAATGTGTTCGTGCGTTATCATAATCGCATCAACATCGCAAGGCTCTATGCCACAACTCCTGAGTGCGTTGAGAATCTTCGTAGCAGAAAGCCCCACATCAAGAAGGAGGTTCTTGCCCCCTGCCTGAACAATATATGAATTTCCCGAACTGCTACTGCCTACTGAAACTATTCTCATCTATACTTTTACATCCAAGCCTGTCCCCATTTAGCCATTTGGCTAAAATGGGTTGACCCCAATTAGCCGCGTGCTGCATTTTTGATGTAATTCCGGTCGCGTTTGCATATTGCACGATAGCTGCAGTAATTGCAAACGAGTTTGTTGTTCTCTTTGAACGGATGTATTCCGACATTGCCTTTGGCAATTCCATCCGCAATTTCACTGATCCTATGGCTTACTTCTTCGCTCAGCCTGTCGTAAGACTCGCGCGTCAGAGCCGCACCCTTGAGCCTATACGCATCAGACAGCGCAGCATCCTTCTTAGCCACACCCGACTTGCCGACCTTGTTCTCATCCACATTATTATATCCATCAATCGGATCGAAAATGTTGAAGTAATAAATTCCCGCTGGTTCGTAGCCATCCTGAGCAACCGACATCATGTATATCATCAGCTGCATTTTGTATCCCTGAACCATCTTCTCAAGATCCAGCTTGTCGCTACCAGTCTTGTAATCGATGACTCTCGCGCTGTCGCCGTCAAGAATATCGACACGGTCAATCTGCCCCTCAACATAGAACTTGGAACCATTGACCTCCAGCTCTATCGGTTTGAACGTCCTGCCTCGGCCAAAGCCCTCTTCGAACTTGGCCGTTGTCACGCTCTCGTCAGTCAGCTGTATCGCGATAGCTCTTGCTGCAACCGAACAGATCTCGAGAATGCGTTCCATCCTGTAAGCTTCAATCTCGCTTGACTCGAACAGGCCCTCTCTATACTCCTTGGCAATCAGCTTGAGCTCTGCTCCCACTATGGCTCTCAGTTCTTCATCACTGCAGTTAACCAGTTTGTCACCATAAGATCTGTCTGCAATAATCTTACCGGCAATGGTCATAAGACAGCTGTGGTAAACATCTCCGATAGATCTCGAGTCGCCGGAGAATTCTCTCTCCTCTTCAGGACGAAGTCCTCTGTCCACATAGTACTTGAAAGGACAATCGAAATATCCGGATATAGCCGACGCACTGAGCTGATAACTGCCATCACTTCTTGCGTATAGATCCTTAGCCAGCTCAGCTCCCAGAGGATGAGGATCATTTTCATCAAGAGCTGCGCCCATCATTGGATCAAAATCTTCCTTATTATTATGCTCATACCAGGACATCATCGCCTGGGTCAGAGCATCCATCTTATCTCCGCTCTTCCTATCCTTGATGTGATTGAAGAAATGTCTCATCGACTGAGCTGTTGAATTGACAATATCCTCCGACCAACCGCTGCTGATTACATCCTTTGCAATTAAGCCATCCTTCTCAATTCTCGGGAAGAGCTCGAGCAGTGAATCGATAACCGGAGATGGTGCTGCTTCCTTGCCATCAGCATCAGTCATTGAGTAACTGATGTATAACTTCTCCGATGGTTTGGACATCATCCTATACATTGCAACCTGCTCTTCACACATCTTGATATCATCAAGCGTTCCGAGTGCAAAGCCCTTATCTCTGAAGTATTCCTTCTCGTCTACCGAGAAGAGCCCCTCTGCCGAAGGTTGCAGTGGCAGAGTGCCTTCATTAGCACCCAGAATAACAACAGCTTTGGCTGCTCTAGGGCGTGTTCTTATCATTGTTCCCATTGACAGGCCATCGACAGTCGGCGGAATAACTCCGACAGTAACATTGGTTAAACCTGTCATATATATATCTGTAAACTCCTCGATGTTCATAGGCTCATCACCCATGATTTCAACAATCTGATCGAGAAGATTAATAGCCGCATTGTAAGACTCTATATTTCTCTGAGCCTCCTCAGGCATACCCTTTCTCACCTGTTCATCAGCAAAGTCCTGAAGCCTCAAATCCATCTGCCATTCTTCGTTAAGATATTGCTTGAACAGATAGACGAATTCGTCAACTGTACCATCGAGCATATTGTCCATTCTCTTCAGAGATTCGACAATGCATTTTCTCGCCAGCTCAATTGTTTCAAATCGCTCGCCATAGGCTTCAGCGCCATATTTGAAAGGACGCTTCCACATGCTGCCCTTGATGTGATAGGTTCTCGCATAATTCTCGAGATCCTCAATCACGTTGTAAGGAATGCCTGCCATCCCGGTCTTGAGCATCGCAAGAAGGGCTTCGGTCTTGCCACCATACCTTACGAACCACAGCTGATTAACAATGAAGTTAACCGCAGGCGCATCCGTGATGCTCCTGGTCTGATCCATGAACACCGGCAGTCCGTATTCCGCAAAGGTTCTGCGGATTATAGGCTGCATCACGCCCTCATCATTGGCAATCACCTGGATATCCCTCATCCTGTATCCGAGATCTCTCACCAGATGATAAATATAGCAAGCCGCACTCTCTGCCTCATAGTAAGGATTAGCTGCACGAATGATAGTCAGATCTTCAGGCACAAAATCCTTGTTGGACATCTCGTCAGCTGCCGAGATATCGTCACTAAACAGCCCGCGTTCAATGCGTGCTACTGTTTCACTCTTCTTAAGCGCATACTCACTGCCGATTGATACAATATCCTCACCTAACTGATTCGCAATGGATCTATGCAGACCGAAGTCGCTCTCATTAAGTACGAGGTTTACCGACTTGGCTCTCTTGCCCAGTTCAACAATAGCACTTAGGAACTTAGGTGTTACGCTGTCATATCCGTAAACCCATACGTCCTTATTCTCTACGAAGTTTGATGCTTTGATTGCCTCAACATACTTCGCTATGTAATCCTCGGAGTCTGTATATCTGCCTTCGATTGCCTTCTCATACTCCAGGATTATTCCTTCAAGCTCTGACAATTTGTCCTTGAGCAGCCCCTCTGCATCACTTGCAGCCAGCAAATCTTTCAGTTCTTCAAGACTGCAGTCCTGCTGTTTGAAGTCTGAGATAAAGTCGTTGATCATCGAAGTGAAAGTCAGCTTGCCCACAGAGTTCGCGAATATATTCAACTCATCCTTGTGAGCCTTGATAATCCTGTTCAGCAACATGAATCTACCGTAGCGATCGAGCATCCTTGCCTCTTCAATACCCTGCTCCTGCAGAACTCTGAGGCCAAGCCTGTTCATCGACATTATCTCGACATCAAACAGGCACTTGGTACCAAGATACTTGAGTGCTTGCTCCTCAGCAACCAGGGTGTACTGGTTTGGCACTAAAACAAGCGCCTCACCTGCTATGTTGTCATAAATGAAGCGCTCTTTATCAATATTCTCCCTGCCGGAATAAAGCTTAATCACTATCCCTCGCCTAACAGTTTTCTCTGATCTTTCTATTTAGCATCCTGCGACAATTTGGCCCTTATGAACATATCTATATCGCCGTCCATAACGCCATTTACATTGGCAGTCTCTGCCCCTGTTCTTGTATCCTTCACCATTGTATACGGCTGGAATACGTAGTTACGAATCTGCGAACCCCAGGTCGCCATCGATTGGTCACCCTTGATCTCGTTAAGACTCTCCTTGTGTTCCTCCTCGGCAATTCTTGTCAGCTTGGACACAAGAATCTTCATTGCAACTTCCCTGTTCATTATCTGGGATCTCTCATTCTGACAGGTAACGACAATGTTCGTTGGCAGGTGGGTAATTCTTACAGCCGAATCAGTCGTATTAACGTGCTGGCCACCTGCTCCGCCGGACCTGTATGTGTCAATCTTGAGATCCTCAGGATTAATGGTTACCTCAATCTCATCACTCATCTCAGGCACAACCTCGACAGCAGCGAATGAAGTCTGTCTCTTGTTCTGAGCGTTGAAAGGCGACAGCCTTACCAGTCTGTGAACGCCGTTCTCACTCTTGAGATAGCCATATGCATTCTCGCCCTCTATCTGTATAGTCGAGCTCTTGATACCATAATCCACATCGGCCTGTCTGTCCAAAATCTTGGTCTTGAAGCCTTTGCGCTCACAGTATCTCAGATACATTCTTTCCAGCATCTCCGCCCAGTCATTGGCGTCAACGCCACCGGTTCCTGAATGAATGCTGAGAATCGCATTACTGTTGTCGTACTTGCCGGACAGCAGCATCTCGAGCTTCATATCCTCAAGGGAAATCATAAGTTTCTCGAAGTTCTTAACGATGGATCTGGCCTCGTCTTCATCACCAAGTTCTTCCGCGATTTCCACAAGGTCAGGCACTTCGGTCAAAGCATTCTTAAGTTCCTCGTAACGTGCCAGTCTGTCCTCGTAACTCTTCTTCTCCTTGAGCACTGCCTGTGCAGCCCTCTGGTCATTCCAGAAACCATCCTCAAGGCTCTTCTTCTCAAGAGCTTCTATCTTCTTCTTAAGCCCATCCGGGTCAAAGATAACCTCCCACTTCGCCCAGCTTGTCCATAGCTGCAGGAAGTTGACCCTTTAGTTCATCTAATATCAGCATTAATTATCCTCTCCATTAGCCCTATGCTACTCGATACCGAGAATGCGGTATACGTCATCATAGGTCTCTATATAATAGGTAGGTTTGTATCCTATCTCTTCGAGCTTCTCCGGTGTTGTAACCTCGCCCCAGGCAACAAGAGCGCTATCCACGCCTGCATTAATCGCACAACCGATATCGAATCTGGTATCTCCGAACATGATAGCCTCTTCAGTTGTGCCGCCGAGCTTGTCGAGGGCTACAAGGCAAGTCTCCGGATTTGGCTTGTGATTGGTTACATCATCCATGGACACAATAACATCGAAATACTCTGCAATTCCGAATTGATTCAGATAATTCAGCGTACCCTCTCTGGTTCTCGATGTTGCGATTGCCGTCTTAAAGCCATGCGCCTTGAGCTTCTTCAGCATATCCTCCATGCCGTCGAAAACATAAACCAGCTCATCGCAGTGCGCCAACTGATAATCCCTGTAATAGTTGATTACATCCTCGGCAGGAATCTCAGGAAAACGCACGCTCGCAGTGTACTTCAAAGTCTCACCGAAAGTGCTCTTAATCACCTCGCTGGACTCGCGGTAACCCAGGAACTTCTCCCAGGTTGCCTGCCAGGATGCGATAATTACATCGTTCGTATTAATAATTGTTCCATCAAAATCGAATACTAAATATTTCTTCATTGTTGTGTATCGTAACTAGTTGTATCTGAAAAATTCTCTTCAATATATTTTCTTACAGCCTCGACCCACGCATCATCAATCACATGTAAAGTCTCGTCCGTCTCAACATATCCACCCGCAACAGAGCCCTTATATCTTCCGGAGAATGTTGCAGTAACCAATACGAGTGACGACTCCGGAATCGAGTCGCCGTCAACATCCATTGGGATCTTAGGGAACTCCACATCGAAGAATAATGCTCGTTCAACCTTGTAGTACTTGCTGTTTATTGTCTTACCCTTAACATTCTTGACTACGAACTTCGTTGGCATCTTGTCAGTTGGTACAACATAAGGTTCAGCTACAAAACTCATACTGTCAATTCTTGGAATTGTGGTAGTTTTGGTCTTAGCCTTTACTTTCTTGCAACGGGTACAGATGGTGCCAATCTTGCCATCTTTCTCTGTTGTTGCAGGAATGATGTAGTTCTTCTTGTACTTGTGTCCGAGCTTCTTGCCATAAGTGAATGTCTTGTTGCCAATCATTCCACAGTGCTTGCAAGTATAGTAGTATTTTGCCGCCTTGGTACAGCTGGCTTTTCTAATGCGAGTATCTGCGTTTCTTACCTTCTTAGTAAAGCTATGCTTCTTAGCAGGCATCTTAATAGTATATTTCTTCTTCTCTGCCTTGGTCATTGGACGGAATTCCTTGGTCTCTTTGTCTTTAATCATCCATTCGTAGCAGTCCTGACACTCATAGTGAGTCTTCCATCCGTCATATCCGCACCATGCTTCGCATTTATCAACTTTGGTAACAACGTGTACGCAACCTACGTCTTCACCCTGTGGCTCTGCAGTAAGTTCAAGGCATACATTAACAGGCAGAACAGTATCGTCGCCATAATCGCCGCATATCGCCATTACCAGCAGATAAGTATCATTGTTCTTAATTTCTGTAAGATCAATACTGCGTTTGCTATCGTTATTTCCGACTGCGCGCTTTACCTCAACAGCCTTCGCTCCCTCCTGCTCATCCTTTTCGTTCTTCCAGACACCCAGATAGAGATTGCCGGTGTATTCTGACTTGAGGCTGATGTGGGCATCAGCATCCATCTTGAACCTTACAGATGTTGGACAGAATTGAGATACCCCGTAATCTTCAGCTTCTCTTCCGAGAGTCTGATCACAATCAAACACAGGATTATCTCTGAATATCGCATTCGCATACTCCTCGCACTCAAGAACGTATTCCTCAATGTTCTCAATCTGTGGCTCATCAGGTCCATAGACTCTGGCTGCATCATCATCTTCAGCGAATGCCATCATAGGCATCATTGAAAATGCAATAATCAATGATAATAAAATCGCACTTATCTTTTTCATAATGACTCCTTTCTTACATCAATTCGCTACCAAGCTCCGCCGCCTCCGCCGCCGAAGCCGCCTCCGGAAAATCCACCGCCACCGGATGAGAATCCGCCGCCGATGCCACCGCCGCTCAGCCAATCGTTTTTACTGATTCCTGATCCGGATGTGTTGATTGGATATCTAATGTGATTGCTGACACCTGCACTGCAGTTGGACATCATTCTTCCCATCAAATATCCGTCAAAATATGTAAATCTCGTTCCGCAATACCACTGAGGTTTTGGAATCTCGACATGTTCGAAGTTCTTAATCCACTTGTCGGATAGACCGAATACGTATGCGTAAGGCATGATGTTATAGAAGTATGCCGGATCTTCTTCGACAAGTTCCTTGAGTTTGTCCAGCTCAGCCGTTCTGATGAAATCCTTGAATCCAAGGATTTTGCCCATCAAGTCTGTATACTGAGGAGTTCTTGCCATTGATATTGCAGCGAAGAATATGATAATAGCCTCTGCTGCAAAGAGAACCAGTTTGAATATCAGGGCCTTGTAGCTGTCCAGCATCATCATTGTCTGTGATGATGCCATTGGCATTCCAAGTCCGAGCTCGAGCCACATTCCCGTCAGCAGTATTCTGAGAATCGTTCTGCTCTTCTTAGCGCTGTGAATCTTGTCGATTGCTGAGCATACACAGTATGCTGCAAACCACATGCACAGGCTGAAGAGGAATGTTTCAACACCGCTGTAATGTGTTCCCGAGTAGGATTCCCAAGCTGTAAATGCCAGAATCGGCATTGATGTAAGGATAATATTGGCAAGCCTTGCAACCCTCGAAGTCTGAGAATATACTGTCTTACTCTTGGTAATGAACATATTCTCGAGATCTTCCATTGCCTCCTGATACTTAGCACCGAACTTGGTTCCCAGTTCAGAATTGATTGCCACTTCTCTTCCGGAGAAGATTCCGTGATAAATGTCCTTGATATATTCAGGTTCACTACCTATCTCCTTGAGCTTAGTGAACTTGTAATCATTCTCGCCATATTCTTCTATCGATAAGTATCCCTTATTAGCCAGATATATAATAGAAGAAACTATGTCACACTTGTCCGCAGTCTCGTCGATGATATATCCGATCTCGCCCGGTGTCAGATCATTAGGCGGATAGAATTCGATGGTCTTGACCATGTGCTTGTCCCTGCCAAAGAGGAACCAGATAACTGCAGCCGCAGCCGGTCCGAGCAGGAGCAGCATCATAACCCAAGGTGTAAGTGCGCCTACCTGTCTCTCTCCTGTCCAGTAGCCTTCCGGAAGTTCGACAATTACGGTAATGCCGTTGTTAGCAGGAACATCGTAAGCTTCGACATATATTGTCTTGCCATCTGAGCCTGCCTTGGCAGTTGCATTAACAGCGTTCTCCTGATTCCAAGCCTCACCGGTATAGAGCTGGATATTGGACAGATCAGCCTTCTTAGGGAGCTTAATCAGTGCACGTGCATGGTCGATTGACGTCTCCCAGCCTGTCGGAATAACGTTGAGCATCAGCCTGTCGAGCTTGTCCTCATTGTCATCATAGGCAGTCATCTTATAGCTGATGCGGTACTGATTGATTCCATCCAGGGTATAGTCGCCATCACCGATCTGAAGCACGGTATTACCACCATCACGATACTCTTCATAATAGTATCCCGGAACATCGATGTTGCTGATAGTAACTCCGTTATCCGGAATATATCTGTATATACCATGATGCGGATACCAGAAATCTACAGTGATTTCCTCTTTCACGTCAAATGAGTTGTTCTCATTAGCAACTATCTGAACATCGAAGCTGTTGGTTCCGTATGAAGCGTCTGCAGCATATACGGGTTGGTAATATACCAACACAGTTGCAGCGATAAGCACAAGACTGGCTGCTATTGCCGCCAGTCTTATTGATAAACTCTTGTTATATGTTCTCATTTATAGGCCCTCATCAAAACCCTCAGAGTGCATCTTAGGGAAGTTAAACATGTTAGCGATAATGTTGCCTGGGAACGACTCAACTGCATTGTTGTATTCCTTGACAACAGCATTGTAATACTTCTTCGCGTTATCGATATCCTTCTCATTGCCGGACTCCATGTACTTCTTGAGCTCCAGCTCAGCAGCCTCAATCCTGTTCTTCTTGGCATTGAGACCATTATAAAGAGCAATACCGGCTACAGCGATAACCAGAATAATAAAAATAACGATTCCCATTTGCTTTCCCTCCTAATGTGGAAAAATCTGTTTTTTTGTGTCCGCGATAGCATATATATCGCGAACACTCCCAGCTACAGATTTTTGCCGCAACAGTTCTTATACTTCTTGCCCGATCCGCATGGACATGGATCATTACGTCCTACCTTAGGTGCGTCTCTGTGGATAGTCTCCTGCTTGCCTGTCTTCTCAGCCTTAGGTGCAGCAGCAGGACCGTTACCCATTGCAGCAGCTGTATCGTCTCTGTATTCTTCCTTGCTGGCTCTGCTAGGACCGCTGACAACATTACGTCTTGTTGCATTAGTAGTTACGCTGACGTTGTAACAGAACTTAACAGTTTCTTCTCTGATATCTGCAATCATCTCGTCGAACATTGCAAAGCCTTCCTTGGCATATGCAACAGCAGGATCCTGTTGTCCGTATCCTCTTAAGCCGATACCTTCCTTGAGCTGATCCATTGCATCGATGTGATCCATCCAACGGTTGTCTACTACTCTGAGCAGAATCATACGCTCAACTTCACGCATCTGCTCCTCGCCGATCTCAGCTACCTTCTCTTCATACAGCGTATCGAATACTTCCTTGATATCCTCTCTGAGCTGTTCCTCATCAAGAGACTGGATGTATTCTTCTGTGAAGTCCAGTCTGCCCTTGAATGAAGGTGTGATCTGAACGAGACCATCTGTTACTCTGTCAAGCTCCCACTCTTCAGGATACTTGGATTCCATAACGACAGGATCAACAATACCGTCAATCAGCTCATAAGCCATGTTCCTGATGTAGCCTGAAACATCCTCGCCATCGAGAACCATTCTTCTCTGTTCGTAGATGATCTCACGCTGCTTGTTCATTACGTTATCGTACTGAAGAACGTATTTACGAATAGCAAAGTTCTTGCCTTCGACCTTCTTCTGTGCGTTCTCAATAGTTCTTGAGAGAATGCCGGCCTCGATAGGAGTGTCGTCATCCATACCTGCTCTCTGAACCATTCCCTGCATTCTGTCTCCACCGAAGAGTCTCATCAGATCGTCCTCGAGTGAGATAAAGAACTGAGTATTACCAGGGTCGCCCTGACGTCCGGAACGTCCACGGAGCTGGTTGTCGATACGTCTTGACTCGTGTCTCTCTGTACCGATAATGCAGAGACCGCCGAGCTCTCTAACCTTCTCCTGTTCCCCTGCTCTCTCAGCCTTGAACTGCTGGTGTAGAGCGTTGAACTTAGCTCTCGCCTCGTTCATCTCAGCATCATCGGACTTCTCGAAGCCTGTTGCGAAGCTGATCTGCTCAGGAGTGTATCCCTGCTTCTTCATTTCCTTCTTAGCTTCGAACTCAGGGTTACCGCCCAGGATGATATCGGTACCACGGCCTGCCATGTTAGTAGCGATTGTAACCGCTCCGAGACGACCTGCCTCTGCTACGATTTCGGCCTCCTGCTCGTGATGCTTGGCATTCAGTACGTTATGTTTGATACCGCGCTTCTTCAGCATATCGCTGATGAGCTCAGAAATCTCGATTGAAATAGTACCTACCAGTACAGGCTGTCCAATCTCGTGAGCCTCGCAAACACGCTCAACGATTGCTTTGTACTTGCCCTTCTGCTTGGTGTAAACAGAATCTTCCTGGTCATTTCTTACAACAGGCTTGTTGGTAGGAATAACCAGTACGTCCATGTTGTAAATATCTCTGAATTCCTCTTCCTCTGTCTTCGCTGTACCTGTCATACCAGCCAGCTTGTTGTACATACGGAAGTAGTTCTGAAGAGTGATTGTCGCAAGAGTCTTGGACTCTGATCCAACCTTAACGCCTTCCTTGGCTTCGATTGCCTGGTGCAGTCCGTTACTGAATCTACGACCATACATCAGACGACCTGTGAATTCATCAACGATAAGGATCTCGCCATCCTTAACGATGTAGTCAACATCCCTCTTCATCAGATAGTTGGCACGGAGAGCCTGGTTAACATAGTGGTTGAGTTCCATGTTATCAGGGTCTGAGAAGTTCTCTATGCCAAAGTATTTCTCGCAGATCTTGACACCGGCATCGGTGAGCGCGATCTGGTTGTCTTTCTCGTCAATCTTGTAATCCGCCTCTTCGGTAAGTGTCTTAACGAAGGAATTGGCATTTCTGTACATGCTTGAGGAATCAACGCCTCTACCGGAAATGATAAGAGGTGTTCTTGCCTCATCGATGAGGATTGAGTCGACCTCGTCGACGATAGCGTAGTTGAGCTCTCTCTGCGTCAGATCTTCCTTGTACGTAACCATATTGTCACGCAGATAGTCAAAACCGAACTCATTGTTAGTTCCGTAAGTGATATCTGCCATGTACTGCTCATGTCTTGCAGGACCCTCAACAGCATGAATAACGCAACCTACCTTGAGTCCGAGGAAGCTGTACAGCTTGCCCATCCACTCTGCGTCACGCTTAGCCAGGTAGTCATTAACTGTGACTACGTGAACGCCTCTGCCATCAAGTGCGTTAAGGTAAGCAGGCAGCGTAGCTACCAGGGTCTTACCTTCACCTGTCTTCATTTCGGAGATACGTCCCTGATGCAGAACTACACCGCCGATAAGCTGAACTCTGAAATGCTTCATTCCGAGGCTACGCCATGCACCTTCACGGCAAACTGCGAATGCTTCAGGCAGAATATCGTCGAGTGTTTCACCCTGACCCAGTCTGTCCTTGAACTCCTGAGTCTTAGCTCTCAGTTCATCGTCAGACAGAGCCTGCATGGACTCATCAAGGGCCTCAATCTGATCGACAATCTTTTCAACTTTCTTGATTTCCTTGGCGTTAAGATCGCCAAAGATTTTCTCTACTAAACTCATTTCGATAAAAATCCTTTCTAAATAATTCAGTAGACCTATTAGTCTTCTTTATCTTCTCTATCTTCCACCTTGATGCGAGTCATCAGTGCTCGCTTGCCATCACACTTGGTGACCTGAACATGGAAGATCTTGTGTCTTGATTCATATGTGAACTTGTCGCCCTCTCTTGGCATTCTGTCAAGTTCTATCATTACCCATCCGTTGATAGTGGTAGCATCAGCCTCAATCTCTTCATCGAACATATCGAAGAAGTCCTCGAGATTAGCACCGCCGCTGACACTGTAGGTATTCTTGCCGGATTTGATAACATCTCTTGAAACAACTGCATCGTGTTCATCATAGATATCTCCTACGATTTCCTCGATGATATCCTCGAGTGTTACCAGACCGGTAGTTCCACCGTACTCATCTACAACGATGGCAATGTGTGTCTTCTTCTGCTGCATCTTCTTGAGAAGAACTGCAGCTTTCAAGCTCTCGGCTACATATGCAACCGGCTTGATAATCTTTTCAACGTCTTTCTTGTTCCTTACTTCGTTGTTGTGGAAGTCTTTCTGGTTGATTACGCCGATGATGTTGTCAAGGTCGTCTTCATATACAGGAAGTCTGGACAATCCCGAATCTTTGAACATCTGCTTGATCTCAGCAACAGTATCGTCCTTGTCAACCGCAATAATGTCTACTCTTGGAGTCAGAATATCGATTGCTTCTACATCATTGAAGTCGATTGCGTTGGAAATCAGTTCGCTCTGTTCTTCACTGATTGCTCCGCCTGCCTCCGCCTCTTCAACGATAGTCAGGAGCTCGTCCTCTGAGAACTCAGGCTCATCATTGGCGCCGATAAGCTTCTTCAGCAGCTTCTTAAGGCCTGCAAAGAAGATGGTTATCGGCCTCAGGATCACTGATATGAAATTAATGATTGGGGCCACCGCGAGAGCAATTGACTCCGGTCTCTCTCTCGCGATGATCTTAGGAGATACTTCTCCAAATGCCAGCACAATCAGTGTTGTTGCGATAGTCGCAATAGTAGGTCCAAACTTGGCTCCCCACATATTGATGCTGCATACGGTTGCCACCGTAGTCAGTGCAATGTTGGCTATATTATTACCAACCAGAATTGTAGTAATTAAATTGTCAAATTGTTCATCAAGCTTCAGAACCAGCTCTGCTCTCTTATTGTCATCAGCTGCAAGATTCTTCATCTTGATCTTGTTAAAACTTGAGAATGCTGTCTCTGTTGCTGAGAAGAACATTGAACAGATTAGCAGAAATATGATTGCTATTATATATCCGGCCAAATTGCCCTCCTAATATTATTTATCCTGGTCTTCAGGCTTTACAATTGACCACTCGAGACTTGTCTCAATCTCAGGGTCGTAGTAATTGTCTCTGTTGTATGTCATATATGCCTTGGCTGTATATGAACCGGCCTCGGAAGCCCTGTTATCCATATATCTGACATCGATAGTTGCAGGCATATTCTCGAGGTAAACCTTCTTAACCTCTCCGTCGTATACGAAAGGTTTATCGTATGTCCATCTTACATCCGCAGTATCGAATGTTGCCTTCTCTATCTTCCATACGCAGTCCGGAATATCCTCCGCTACGTAGTTCTTAGTATCATAGATGAGTTTGGCCTTAGCGATATATGTACCTGCGCCCACTTTGCTGTTGTTAACATAGATAACATCAGTTTCACTTGGAACGCCTGTCAGAGTTACAGTCTTAACCTGATCGTCGTATACGAAGACTGAATTGTCACTGTATGTCCATGCAATATCCTCGGTGTCGAGTCTGTTCTTCTGAATTCTCCATCTCAATGGCTCAACAGTAGGAGTAATGTGGTTCTCTGCATTATCATATGCAAGCACCGCCTCTGCTGTATATGAACCGGCGTCAGTTGCCTTGTTGCCATAGTAGTTCTCAACCCTAACACCCTCAGGCAATCCTGTTAACAGAACCAGTTTCTCGCCGCCATCATATACCAGGTTGTCATCATATACCCACTTAACTCCGGACATGTCGTAGGTTGCCTTCTCGACTTCCCAAATGCAGCCCTTAACAGGATGTGGCTTGTTGTAGTTGTTCTCATCCTTGAGTTCAAGTGCGGCATGAGCCTCGTATCTTCCGGATTCAACTGCAGTATTGGTGATGTAGTGAACCTCCAGCTCCTCAGGAACTCCAATCAGCTCAACGCTCTTAACTGTGCCGTCATAAACGATGTGGTTGTTGTAGTCCCAACGAATATTGGATTGATCCAGTGTAGCCTTCTTGATCTCCCAGCGGAATTCGCTGACCATACTAGCCTTGTAGTTTTGCGTATCTTCAGGTTTAATAATTGCTCTTGCAATATATACACCTGCATCAACAGCTTCATTGCTCTCAAGACTTACCTCAAAGCCATCCGGAATACCTATATATCTGATAGGTTCTTCAACAGGCTCAACCGGAACTTCCTTCTTACGTGAGAACAGTCTGTCAAAGAATGCACCCGCATCAAGCTTGTCGAACTTCTTTACTGTTGCCAGTTCAACGCCGTGAGGCTGTCCATCATATACAAATGGCTCCTCGTAGGTCCATACCAGGCTCTCCGGTCTGACAGGAATATCTGCCTGTTCAATTCTCCATTTGCATCCCTCAAATGTCGGCTGCTCATAGTTGTTCTCATCATATGAGAATGTTGCCTCTGCGAGGTAATCACCGGCATCTGCTGCAATATTACCGCTATAGGACGCAGTCAGTCCTGCAGGCAGATTAACTAGCTCGACGGATTTGTTCCTGCCGTCATACACGAACGAATTGTTATAATTCCAGAATACTCCGCCCATATCGAAGCTGCTCTTCTCAATATTCCAAGTGCATCCACTTACAACAGGCTCGTTGTAATTGCTGCTGTCATAACGGAATGTAGCTGATGCCAGGTACTCTCCGGCATTAACCTTATTGTTATCTGTATAAATCGGACTGATGTCTGCAGGATAACCCTCGAGCTCAACACTCTTGTTTCTGCCGTCATATACGAATGATCTCTCGCTGACCCATCTGGTCTGAGTCATATCGTAATCAGCCTTCTTGATCTCCCAAGAAATGCTGATAGGCTCAGGAACCTCATAGTTATTAGGGTCAAATGCAACAAATTCAGCATCTGCCGTATAAGTGCCGGCTACCGTCTCAACATTTCCTCTATAGTTTACCGTAAGGTTAGTAGGCACTCCTGTCAGTGCAACCAGCTTGGCATTGCCATCGTATACGAATGCCTGGGAATAATCCCAAGAAATAGCGCTGATATCACAGTTTGCTTTGTTAATCACCCATGGGCATCTGATTTCTTCAGGAACATTGTAGTTCTCTGCATCTGTTACAAATCTTGCAACCGCAACATACTCACCTGCATCAGTAGCCTTGTTGTTATCATAATGTACTGTTACATTGTCAGGCAGTCCTGTAACTTCAATACCATGAATCTGTCCATCGTATGTGAATTCCTGAGTGTAATTCCATCTTGCATTACTGAGATCGCAGTCTGCCTTGTTGATAGCCCACTCACATGTCATGTGCTCAGGTGCAAGCAGGTTGGAAGACTTTACAACAAACTCTGCTACTGCACGATAAGTGCCCGCACCAACAGCCTTAGTGCCGTTATATCTTACATCGACAGTACTCGGCAGATTGACCAGCTCGACAGACTTCTCACTTCCATCATAAACAAACGAGTCAGGAATATAATTCCAGTAAACTCCTGCCATGTCTATTGGTGCCGGAGCGATCTCCCACAGGCAATCTTCAACGGTAGGTTTGTTGTAGTTGAGTTCATCTTCAATAATGAGGTTAGCGCTGGCAACATAGCTGCCTACATCCTTGGCCTCATTATTCGTATAGCTTGCGACAATGCCGTTAGGCAAGTTCTCAAGATAAATCGACTGTTCTCTTGAGTTGTATACCTTCGCAGACTCGTACTTCCAATGAACATCTGACATATTATAGTCAGCCTTAACGATTTCCCAATTGCAATCCATTACACTTGGGATGTTGTAATTCTCATTATCGAAGAGCACAAATTCTGCTCTTGCTGTATACAGTCCTGCGTTAGTTTCACAGTTACCACTGTACAGAGCTCTTACACCCTTAGGAATTCCTGTCAAGCTAATCTCGTGCATCCTTCCATTGTAAGTGAATTCAGATGTGTAATCCCATTCAACACCGGACATATCGATGTCTGCCCTCTCGATAACCCATCTGCAGGAATCGATACGAGGAGCAATATAGTTAAATCCATCTTCAATTGTAAGATGAGCATTAGCAACATATATTCCGGCTTCGATTCCGTAATTGCCATCATAAGTTGCTGTTATTCCATCCGGAAGACCTCTCAGTACGATTCGTTTCTCGAATCCATCATACTTGAATGGTCTCTCATAATCCCAGAATACTCCGGTCATAATATACTCGCCCTTCTCGATTCTCCAAGCGAGTTCCGGTGCCTTAGCAGGCAGATAATCTGCAGCATTGATCGGAAGGATTTCTGCTGAAGCATAGTACAGTCCTGCATTTGCTGCCTTGGCGTTAATGTATTCAACACGTACATCATCAGGCAGGTTGACAAGTCTTACAATCTTGTCCATACCATCGTATGTAAATGCTTCTTCATAATCCCAGCTTACCTTGCTGACATCAATAACAGCTCTGTCTATACTCCATCTGCAACCAGGGAAGAATGGCTTCTCATAGTTCTGTTCGTCATATTCAAATTCCACGCTGGCAACATACTCACCTGCATGGATTGCAGTATTGCCGGAATAAACAGGAATGATACCGTCAGGAATATTTCTGAGAGTTACAGCCTTCTCTTCTTCATCGTATGTGAACTCTGTCTCTGACTGCCACGAAACTCCTGACATATCTATAGTACCCTTCCGGATTGACCATCTGAGTTCTACCGGATCAATATCCTTGTAATTGTCAGTATCCTGAACCTCAAAGTATGCTGTTGCCACATAGTTGCCAACAGTAGTTGCGGTATTACCCTCATAATGAACCGTCACGCCCTTAGGTACATCAATGAGTTCAACAGATTTCCTGCTGCCGTCATATTCAAAGGCAGAGTTGTAATTCCATACAACGTTAGTCAGCTCAAATGTACCCTTCTGAATTGTCCACTTGAAGCGCAGTGGTTCAGGTGCATCGAAGTTTTCAAGATCAGTTGGAATAAATGTTGCAATCGCCTCGTGATCTCCTGCATTTGTTGCAGTGTTACCGGAGTACTCAACGCGAATACCATCACCGAGGTCGCTGACAATCTTTACTGTCTTCTCTCTTCCGTCGTATACGAAGTCACTGTAGTCAGTCCACTCGAGTTCCATTCTGTCGATAGCAGCCTTGTTGATGGACCATGCACAACCGGTA
Organism: Anaerovoracaceae bacterium; assembly: GCA_045639825.1. Classification (GTDB taxonomy): domain Bacteria; phylum Bacillota; class Clostridia; order Peptostreptococcales; family Anaerovoracaceae; genus Crickella. The sequence continues at coordinate 19,433 of JAZUDV010000003.1, forward strand.
ATCTCAGGGATTTCGTAATTGTCAGGATCATATGGTATCAGTTTGGCTGTCGCAACATATTTGCCGGACTCAAGCTTGCTGTTGTTGGAATACTCAACAGTGAGTCCGTCCGGAACATTGATAAGTCTGACTTCCTTAGTTGTGCCATCATAATCAAATGGCTCATTGTAGCTCCACTTAACCTCTGATATATCGTATTTTGCCTTAACAATCTGCCACTGGCAGTCAGCAGGCTGTGTAACTTCGTAATTGCGATTGTCATACTTGAGATTGGCATGTGCATTATATACACCGGCCTTAAGTCCTGTTCCATTCTCAACAAGTGCATAAACACCCAGAGGCAGTCCTACAAGCTCTACAGCCTTGGTTGTTCCGTCATACACAAAGGCCTCAGTGTAGTTCCAATGAACGTTTGACATATCAGCAACGGCCTTCTTAATGCTCCACCTGATATTCATATCAGCAGGTGTAACGTAATTGTGGCTGTCAATGCTGATGAATGTTGCTGTTGCAATATAGTCACCGGCATCAGTTCCGATGTAGTTGCGATATCTTGCCGACAATCCGTTAGGCAATCCTGTCAGATAAACAGAATGTGACTCCTTGTCATATGTAAATGGAGCAGTGTAATTCCACTTAACCTCTGACATGTTATGATGAGCCTTCTTAATCTCCCACTCATACTCCAGATGCTGATTGGTAGTGTAATTACCGCGCATTGTAGCTCTTGCAAGATAGTTGCCTGCCTGCATTTCGTCTGCACCGACATATTCAACCTCAGCGCCTTCAGGCAGATTGGTAATTCTTACGCTCTTAGTGTATCCGTCGTATGTGAAATCATCATAGCTCGTCCACTCAAAGTCTCTTGCATCCAGAACCTGTCTGTTAATCTTCCATGTGCAAGGCTGAATTAAGTCAGGCTCTTCATAGTTCTCATCATCGTATGTGAATGAAACAACCGCAGTCATAACGCCTGCATTGGTTGCAACATTTCCTGTATAGTTGGCAGTAACGCCCTCAGGGAGACCGGTCAGACTGATGGACTTCTCTGTTCCGTCATATACGAACTCGTCCATATAGTCCCATCTGACTTCGGACATATCGTATCTGCCCTTCTTAATTCTCCACTCGTAGTTCTTAATTCTGACAGGAATATCAAAGTTGTTCCTGTCATACTCTAACTCAACGGAGGTGCTGTATACGCCTGCGCCAGTTGCAACATTGTTGCCATATATAGCAGTTACGCCTTCAGGCAGGCCTTCCAGCCACACCTTCTTAGGTGTTCCGTCATATGTCATATTAGCTGTCTCTGCCCAACGAACCCTGGACAGATCCATGCCGCTCTTGTGTATTCTGATAGGTACAGCATTGGAAACAGTTGTGCCACTCTTGTTAGTAACACAGAGTCTTACGAGATATCCGTTGTATTCAACCGGAAGGATTGCCTTGCGGTCGATAGGGCTGAATGTTCCCTCCTCACCGGTAGGGCTTATCTCCAGATATCCGTAAATTGAAGAATCATCCTCGGAGATGATTTCAGGAGTTTCAATTGGGAGGGGCTGTCCGTATTGAATCTCAGGCATAGGTTCCAGAACGCCAACCTTAGGTGGGCGTCCCCAAATTGCGTAGAGCTCTATGTCGTTGTCTACAGATGACAATTCATCACCCGGCAGATATGTCTTGCCGCTGCCGTCGCTCTCCTCATTCCAACCGAGGAACTTGTAGTCATAGCCCGGCTTCTCGAACTGAACGTCCTCAATGAAGTATTGGAAGTCAGACAGAGTCTCTCTGCTAACCTTGAGCTGTCTGCCGCGATTCTCGTGATATGTAACGATGCCACCCTTAACTGACAGGACTTTGGCCATTCTGTACTTGCCGGTATCTCTGATTAAGAGATTGCCACAGTCAGTTGATCCGTCTCCTGTTATGCTAAAGTCATATCCCAGACACAGGGCCATAAGACTGTTACATCTTGAGAACATATTACGCATATTCTTGACTTTCTGTGTGTTGAATGTGGAAAGATCCAGTGAAGACAGATTGCGGCATCCGCTGAACATTCTTCCCATATCCAGAACCTTGGAAGTGTCAAATCCTGACAAGTCAAGTGATGTCAGCTCGTTACAGTTCTCGAACATAGAAGTCATGTCGATAACTTCAGATGTATCGAGTCCCTTGAGCTTGACCTTGCTCAGGTTAACGCAGTCCTTGAACATTCCCGCAAGGGATGATCCTCTCGGAAGCGAGATCTGTCCGTCAACAGACACTTCTGTGATCATGTCTCTTACGCTATCCCATGGTGCAGGTTCGTTCTCCAGGGATGTTGCAAAACCTGATCCGATTACGAGGAAACCTGTATCGTCAATGCCCCAGATACAGTTACCCCACTCTCCTGATTTAATAATGTTTTGTTCCATAATGTTGTCCTTTTATTATAAAAATTAGGATTAGCGCATAATACGCAAATATACATAATGAATTATATAATAAAAGCCTTGCAAACTCAATAAAAAAGGAGCCTTTCGGCGCCTAATTTTAACGGATTTCCTACAGATTAAAATGTAACCTGAACAGATCCTTGATATTTATCTTCGATGAATGCCTTAACTGCATCTGTCTTAAGAGCATTTACAAGAGCTACTACCTTCTCGCTCTGCTCATTGCCTGCTGCGCAAGCGATGATGTTAGCGAATGTTGTAGCTGCCTCAGACTCCTTGTCCTCGAATGCGATTGCATCTGCGGATGTGAGGCCTGCTCCGATAGCGTAGTTACCATTGATTACTGCGAGGCAGAGATCAGGCAGTGCTGCAGGGATTGCTGCTGCTTCGAGCTCAACGATCTCGATGTTCTTAGGATTCTCAACGATATCGTTCTTAGTTGCTTCAAGGCCAACACCGTCCTTCAGCTTGAGAACGCCGTTAGCTGCGAGGAGCTGCAGTGCTCTTGCTTCGTTAGTTACGTCGTTAGGAACGCCAACCTTGTCTCCCTCAGCGAGTGCATCGAATGCATCCTTAGTTCCCTTGTAAACGCCGAGTGGCTCATAGTGAATAGCTGCTGCTGTAGCAATATCTGTTCCGTTCTCCTCGTTGTACTGATCGAGGTATGGCTGGTGCTGGAAGTAGTTAGCATCACATTCGCCGTTAACTACTGCCTCGTTAGGCTGTACATAGTCCTCGAATTCAACAACTTCGAGTGTCCATCCATCAGCTGCGAGAGCTTCTGAAATCTCGTTCAGGATTTCTGCGTGTGGTGCAGGTGTAGCTGCAACCTTAATTGTCTTGTCTGCATCTGCGTCTCCGCCGCCACCGCAAGCTGTGCAGAATGCCAGTGTAAGTGCTAATGCCAGCACGAGTACTAAAATCTTCTTAGTGTTCTTCATAGTTTGTTCCCCTTTCTTAAATGAGTTGTTATATCTTAGTTAAAATTGATACCTTAATTAATTCTATTGTCGAGCTTGGCTGCCACCTTAACTCCAATCTCCTGCATGATCTGTACCAGGATTACCAGGATGATTACTGTGATCCACATGATTGTAGGCTGGAATCTGTACAGTCCGTATCTGATCGCAACGTCTCCGAGTCCGCCGCCTCCGATGGAACCTGCCATTGCTGAATAGCCGAGAATTGTGATAGTGGCTACTGCAGCTCCGTTCAGGAGCGATGGTCTTGCCTCAAGAAGCATTACCTTGCGGATAATCTGAATGTTGCTGGCGCCCATCGACTGTGCTGCTTCGACTACCCCCGGATCAACTTCCAGAAGTGACTGTTCTACCATTCTTGCTACGAATGGTGTTGCAGCTACGATAAGTGCTGCTGTAGTGGCTCCGGTTCCGATGCCGGTTCCGATGACCTTACGTATGTATGGCATCAGAGCAATCATCAGTATCAGGAATGGTACGGATCTGATTACGTTAACGATAAATCCCATAATCTTGTTGTACCAGCCGATAGGCTTGATGCCGTTAGGTGCTGTTACGATCAGTGATACTCCAATCGGAAGTCCGATGATGTATGACACCAGTGTTGCCATCAGTGTCATGTACAGAGTCTTGCCGCATTCAACGCCGAGTAAATTAATAAGTTCTGATGCTGTCATTACTCGCCCTCCTCTACTTCAATCTCTGTAAATTCAACGTCTTTGCTGATAAGGAAATCTTTCTGCTTGGATGCCATCTCCGGATCATCTGAAAGGCAAATTACCATAGTGCCTCTCTGCTCATCACCTACTACATCCATGTCTGCGTAAAGGAAGTTAACCGGTGCTCCGAGTTCTATAATCATCTGGGAAATGATTGGTTCGTGTGCGCTCTTGCCGTCGAACACCAGTCTCAGTCTGTGCTTGGTTGAAGTCTTGCCCTCACGGCTTTCCTTCTGTCCGTCCGGGAAGAAGAGTTTCCTGGCTGCCTGAGTCTTAGGCTTGGCGAATATCTCCTTAACTTCACCGCTCTCAACAATCTCGCCACTCTCGATGATAGCAACCTTCTTGCACAGCTGCTTGATAACTCCCATCTCATGAGTGATTACTACGAGTGTGATGCCTCTCTCTTCATTGATCTTCTTGAGCAGCTCCAGAATTGATCTGGTTGTCTTAGGGTCGAGAGCCGAAGTTGCCTCGTCACAGAGGATTACATCAGGGTCTGATGCGAGCGCTCTTGCAATAGCAACTCTCTGTTTCTGTCCTCCGGAGAGCTGTGACGGATAAGAGTGAGCTCTTTCCTCAAGGTCTACGACTTTGAGCAGCTCCATCGCTTTCTTCTCAGCCTCTTTCTTAGGTACCCCTGCAAGTTCGAGCGGGAAGCAGATGTTCCCGATTGCGTCTCTCTGCATCAGCAGATTGAACTGCTGGAAAATCATGGATATCTTGCGTCTCTTCTTATTGAGTTCAGCAGCCTTGATTCCCATCAGGTTCTCGCCCTCGAAGATAACCTTGCCCTCTGTTGGAGTTTCCAAGAGGTTGATGGTTCTTACCAGAGTGGATTTGCCTGCTCCGGAAAGTCCGATAATACCGTAGGAATCGCCGGCCTTAATATCCAGATTGATGTCCTTCAGTGCTACCACCTTGCCACCCTTGGTGTCGAATTCCTTGGTAACATTCTGAAGGCTAATAATAGTGTCAGCCATATAGCTCCTTTCAATAAATAAGGGAGGCGGTCAACGACCTGCCTCCCGTGATTAGCTTATATAAAAGCATCATAGAATGCCGTATGACCTTATCCTACGTTAGTTGTTAGCGATGCACATACGCATGCCCATCATTTCCATGTTCATCATCATAATGTTCTTCATGTGAATGTGCCCCTTTCGTAGAATAAGTACGCATTTAATATAGCAACCACTCATGCAAAAGTCAATGCTTTTCCACAAAGTTAAATAAAAAATTTGTGATTTTTCACCAAAATGCCAACTTTATCCCGGGCTTAATGTTGACATTGGTCACTCTCATGTCAACATTAAGCCCGGGATGATATTGACACTACAGGTTTCTTGCGTCGTCAGTATTCGCGTTAACGCACTTCTTATCGAGATAATCGAAAAGCTTGTGCATATCCGTTACACTGTCGAAGGCTCTTACAGGGATCTGCATTGCAACCGTATCGTCAAGCCACAGATATATTGCCTGGTCTGTGCAGGTTACCTTCCAGATTTCATCGTACTCGAATTCCTTCTCCTGGCCCCTATACGAAGCCATGATCTTATCATCGCCAAAGTTAATCGTTGTTGGTTCCGGATGAATATTGTCCCAGCTGTATCCACTGTTCTTAATCTCAGCCTCCTGACGGTTGAGCACGATTTTCTCGCAGGCGAGGCCATATGCAACTGCAGCAGCTGCAACAAATGCTCCGAAAACGTATACAGGCTTGCTGTTGAACTTGAATATCAGCATCAGGATAACGTATCCCAGGAGGATCATCGGCAGTATCATTCTCTGCTGCCACACAACTCTCCTTCCGCGCTTGGTGTTCTTAATATAGTAGCGATTGAATTCAATCGCGTCTGCATCATTTAATGTGTATGTTGGTTGTCTATAGTTGGTTTTCTTTCTTGCCATAATTATTTTCCTCAATGTATTTTCTGAATTCCGGCGTTATGTGATTATAGAAAACATCCTTGGTCGTCGGATCATTCTCAATGATTGGAAGCACTACCTTCAGCGCAACATCGTGCATTCGCTTGGTGCCTTCTCTCCACATATTCTCTGTGAAACCGCAGAACTTCTTGACCATCGGCAGGTTCTCAGCTCGGCCGGCCGCCTGCACAAAGTGTTCAGTAGCCTTGGAGAAATACGCATCGATGTCCAAACCGTCTCCGTTGCCTGCTGTCACGAGCTCTTCGCTACATAGCGCAGCATAGTCATCGTAGGCTTTTGCGTAAATCTTCGAGAGAGATTCGGCAAAGGATTTGGCCTCCTTGGTGCCGTAGCCCTCCCTAAGCGGTGCGTGAGGATGCAGTCCATCGAACTCGAACTGCTCAATCCACGGGTGCTTCTCGTATCGGATCCGAATGTCTCCGATGATGTCCAAGCCATTCTTCGGGATGAAGACCTTGCCGATAGGACTCTCGTCCATGACGTAGTCGGTGTTCGTCTCGTACTGCGCGCTGTCATCGATAAAACTTACCGATATCTCCGGCCTCGGAGGATCGCATCAGGTCTTGTAGGTTATCACCTGAATAAGAACGTCCTCATATCCCATATTGTCTCGGATATATTCAATTGCATTCTCATTCATATGAACCATATCGAAGTTCCCTCCGCACATACATATGAGTTATTTTATTGACTATGCGTTTATTTTTCAAGTGAATCGCGTTATAATTATCGAAATAACGAGATTAATTATTAATCTCTGTTAGTTATTTCAATAGACACAGTTTCAGGAGATTATTTTATGAAAACAGTTTGCTTTGTCGGTGCAGGCAGTTTCGGTACTGCACTTTCAACAATAGTTGCTGCCAAGGGATGCAGAGTCAACATTTTCGACGTTGACGAACCTCATCTGAAGAGAATGGAAGAAGCAATGGAGAACACTGATTATCTGCCGGGCGTTAAGCTATCCGGAGATTATCACTTCTACACCAACAACGAAGAGGCAATCAAGGACGCTGATGTAGTTGTATTCTCACTGCCGGCTCAGATCTTCAGAGTTGCCCTCAAGGCTGCAGTTCCTTTCATCAGAGAGGACGCACTCGTTATGAACATCGCTAAGGGAATCGAACAGAAAACTCTCAAGAGAATGTCAGAGATCGCTGCTGAGATGTTCGACATGCAGAGATACGTAATGATTTCCGGTCCTTCCCACGCTGAAGAAGTCGGCATCGGAGTTCCTACAACAATTTCAGTTTCATCAGAGAATCCGGAATCAGCCAAGGCTATCCAGGAGCTCTTCGGAACTAACAGACTGAGACTCTACACCAATGATGATATGCTGGGAATGGAGCTTGCCGGTTCACTTAAGAACGTTATGGCTGTAGGTTCAGGCATCATCTGCGGACTTGGATACGGAGACAACACGAGAGCTGCAATGATGACACGAGGTCTCGCTGAAATGACAAGACTCGGTGTTAAGCTCGGTGCCAAGCCTGAGACTTTCGCAGGACTTGCAGGTACAGGAGATATGATTGTAACATGCACATCAATGCACTCACGTAACTTCCGTTGCGGCAAGCTCATCGGTGAAGGCATGGATCCTGAAGCGGCTCGTAAATCCATCGGAATGGTAGTTGAGGGAATGTTCACAGCTGAGGCTGCGGTTGAACTTGCCAAGAAGGCAGGCGTTGAGATGCCGATTACCGAAGCAATCCACGCTGTTATTACAGGCAAGCTCGATGTTAAGAAGGGTCTTGAAGCTCTCATGGGCAGACCACTTAAGGACGAAGAACACGGAATGTAGCCTAACTTTAGCGCTATAAGGCGGTCTAAATGATAGATGTCTATACTATTCATCTTATTTCAAGCATTATAGCCGCATCAGTATAGACTTTTTTCGGCAAAACTGCTCTAAATCTTGAACTTTATACTAAAAAGACGTAAAATCGGCTGATTTTACGTCTTTTTTCATTGAAATCTATCGGAAAGTCTATACTCAGCCTGTCTAAAGCGTTGATTTGAATAGAGAAGTATAGACTTTCCACTTATTACTGCACTGGTTGGTGCGCCCGGCGAGATTAGACAGTCGTAAATGGTCGCAAGATTTTCTTCGATAATCTTGCTTTCTCCCTTGACGACTGTCTGATACGGGTGTTTCCTGCAATATTACACCCGTATGCGAACTCGTTCTCATCTCGCCTCCCTCGCAACATAAAACAGGGACTGAGTTGCAGTCCCTGTTTCATGTTGGTGCGCCCGGCGAGATTCGAACTCGCGACCTTTTCATTCGGAGTGAACTACTCTATCCCCTGAGCTACGGGCGCACGTCGTATTTATTGAAATGTATTAGTCGATGTCTCAATCAATGTCTCTTTCGAGAACGATATGAATGAGTTGAGGCAAAATCCGAGGGCAATGCCAATGTTAAGCCCGGGATGATATTGACTTGAAGTCGATCTGGTCGACGACGACGGCAATGAAGATGACGAGGCATCCCAGCAGTTCCATGCCGCTCATATGTTCCTTAAGGAAGATGGCGCCGAAGATGACTGCGAAGACTGCTTCGAGGCTCATGAGGAGAGCGGCAGTTGTCGAGTCTGTAAACTTTTGGCCAACTATCTGTAATGTATATCCTATTGCTGTCGGTACGAAGGTTGAATACAGTAAGATTGGAATTCCTGCTCCAATCTGTGTCAGGTCCGGATGTTCAATTATAACAGCAATCAGCAGTCCTGCCACTCCTGCAAATCCCATCTGAAGAACAGAAATAATCAGGTCGTTGTCCCTGTCTACAAAGGCATTAACCGCTGTGATCTGTGCTGCAAATCCAAGAGCACTCATGAGAGTCCACCAGTCTCCAGGCGTGGTGTTTCCGAGGCCTCCGCGCAGACTGAGCAGCGCAAAACCAGCCATAGCAACAGCAACGCAGACGAAAGTTTTGCCACTGACCTTGTTGCCGATAACTACACTGAGAACAGGCGTGAACACTATGTAGAGAGCTGAGATGAATCCGGACTTGCCGGCGCTGACCGTCAGCAATCCAATCTGCTGTGTCATCGTGCCAATCATCAGGAAAGCACCGCAGAGAACGCATGCTTTCATGAGTTTGTTCTTGCGGTAGCTCAGCGCCTGCTGTGAATTGGTCGAAGAATTGAGATAGCCGCTCTTCTTGAGTCCGATCAGCATTATCGGAGACAGCACAACAGCCGCCATAATCTGGCGTATGGCATTGAACGTCATTGGCGGCATTACTTCGTTGCCTAATTTCTGTGCTATGAAGCCCGTTCCCCATACGATTGCGGTGAGAAGAAGCGCTGCATTTCCTTTGAATTTGTCTGACATAAGTGTGTCCCTTTTTTGCAATTTGGTCACAGGGGTCTGACCCTTTGTTGCAATTTGGTCACAGGGGTCTGACCCTCTGTTACATTGTTATTAAGTCTATTATTACGATTTCGCTGTGAGAGCCGATGCGGAGCGGTGGTCCAAAATATCCGGCGCCTGAACTGACAATTGATGAAATGCCATCTACAATTTTGTAGCCGTGGGCATTTTCAGAGATAGCTCTGGTGAACCAGGTGCCGGGCCAAATCTGGCCGTCATGGGTGTGGCCGGAGAGGACGAGGTCGGCGCCGAGATCCGCGAGTTCGTCGTAGTTGTCCGGCTCGTGCTGGACGATGACGAGCGGTTTGGAGGTGTCGACCATTGCGGCGATGTCAGCAGCTGACGCGCGCTGATTCTTGCCATCACCGGTTTTGGACTTGTCCTGTCTGAAATAGAACTGCATTCCATCAACGTCTACAAGCTGATCAGGCAACATTGTCCAATTGCAGCGCGCGAAGAATTCATCCATATCCCTGAGTCTGAACACTTCACTCCTATCCTTGATGGCAAAGCCGCAGAATAATGGTTCAGTCACATCGTGATTGCCATACGCCATCAATGCAGGCGTTCCGTCAGCGGTCATGCCGGCAAGGCAATCCGCATATCGTTCCGAATCAAAGAGTCCGACGTAGGAGCTGGTAAAGTAATCCCCTCCTCCGATAATGTAGTCGGGTTCGCAGGACGAGACAAGGTTCGCCATGTCTTCGACAGTTTTGAATCTGGTGTTAACGCCCATGTGCATGTCCGCAAGGAGCGCCACCCTGGTAACGTGTTCGTCGGCCCCAGCGGTATATGTAACCTCATTATCGAGCTGTTCGTAATCGTGGCCAACCAGGGCTTCGCTGATGAGCTCAGCCTTGTCCTGACTGACTTTCACAGCATAATAGTGAGTATAAATATGCTGAGCGTGAATGTATCCGCCAACGTTGAACGCAGCCGCAATCGCCAGCATCGTAGCGAGAATTACTTCGGCCTGTCTGGTCGAAACCATATGAATAACATGCTTGAGGATATGTCCTGCCACCAAGCACAGTCCGAAAACAGCCACCCAGCCGAGCCAGATGTTACCGATCTGCTGAAGCCTGGCATCAAACTCGCTTTCCGGGAGGAACGCGCCCATAACGGGAATCATGTCCACGACCCCTAGTGTGATTGCATAGGCATGCAATTTGTGCCTGTGACCCCATCTGGTGCGCTTGAGCCACCACATCAGTTGCCACGTTGCATAGGTGCATCCCAGCACATATCCAAGAATGATTAAATATATCCACATATGTGGATATTATATAGTCAAAAACCCTTGACTTCAAGGGTTACAGAGAATATACTTGTTGAGCGTGTGACTACAGTTACACGAATTGGAGCAGGCCCTCGGCCGGTAACTCCGACACTAATAATTTATTACTAGTTATGCCGAAAAAGAATTCGTTCTGAGTAGGCGCGCCGAAAAAGTTTTCGAACTGAGTAGGTAGAAAGGAAAACAAAATGAAGTCTTACATCGCTAAGCCTGCAGATATCGACCGCAAGTGGTACGTTATCGACGCAGAAGGCAAGACTCTCGGAAAGCTCGCTGTAGAGGCAGCTATGATCCTGAGAGGAAAGAAGAAGCCAACTTACACTCCACACATCGACACTGGTGACTATGTAATCGTAATCAATGCTGAGAAGGTAGCTGTAACTGCTAAGAAGGGAACTGACAAGCTCTACAAGAGACACACTGGTTATCCAGGTGGACTCAGAGAGACAACTCTCGAGGAGATGAGAGCTAAGAAGCCTGAAGAAGTTATTCTTCACGCTGTTAAGGGCATGATGCCTAAGGGCAAGCTCGGACGTCAGATGTTCAAGAAGCTGAAGGTATACGCTGGAGCTGAGCATCCACATGCAGCTCAGAAGCCAGAAGTATGGAATTTCTAGGAAGGGAGGAGTAAACAATGGCTAAGACAATGTATCAGGCAACAGGCAGAAGAAAGTCATCAGTAGCTAGAGTTAGACTCGTTCCTGGCGCTGGCAACATCATCATCAACAAGAGAGACATGGACACTTACTTTGGTGCTAAGGAAATCGTTAAGAACGAAGTTAAGAGACCTCTCGAGGTTACTGGCAC
>JAZUDV010000004.1:0-20868 GCA_045639825.1 Anaerovoracaceae bacterium
TGAGGTAATCGTAACAGGAACTAATGGATCCAAGCATATATTCACTGTAAGTGAGCTGATTAAATCAGAGTTTATTAACTCTGTAACAGGTGCTAAGAAGCTGCCTGTAATGCTAGCATACGGTTCTGCAAGTGCAGATAATAAGGACATTACTGACGGTAAGCCTCTTGTTTGCACCGATAAGGATGCCGGATATGACAAGGCATACAACAACTTTGGTGGTCCTGTTAAGCTGGTAATCGGTCAGACAGATGCAGATGACAAGAACGCATCAGCAATGATTGTCAATGTTAAGTCTATTGAGGTTACAGCTAAGGCTTCAGTCAGCTGGAACCACAGCAGTAATGCAATTTTCGAACAGTATCTGACAGATGAAATTGTTATGAAGGTTGTTGACAACAATGGTGGTGAACTCTTCAACAAGACATATACTGTGGCTGATCTTGAAGCTATGACAGCACTTATTATCAAGGAGGACATCACTTCAACTCAGGCCAATGAATGGGAAGGCCTTGATTTCTGGAAGTTCGTTGAGCAGGAAACTAAGGCAAGCTGTCCTCAGGCAACAACATCACCAATTAAGGTGGAGCTTGTGGCTAAGAGCGATAGATTTAAGATTGATGTACTTTCCAAGGTTGGTCTCGATGCCCTTCAGAACGGAGTTAAGGATGGTAGCAGATATGTTCCTGTAATGCTTGGTTATGGAATGGACGGACTGCCACTGTCAAGCGGAGACAAATCATCACCTAACGGACCTGGATACGATTCATTAATCGGTAACAATGGTGGCCCTATCAGACTTCTCGTTCATAATGCACAGGGTGCATGCCTGACAGGAATCTGTGAAATCACAATTACTGTAAAGTAATTATTACGAAGGAGATGGATAATAATGAAGAACAATAGAAGAAAATTATTATCAATCCTTATAACAATGGCCATGCTGGTAGCTATGCTACCGGCATCGGCTTTTGCTGCAGATAAAACATTGTTCGATTCATATGTTGGATCAGCCCCTATATCAGAGACCAATCCACAGGGCTTCATAGGGGGACTTAGATCAACTGCTATGGATAAGGATGGTAATATCTGGTTTGCAACCAAGGGCGGAGGCCTGATAGAACGTAAAGCTGATGGAACATTCCTTGAGTGGAATACTGAGTCAGATCCTGCATTATCGATGTCAACAATATATGCAGCTGCTCCGGATAACGAGGGCGGTGTATACATTGCCCAGGGTTATTATTCAGGAGCTAAAGGCGAAGGTATTGACACAGGGATGCTGTATATGAAGGACGGTAAGGTTACACTATTTACGGAAACTGACAATCCTTCAACAGTTCCTGGTAATTTTGTTCAGGAAATCAAAGTTGATGATAACGGAATTGTATGGATTGGTTCGGAATATGGTCTGACTAGATATGAACCTAAGAACAATAAGTGGACAACTTGGTCAATGAGAGGCGCTCATGATGCAACTGAAGAGGAACTTCTGAAAGACTGGTTTTCCGATCATCCTGAGTGGAAGAATACATGGAGATAATCCGATACCTTCCCGGCACAGTCGGTTGATAATATGGAAATCGACAGTAAGGGAGGCATTTGGCTGGGCTTCTATCCTGAAGAATCTCCAAGTGATCCTACATATCTGACATATCCTGTACACGGCGGATTCTCATATTTCAGAGATGGTAAGATTCAGAATTACTATCTGGCATCACGCTACGAGACACAGTCCAAGACCGCAGACGGCTCCAGAAAAGGTTCATATAGACTTGCTGATTGCTGGATAAGAGATATTGCCCTGGACAAGAATGACGGAGCGTGGATTATTGCATCCGGAACAAGAAAGGACAACAATATTGAGAATCACGGCGGCTGGCTGATGTATGTTTCTGAACCTGGTGCAGAGCCTGTAAAGATTGAGGCGTATGATTTGTTCGAAAAGTATCTGGATAACGGATATCCTAAGAAAAATATTAATGCCTCTGAAATCAGAATGCTGACCTTCGATCGTAACGGAGGATTATGGATTGGAACTACATGCAAGGGAATTCTGTATATACAGAATCCGAGCGTTAAGAACGGAAAGTTCAATCTCAAGGTTACCGCACAGTTCTGCCACGATACAGGTGCATGGGATGGACCTATGACTGCTGACGTAGCGAAGAATCCATCTACAGACTTACTTGATAATATTGCATGCCTTGATTTCTACGGAGATACTCTTTATGCGGGCGGATACAATCAGGGAATGGTTTGCCACACATTTGACCTTGACTCGATCAATGCTTTTCCTAAGGCAACTGTGGCAATGAAGTCTGCCAAGGCTCAGAAGGGCAAAGTAAAGCTGACTTGGAGCAAGGCATCTGACAGTAACGTCAAGTCATATGTAGTTTACCGTTCAACTAAGAAATCTTCAGGCTTCAAGAAAATTGCTACTGTAAAGGGTAAGACTTCATACACTGCAAGTACCAAGAAGCTCAAGAAGGGTAAGACATATTACTATAAGGTAAAGGCTAAAACTACTATTGATGGAATTACTTTGTATTCCGAGCCTTCACAGGTAAAGAGCGCCAAAGTAAAGAAATAGTCTTATTCCAAATGTAAAAATAATGCGGGTGAATTGGCGTAAGCCGGTTCATCCGTATTGTTAATTAACAGAGAAAAATAGTATAATTATATATAGTTATGAGTAATTCGAGAGTAGAGAAACATAATACAGCGAGAGGAAAGAGCCTTGTCATTACGGCTCTGTTCATCGTTCTTGTTTTACTTATTTTGGCATGCCTCTGTGTTGGAAAATATTCTGTTTCTCCTGCTGATTGTATCAAGATTCTCGGCGGCAAACTGGCAGGTGCCAACCCAAGCTGGGATCTTATGGATGAGAAGATGCTGCTGGGAGTAAGATTGCCTAGAACTATGGCTGCGGTTATCGTTGGCGCAGCTCTTTCTCTATCCGGAGCAGTATATCAGGGTATCTTCAAGAACCCTCTTGTATCACCGGATTTCCTTGGAGTATCAAGTGGAGCCTGCGTTGGTGCAGCTGTTGCAATACTGCTCTCAATGTCATCCGCATTCGTCCAGATTTTCGCTTTTGCGGGCGGAATTCTTGCGGTAGCACTCACAGTGTTTATTCCGCGTGCAATGCGCAGTGAATCGAATATTATGCTTGTTCTAGCGGGCATTATTGTCGGTGGCGCAATGTCATCGGTGCTCGGCTTCATTAAATACATTGCTGATCCGGAGACTCAGCTCGCTGCTATCACTTACTGGCAATTGGGTAGTTTTGCGTATGTGGATAATGCTGCTGTTCTCAGCATTCTTCCGCTGAGCATTATTGCGGCTGCCATAGTAATCGCTATGTCCTGGTGGATTAATGTTCTCTCACTCGGTGAGCAGGAAGCAGCCAGCCTGGGCGCAAATGTTTCATTATTACGAGGCGTGTGTATCGTCTGTTCCACAGTTCTGACTGCAGGTGCGGTTTGCATCTCAGGAACAATAGGATGGGTAGGCCTGGTAATACCTCATTTCGGACGTATGCTGGCAGGTTCGGACAATAGGCGCCTGCTACCGGCTTCGGCTCTGATCGGAGGCATTTTCATGCTCTTCGTCGATACAGTAACAAGAATAATAGGTCCGGCAGAGATGCCTGTCAGCATTCTCACAGGACTAATTGGAGCACCATTCTTCGCGTGGCTCCTGTATAGACAGAGAAGGACCATCAGATAATGATTTATGAAGTAAACAGTATCACTTTTAAATACCCGGACAGTGAGCGCAAAGTCCTTGACGGTGCATCGCTATCTCTCGACAAGGGCGATATTCTGTGCATACTCGGACCTAATGGTGCGGGCAAAACCACTTTGCTGAACTGCATGGCCGGACTTCTGAAACCGGAGTCCGGAGATATTGTGCTGCAGGGCAGGAAGCTTAAGGATATGAGTGAGCGAGAGGTGGCTAAGATGGTTGCTTTCGTACCTCAGCTTCATACGCCTGCCTTCGACTACAGCTGCGTAGACTTCGTACTGATGGGAAGAGCACCTCAGATTGGTGTGTTCAGCAGACCATCGAAGGATGAGGAGAATATATGCAGACAGGTGCTGGCTGATATGGGCATTGAGCATCTTGCCGACAAGTCATATATGGAGATCAGTGGTGGCGAACGCCAGCAGCTACTGATTGCAAGAGCCATTGTTCAGGAACCTGAAGTTGTTCTCTTCGATGAACCTACTGCTCATCTTGATTATGGCAATCAACACAGAGTACTTGAGAAGATTAAGAAGATGGCGGCTGACGGCTATTCGATTGTTATTACAACACATAACCCTGACCATGCTCTGCTGCTGGGGGACAAGGCTGCGATTGTTGGTCGGGATGGTCACATTGTTCAGGGAAACAGCAGCGATATTCTGACTGAGGAACTGCTCACTGAGGTGTATGGTATTGATCTCAAGATTCAGTACCTTGATGCAATAGGGAGGACGGCATGTCTCGTACCGGGATTGTAAAGAGAATACTGACCATCTTTCTGATGCTCGTAATATGCTTCTCTCTTGCCGGTTGTGGTGATTCCGGCGAGAATACAAGCGTCCAAAATGCCGGAGAGATTGTCAGTGAGACTGACAGTGAATTGACTATAATTGACCAGGCCGGTCGCAAGGTTACGGTTAAGAAGAATCCTGAGTCAATTGCTCTGTGCTACAGAGTTGTAATAAGATTCCTGCTCAACCTGGAACAGGGAGATAAGATTAAAGGAATCGGTAAGACTGAGGACTTTCTGGATGAACTGCAGCCATCGCTCAAGGACTGCGCAGATGTCGGCAAGGGTGTTGCAGATATTGAGGCACTGGCAGAGCTGAATCCGGATTTGTTCATTCACAAGTCGAGCGATGCGGATACCTTGGATGCGGTACAGAATATCGGCATACCATCTGTTGGCATCAATGTTGAAACTCCGAAAGATATGCTTGTTGCATTGGATGTACTGGGCAAGGTTTGCAATGCGCAGGATAAGGCAGAGCAGCTGATTGATTACTATAAGAATGCTATTGCTGAGTCGAAAGGATTAGCAGCTACCATTCCTGATAATGAGAAGAAGACGGCGATTGTAATGGGCACCTCTATTGGCAAGGTGGCTGATGGTTCAATGCTGCAGGGCTTGATGCTGGAGAAGGCAGGAGCTGTAAACTGCGCGTCAGATCTTAAGGCGACCGAGCTGTGGCCAACAGCCGGAACAGAGCAGATATTCGAATGGAATCCTGATTACATCTTCATCACAGGTAGCGAAAGTGCAGTATACACTGTAGATGATATTTACAAGGATGATGCATGGTCAGAATTAAGAGCAATCAAGGACAAGCATGTGTATCTGATTCCTGCGTCCTGCGATTCCTGGGAGTTTCCGGGAATTGTCAGCACACTTGGCATTAATTACATGATGAAAACTATGTATCCTGATCTGATGTCAGATGAGGAACTTGAGAATAAAGTTAATCAATTTTACGAGCTGGCTTATGGCCATACATTCAGTAGAGATAAACTGGGATATTAATGAGAACTGTTGCCGGTGCATTGAACAGAATATCAGCGATAATATGCGTGGCATTGGTTATAGTGTCACAGCTGTGTTGTATTATGCCTGCAATTACTTATGCAGAGACGGCAGGCGATGTGCTGGTGGTAAGAGTTCAATACTATGGCGAACCCGGTGATAAGATAAGAGAGATTGCCAGTTTTACAAGGTCGGAGCTTGAGGATATGGGTACTGAAGCTCATTATTATTCCAATATCACACGTGTCGGAACTGTAATGAGTATGGCGGCCAGGGGACCCAAGGTAATGACCATCATCAGTAAGGCCGGTATTGATGCCAATTCGATTCAGAATATAACATTCAGAACTACGGATGGTTATACCAGGAACTTCTCTGTGAGCAAGCACATGACAGCGACCAAGTATTACTATCCTAATCTCTCGTCTTGCTATGAGAGAAACGAAGATGGCAATGCACTGACACCTACCGAAGGTGCGCTGGAAGGACGAGAAAAGGTACCTGCTATTTTGGCCCTGGAATTCGGTGAGTCCAAAGCACAGGGAACTCATGCAGAGGATCTTGAAATGAGTACGAACAAGACATACAGATTCTGCATGGGACAGACCAAGCTGAAGGAAGGCAAGATGACCAATCCTCACGATGATGGAGGCGATATTTCATCAATGGAATCGTGTCACAGTATCTATGGCATTGATGTAACTCTCTATGGCAGCCCTGATGAAGAGGGTGCTGATGTCAACGAGACTGATAAGGATATAGGCAGCAAGAAGAAGAGTGCCAAGAAAGATGCCGATGCCGGCAAGGCTGACAAGTCTGATAAGGCAGAAAAGAAGATAACCATTAAGACGAGAGAGATTCATCTTGGGGACAAGATAGTGGAAGAGGTTAGTCCGCAAGAAAGATTGCGTAACAATATGGCTGAAGATGCAGATGCCCTGAACGCAGTAGAACCATACAGCAAGGGAGCAGCAATCGCAACCGGCTGTGGGGCAGGAGCATTGTTCGGCTTTGGAGCTATAGGAAGAATACTTAGATACAGGAAGCATTTCTAATAGAAGGAGCATGATATGTCAGATACAGTTCAAGATATCTTAAGAGTAATCAGTGCAACGATGCAGACACCGACTGTAATTGTACTGATAATACTTATTGCAATTGCAGTTGTAATGCTGGGAAGCATCCTTACAGAGTTCTTTACTGATCACCGCAAGCTGAATGCCAAAATCCCTGAATTGATTGATGAGTTCCAGGGTAAGAGTTCGGCTCAGATGGAAGCTTTGGTCGAGAATGCCGGTCTGCTCAAGAGACAGAAGGCTGCCCTGCTGCAGTTAATCAAGAGAATCAACTACTCGGATAATACAAGAGAAGCGCTGGCACGCCAGCTTATTGCTGATGAAGAATTCAGATATAACAGGATAACGAAGGTAACGGATATCGTTGCCAGAATTGCGCCTATGTTCGGACTGATGGGAACTCTGATTCCGCTGGGTCCGGGCCTTATTGCACTTGGTCAGGGAGATACCAAGACTCTGTCTGATTCACTGCTTATCGCTTTCGATACCACTGTAGCAGGACTGATTGCGGGTGCTGTTTCATATATTGTTTCCGGCATCAGAAAGAATTGGTATGAGAAATACATGGTTGCACTTGAAACCTTGATGGAAACGGTCCTTGAGGAACAGTCACGTGAAAGATTGGTGGCATATCAAAGGCTTAAGGAAAGTGAAAACAATGCTCAATAGGAGATAGATGATGAGACTTAACAGTAGAAGAAGTTTGAGAGTCAGACCCAGAGATGAGGACTTCAGCCCTATGGAGGGTGTAGGTAACATGGCGGATGCCATGCTGGTCTTCGCTTGCGGAATTCTTCTGGCCCTGATTATCAGCTGGGATGTTGATATCTCCGAGCAGGGCGAGATCCACAATACAGGAACGAGATATCAAGTTGAGGGAATCGATGATGCTACTTCCACAACGATTGAGTCCAAGGATGACCTTGAAGAGATGGGAAAAGTCTTCCGTGATCCTAAGACAGGCAAATACTATGTTGTAGAGGAATAGACGATGAAGAAGTTATTATCACTGTTGTTAATAATTGCGATATCCGTTGGCTGTGTGATTGCTATGACTTCATGCGGTGTAGATGATATTGATATCAGTTCATATGCCGATAAGGAAGTAGTCCTGTCCGGTATTCAGGATGAAGATATTGTACTGACAATTGCTGATCTCAAAGCTATGGAGTGCAAGACTCTCAAGACGCACTGTACTAGCGACAAGGTCGGAGAAGTGAAGGCGACCGGACCTGAGCTGGATACTGTGCTTGCGGGATATAATGTATCTAAAGCAGACTTTAGCTCCATAGTCATCTATGGAACGGATGAATACGACGTCAAGTTGCGCAACGAGTATATAACAGCGAATGATATTTATCTTGCATTCGGTATTGATGGCGAGCCACTCGATGAGGAAAGTGCACCTTGTAGAATCATTATTCCGGAGTCGGATTCGGCGTATTGGACAAGAATGGTTAACAAAATTGAATTCATACGATAACAGCTCAAATATGGGCTGTTTTTTCTTGCCACAATATGATTATTAGTTTTACTTTATGAGTTCGTAAATGATACAATTTAACCAATATAATAGTTGTTTCACGTAGTCTGTGAAAGGATAAAGCCATGAAATATGAGACTCTTTTTTCTCCGATGAATATCGGAACGATGACCGTAAAGAATCGCATTGTAATGACTGCAGCAGAATTCAGCCTGGGCGAACCAAGTGGTAAGGCAACTGAAAGACTGATTGATTACTACGAAGAGAGAGCTAAAGGCGGCGTAGGTCTGATTATTCCTGGTATCTGTCGTGTTAATGATATGGCAGCTGCTTCGACCTACACACAGCTGGCTATGAGCCACGATTATCATATTGAGCCTATGCGCAATATGGTTAACAGAATTCACAAGCATGGTGCCAAGCTGGCTATTCAGCTACATCACCCCGGAAGACAGGGCGTTGCAAGTGCTATTAATTCACTGCCGGCAGTAATTCCATGTGTGGAAGCTGTTCCGCAGATGGAAGATCTTGTCTATAAGTGCACACCGGTGCTACTCGGTTTGGAGGAGAAGGGAATATGCTTCTCTGTTGAAGCACCGTCCGACTGTGCCAAGGCACCTCATGGATCTCCGCGTCTGCATGCCATGAGCAAGAAGCAGGTTAAGAAAACAATAAATGACTATATCGATGCCGCTGAGAGATGTAAGAAGGCAGGCGTTGATGCGGTTGAATTACACGGAGCACATGGATATCTGATTCAGCAGTTCCTGTCTCCATATACTAATTTTAGAACAGATGAATACGGTGGCAGCTTTGAGAACCGTATGCGTTTCCTTGAGGAAATCGTAACGGGAATTAAGGCTCGCTGCGGTAAAGACTACCCTCTTATTGTCAGACTTACAGTTGATGAGATGTATGCAAGAATCGGCAGAGAGGGAACCGGTTATTCTCTTGAAACAGGCAAGAAGATTGCCAAGAGACTCGAAGAACTCGGCGTTGATGCAATTAACGTTTCAAGTGCAGGTTATGATGTATATAACGGTTGGCTTGAGCCGACCACATATGAGCCGGGCTGGAGAAAATATCTCGCTAAGGCAATTAAGGAAACCGTAAGCATTCCGGTTATAGCTGCCAATGTTATCAGAACTCCTGAGCAGGCAGAGCAGCAGATTAAAGAAGGCTATCAGGACTTTATCGGATCCGGAAGAACCTTCATCTGCGACCCTCATTGGGCTAAGAAGGCTGAAGAAGGTCGTCCTGAGGACATTCAGCGTTGCATAGGATGTCTTAACTGTATCCGCTCGTTTATGACGAATGCAGGATATGGACAGCCTGGTGAATGTGCCCTCAATATGAGTATTGCTAATGAACGCAATTACTACAATATGGAGAAAGACGGACAGGGTCGCAAGGTAGTTGTTGTAGGTGCGGGCCCGTCCGGACTGACCGCAGCCAAGACAATGGCTATGAGAGGATTTGATGTCACTCTGTTTGAGAAGGAGGACAAAGCGGGTGGACAGGTCATTGCTGCTTCTTCCGGTCACCTTAAGGAGAGACTGTACTGGGCAATCGAGGATCTTTCAACCGCTGTTAAGAAGGAAGGCGGAGAGATTGTTCTCGGTAAGGCCGTTACTGCAGAAGAAATCAAAGCGATGAATCCTTATGCTGTAATCATGGCTACAGGAGGCAATCCTCTGAGACCGGGTTCAATTCCGGGAATCAACAACGACAATGTAATTGTTGCCCCTGATATTCTTCTCGGCAAGAAGGAGATTAAGGACAGCAAGGTAGTTGTTATCGGTTCAGGTATGACAGGTCTTGAGACAACGGACTATCTGAATGAGAACGGCAACCATGTAACAGTTGTTGAGATGGCTCCTGAGATCGCACCGGGAGCATGGTTCCAGCTTATTGACGATGAACTGAGCCGTATCAACAAGTTCGATACGGAGTTCCTCGTAGCAACCAAATTATGTTCAATTGACAAGGATGGAGTTCTTGTTGAAGATACAACAACGGGCAATCAGAAGAAACTTGAGGCTGATTATGTAATACTTGCTATGGGTGTAAGACCTGAGAAGAGTGTTGCTGACAGACTCAGTGAACTTGGCGTGACCAATGTATTCCGCGTTGGTGACGCTGATAAGAGCGGAACCATCGCTCACGCATGTCACAGTGCGTACGACACGGTAATGAGAATCGGAAAGGAAGACACTGAAATGAAGAAAGCCAAACACTCACATCAGATCAGCGGTAAGAAAATCGTTATTACCGGAGCGTCGAGCGGTATAGGAAAATGCCTGCTCGAGAAACTCGCTGCTGACAATACTAATCGCATTCTCGCCGCAAGCAGAAGCGTTGAGAAACTTACAGGTTTTGGTGATAACGTAACTCTGTTTAACTGCGACCTCAGCAGCAAGGAAGGCGTTGATGCGCTGTTCGAGAAAGCAGAATCATTATTCGATAAGGTGGACCTGGTAATTGCTAATGCCGGAGCACCTTATTATGAGAAAATGGATTACGTAAACTGGGATCGTATTTCAGATATATTCAACCTGAATACGGCTTCTCCGATTTACACTTATCAGAGATACCTGGAGCACCTGGGCAAGAGGCAAGGCCATATAGCATTTACCATTTCTGCAATGGGAGAGATGGCAATTCCGGGCTATGCGCTCTATACAGCAACTAAGTTCGCTATGAAGGGATTCCAGGAGGCAATCAGACTGGAAGCACCTAAGAATCTTAAAGTTACAGCAGTATATCCTGTATCAACTGCAACTAACTTCTTCAATGTAGGTGGCGGCGGCGTTAAGATGAGCAAGCCATTCCCTGTACAGACAGCAGAGGTTGTTGCGGACAGAATGATTGCGGGTATTGCTGCAGGAAAGAAACACATATATCCTTGCAGGATATTCAAACCATCCAAATTGCTGATGGATACAGTGCCACCTGTCAGAAGTATCTACTGGGGCATTGAGAAGAAGAGACTCAGCAATTTCCTTGAGAGAAAAGCACAAGAGAATAAGTAGGAGGACACAGATATGGCAAACATTCACGATATCACAAGAAACCAGTGGATGCTCAGAGGCCCTCTCGCTAAGAAGGGTTATGACTGGTGGTGGCATTCACTAACAGCTGAAAATGCAAAGACTGGCGAACGTAAACCTTTTTACATTGAATTCTTTACATGCAACCCTGCATGGAAACAGCCAAAGCCTGTTATTGTATGGAACGATCCTGCCAAACAGCAGGCTGGTGTCAGACCTTCATATCTGATGGTCAACGTAGGCTTCTGGGGAGAGCCTAAGGGGCAGTTACACAGATTCTTCTCTCTCTGTGATACAGAGATTCATGAAGATGCACCTTACAGCGTTAAGGCAGCAGACTGCTACTGCAGTGAGACACACACGGAAGGAAGTGTATCTGTTACTCCTGAAGAGGTACAGGCACATCCTGAATGGATGTCCGACCCAGGTACAATGAGCTGGAACATCGATATCAAGAAGGAAATCGCTTTCCACGTAGGATATGGTGCGAGCAAATTCTTCAGAGCTATCAATGCTTTCGAGATGTTCTGGCATGCCGAGGGCATGAAGACAAGCTACAGCGGAGAAATCATTCTCAATGGAGAAAAGTATATAGTTAAGCCTGAGACCTGCAATGGTTATGCAGACAAGAACTGGGGCGGCGATTTCACAAGCCCATGGGTATGGCTGTCATCCAACAATCTGACCAGCAAGGTATCAGGAAACAAGCTGATGAACTCTGTATTCAACATTGGCGGCGGAAGACCTAAGATTTACTTCTTCGCACTTGACAGAAAGCTTCTCGGCGAGTTCTTCTACGAGGGCAAGGATTATGAGTTTAACTTCTCCAAGTTCTGGACTCTCTCACGCACCAAGTTTGATTGCTGGGAGACTGAAGACGAGATTCACTGGCATGTTGTTCAGACAACCAAGGATGCCAAGCTGGATACTCAGATTCGCTGTGCTAAGAAGGATATGTTGAATATCAGATATGAGGCACCTACAGGCTACAAAAAGCATAACAGACTCTGGAATGGTGGTAACGGAACAGGAACACTCAAGCTATACAAGAGATCACTGTTCGGTAAGACAGAGGAGTTAATAGATGAAGTTTATGCAGAGGGCATCGGATGCGAATTCGGTGAATACTGCGATTTAGAAGATTAATACAATGGAGAACGAATAATGAAATCATGTACAGGAAAGGTTCTGGTAGTTGATCTGACTGCCGGTACAACACAAGTAGAACAAATACCGGATGAGGTATACGAGGCTGTCCTGGCCGGAAAAGGCCTTGGAGCATGGTATTTGTACAAGAATATCCCTGCAGATGCTGATCCGATGGGACCGGAGAACATCTTGGGATTTTGTTCAGGTGCATTGACCGGAACCGGAGCACTGATGACAGGACGTGTGAACATCGTCTGCAAGAGCCCTCTTACAGGAGGATGGGGAGATGCCAACTGCGGTGGAATATTCGCACCTGCAATCAAGCAGTGCGGTTACGATGCTATCTTCGTTAAAGGCATTTCAGAAAAGCCGGTTTATCTGTTCTGCGATAATAAGGGTGCAGAGATCAGGGATGCTGCAGAGTATTGGGGCATGGATGCTGTTGAGGCTGAGAACAAGTTGCGTCAGGAAGCCGGTGGCAAGAAGAAACCTTGTGTTGCGGTAATCGGTGAATCGGGTGAGAAGCTGTCACTTATATCCGGAATCTGTAACGAAGAAGGTAGAATTGCAGCTCGTAGCGGTGTAGGCGCAGTTATGGGTAGCAAGAAACTCAAGGCTGTTGTTCTTGCCGGAACCAAGCCAATGCCTTGTGCTGATCATGACAAGGTAAAGGCTATATCCAAGGAGCTTGGACGTAAGATTAATAAGATTGTTCTTCCTCCTGGAATGGGCTTGTCATTGGCTGCAGGCGGCGTTGGAATGGGTAGAATGCCTTCAATGCCACTGGATGGATCGGTTGTTAACTATCTCTTCCGTGAATGGGGTACACCGTCCAATACACCGATGGCTATTATGAGTGGCGATGGTCCTCTCAAGAACTGGAGTGCCGGACCATCCGAGGTCAACGGAGTTGCGGCTGCAATAGCTTACAATCCTGACAAGATTAACAAGATTGAAACTGAGAAATATCACTGCTATTCATGTCCTCTCGGATGCGGCGGCAGACTGGATATCAGCCATGTAGGATACAGCAAATTCTACGAAACCCACAAGCCTGAGTATGAGACATTGCAGGCATTCGGTGCACTGTGCATGAATAATGATCTGAACTCTGTTCTGGCAATAAATGAGTTGCTTAATAGAGCAGGAATAGATGCTATTTCAGTTGGAAACACTGTTGCTTGGGCAATCGAATGTTACGAGAATGGCATCCTTGCTCTCGAGCAGACTGATGGCCTCGAACTTCGTTGGGGTAACGCAGAAGCAATTATCGCTTTGGTCAAGAAAATCATCGCTCGCGAGGGATTCGGTAACGACTTGGCTGATGGAGTTAAGAGAGCTGCTGCCAAGTATGGCGGTGAGGAGTACGCAATGCATGTCGGCGGTCAGGAGCCGGGAATGCACGATACCAGAAATGATCCGCAGCTTGGAATTCACATGGTTGCAGAACCTGCTCCGGGTAAACACACAATCGGCATGGCTATCCAGTATGGTGCAATGTCGCTCTGCGATATCTGTTCATGGGCACCACCTGCCAAATTGCATAATAAGAAGGAGGACCTTGAAGCTTCCGAAACAATGGCACTTCAGTCCAAAGCCAACGCGGCATATTCTATGCTCGTCGATGGTGCAGGCGGTTGCTATTATGCTGAGATGATGGGTGTTCATATGTGGAAGATTGTTGATTACCTGAACGCTGCTGCTGACTGGGATTATGATGGCGACCACTACATGGAAATCGGCTGCAGAATTCAGACAATAAGACAGATGTTCAATATCAAGCACGGATACGATCCTGCTGCAGTTGTTCTTCCTAAGAGAATGCAGGGTGAGCCACCTCTGAAAAAGGGTCCCCTCAAGGGCATTAAGCTGAACAACAAGGAACAGGTATCAATGCATTGGAAGGCATTCGGCTGGGATGAGAAGACCGGAGAGCCTCTTGCATCAACAATTGAATCACTTGGAATTAACAGACTGATGGAGGTGTAGTATGAAACCTAAAATTGTACCAAGTTTTCATTACAAAAACTGCATCAGCTGCAGTATATGCGTACAGGCTTGTCCTGTTTCGGCAATTGAGTTATCACATAGGGGCAAGACAATGAAGTATCGCAATCTCTTCCCTGAACTGGTTGACTACAATGGATGCATTGGCTGTAAACAGTGCGTTACAGCTTGTCCGATGGACTGCATCGCAATGGCAACTTACTACGAAGATAAACAGTAGCGTAGTAAGTTAATCTCTATGGAGAGACATAATGAGAGTGAAGATTATTCCTCCGCTGGGCAGTGACCGTAGTGCACTGGATGAGAGGAGCTGGGTAATAATGAAAGAGGGCAGCACAGTCAGTGATGCCCTCCGCCTCATAAAATGCAATCCGATTAAGGCCAAGCTCTTGCTGGTCTCTGTTAATGGTGAACGTATGCCGCTAAGAACTGAACTTCACGATGGTGATGTAGTAGGATTCTTCTCACCTGTATCAGGTGGCTAAATAGGGTCAACCCATTTTAGCCAAATGGCTAATTGGGGACACACCTCCCTGTTGAACGGTGTTCAAACTTATGGTTTACGACGAAGTGTGGGCATATCCCATTGAACGCATTCGGGAATACTTTGATTCCATTGCTGAGGAATCTTGCTTGGCGTGCGACAATTCCGCGAGCTATACTGTGAATTTGGAGTCTTTACCTGAACGCAAGGTGGGGCCAATCAGTTTTCCGCAGACACGTGTTGTGATTGAGGGAGATTCTGATGAGGAAGTTGAAAGAGTATATCACGCCTTCTATCTTCATTTTCTGTCGGGCGGAGCATAGAAAGGATATTATATGAAACTAATGGTTGCATCTGACATTCACGGATCATCGCTATATTGCAGACAACTGCTGGATGCTTTTGCGCGCGAGAAAGCTGATAGGTTGCTGCTGCTGGGTGACATCCTCTATCATGGACCTCGCAATGGACTTCCTGAGGAGTATGATACACAGGCTGTAGCTACAATGCTGAATGAGATCAAGGACGAGATTCTCTGCGTCCGCGGTAACTGCGATGCAGAGGTCGATCAGATGGTGCTGGACTTCCCAATCATGGCTGAGTATATAACTGTTTCGCTGCGGGATAGAGTTATCTATGCGACACACGGACACAGATTCAATATGAAATCATGCTTGAGTGATTCCGATGGTGAGACAGCCTTAGCGCTACAACCTGGAGATATTCTCTTGCATGGACACACTCATGTACCTGCGTGGGAAGAATTCGGCGATAACAATCTGTATCTCAATCCAGGCTCGGTATCAATACCTAAGAATGGCAGTGAACGAGGCTATATGATTATTGAAGGTTCACATTTCCGATGGAAGACACTGGATGGGAGCATTTATCACGAAATCTAGAATACAAAATACAGCACAAAAGAACTTTTTTCAAGGCATTGCATTAGTCAACATTAAGTAGACAAATTTCACATTAATGGATAAAATAATGTTGTAATTATGACACAAATAATTAGGTAATATATGAACGATATTAAGAAGAAAAAAATTTATCAAAATTATTATAATAAGGTCTATGGATATCTGTTAAACAAGACGAATTATTCGCATGATGCAGAAGATCTTGCTGCTGATGTGTTTGTTAAAGTATATGAGAAATTTGATTCTTACGATGAGACCAAGGCATCGCTGTCAACTTGGATATATACGATTACGCATAATACTCTCATAGATTATTATAGAACTCACAGAGAATATTCTGAAATACCAGAGACGATAGAGACGGGCTATTCTACAGAGGACGATATATGCAATGAAGAGATGCTTGTTCAATTGGCAGATGCACTGGAAAGCCTTGAAGAAAGAGAGAGGAAGATAGTTGTTCAGCGCTATTATTATGACAAGTCGCTGAAAGAAATTGCTGAGGAAATGAACATATCTTATTCATATGTTAAGGTGCTACAGCAGAAAGCTTTAGAAAAAATGAAAAAAATATTGTCTTCAGAGTAGCCGTTTTAATTAATATTTCGTATAGATATACAGAAAGGTCAATATAGATATAGCGGAGGATGTAATATGGATATTGAGAACAAACTGAAAAAGTTGTTTGATTATCAGAAATTTGAGAGCAATTCGAGGGTTAATAACATTATTGAAGATTCATTGGAAATAGGAATGATGTTATCCGATGAAGACTTATCTATGGTAAACGCGGCAGGAAATCCGTATGTACATCAAGTAGAGAAAAAAGGATAGTGTGACTCATGAAACCCGAACAGATAGAATCTGTTATTAAAAAAATAGGAGAATCTTTGACGTTATATGGGGCGGATGTGACCTTGAGGACGACGACGGAAGAGCGAGGTTCATGCCCCTTTAAGTGAGTGAGTGCCCCGCTTAAATAAAAAATCTGGCATCTGAAATCTTCACATCTGCCGCCTCATGTGGCTAATCTAATCGCCGCCGTAAGGCATGCATATTCTACATAGAAGGAGCTAACGATAATGAATACCAAAGAAGAACTGAACGCCCTCAAAGAGGAAGTGGTAACTCTGAATGAAAAGCTTCACGAGTTGACTGATGAAGAACTGGAGCAGGTAAGAGGCGGTGGTTCAGTGACTTTTGTTACTGAAGAGGGGCAATCACCAAAAGAGATCGCCATTTATAACGCAGATGAAATAAAAGAATTTGATCCACACTTTCCACAATAATAGGCAAATCACGCATGCACTCAAATACCATTACACTCTGTTGATCGGTTTGTATAAAATGAAGAGATTTACGAAGAGGATGTGATAATTGACATCCTCTTCGATTTATTTTACAAAGTATTTAACCAATACTTTTCCTTGTACTGCATTGGCGTTAGATAATTAAGTACGCAAGAAGGTCGCTCGTAATTGAAGTAGTGCATAGAGACGTTCGTGTGCTGTATTTTTCTTGGTTATGTGCGTAATAATTGGAAATAAGGCGCCAAAACAGATGTAATTGTTGCTGAAAATGCGATAATTCCGACAATTTACAGCACTTTGCAACCCGAAAGCGTTGAAAAAATAATAATAGTGCTGTAAATCTTGTGAAAACAACAAAAAACCTCACATCACCGTGGTGATGTGAGGTTTTATCTTAAGGAATAATTATTCGCAGTCAAGTACGATCTTGATTACGTCAGGTGGGTTAGCAAGTGCGAGCTGCATTGCATCCTTGTAATCGTCCAGTTTGAAGTGGTTGGTTACGAATCCCTTTACGGAATACTTGCCTTCCTTGATCCATTTCTGAACGAGATCGAAGGTGTACATCTTCTCGCCTTCCCATTCTTCCATACCATGAGCATCTACGCCGATGAGCTTGAGCTCCTGCCACCATACAGGTGTTTCGTCGTAGTTGATTGCGCACATATGGTGACCAATCTTAACCATTGTTCCTCTTGCAGCGAGCATTCTGCATGCCATAGTGTTGGACCAGTCTCCACCGATACAATCGTAGATACGGTCAAATCCGCCGAAGAAGTATCTGTTATTCTTGGACATTCCCTTGTAAACCTCTGAGCCGCCTGTTGCATCTGCAGCAGCCTGGAGTGGGTCACCCTTGAGAACGTGGTCAGCACCGAGTTTTATAGCGAAGTCAATCTTAGTCGGAACTCTTTCCATGATCCAGAGCTCGCAGTCAGGCTGAACGACTTTGATAGCCTGAACAACTCCAAGACCGATTGTTCCGCAACCCATAACCAGGATTTTTTCCTTGGCCTTAGGTGGGTCAACGAGTACTGCGTGAATTGATACGCAAGCAGGCTCGATCATGCAAGCATCTTCATCATTGATCTCATCGATGATGTGATAGAGCTGTTTCTCAGGTGCGATAAACTGGTCGCCCCAGCCGGCTCCGATCCACTTTAGATCAAATCTTGGCTTCTCACCATATCTTGTGCAGAAGTTGTAGTTTCCTTCTTCGCAGTATTTGCAGCGAGGCAGATCCTTGTTGTCGCATCCTGCCATATAGGCACGAATACCAACTCTGTCGCCAACCTTAAAGTCCTTAACAGCGCTTCCGACTTCAGTTACAACACCAACATTCTCGTGTCCGAGATAAGTCTTCTTGGATGCAGGAATTGGCTCGAGAGCTGAATTGGTTCCTGTTGTAGCCTTGAAGAAACTCATATCTGTTCCGCAGAGACCGCAAGCGATGTTCTTAACTCTTACCCAGTTGTCTGCAGGAAGGGCAGGATCCGGAATGTTTACAGCGAACTTAACTGCATTGAGGTTGCCGTAGAGCAACTCATTGGCCTTCTTGAACTTCTTGCCTGCAGCAACGATACCCTTAGTCGCCAGCACGCGAGGGATATCCTTATCAAAATAAATCGTTTTCATTATTTATCACCTTTCTTCTTAAACAAAGGTCTTTACAATTATTTGATGACAGGTGAGGTCTGTATTGCGGGAAGGAACTCTGAAGGCGTCGGCACTTAGCGATCAACGAGCCGTAGCGAAGTTGGAGCTTAGTGGTTCGTTCGAAATAACGGCGTTGCCGTAATGATCGAACCACTGATCTACGTCGACAAGCTCCTTCGATGAATGTACCGCTACGCCTGAAGTGAAGCGAGAGCGTGCCTTCACGCAATAACTGACCGAACCATTTACATCATCATTCCCTGGATAATTGCCATGTAGTCGTTCAGGTAGCAAGCGTACTCAGGTGATCCTACCGTCTCAACATAGCCGTTCTCTACAGCTTCTACGAATTCGCATTCGCCACCGAGCTGTTTGAGGGCGCCGTCAATATTGAAGAAGTGGAAGAGTACGAATGGTGAACGGCGCTCATATACGCCGTGGCCTGATTTGGACTTACCCTCAGCTACTCTGAAGTAGCAAGCAACGATATCCTTCTCATCACCGTCATCAACTCTGAACTGATAGATTCTCTCAGGCTGTCTGCGGCAGAACTCAACCATGTCAGGATCGCCGAGCTTGTTGTATTTGGAGAGGGCTCTTGTAATCATGTACAGTGACATCTTGATCTTGAGAACCTTCTCAGCCTTGTCTTTAAGCTTGTTGTTAGGCTTGGTCATGATCTTGAGTCCTAGCAGGAGAGGGAGGAAGTCCTTAACAAGACCGAACTTACCCTTGATGCTTGGAACTGCGAGTCCACCCTTAAGAAGAGCGTTCATGCCGCTAACTGATCCGAAAGTGAGTGCCAAATCCGGCTTAACAGCAGGACCTTCAGTTACTTCAATCTTTCCGTCCTTAACGTGCAGAGTGCAGCAGAGTAATTCCTTGCCGTTCTTAGCACCGAACTGGAAAGTTTTGTCATAGTGTGCGTATTTAGCATGCAGTGCCGGGTCGTCATCGAGCAGAACCTGAATAGTAGGGAATGCTGCGTTAAAGAATAACCTAGCAGTCATAATATCTGTATTACTTGCGCTCATATTATTCGTCCTCCCAGTCCTCATCTTCTTCGTATGCGATGCCGAGCATGTCTCTTACAACATCACAGATGCCGTTAGCATCGAACTTATAGTGTGCATACAGGTCTTCAGCATATCCGATCATTGAATACTCATCCTGCATGCCGTGCTTCTTGAATTCGATAGCAATCTTCTCTTCAGCAAGAACGCTGGCAACTGCATCACCGAGTCCGCCAACTACGTTGTGCTCTTCGATAGTCAGAATCTTGCCTGTCTTCTTAGCTGCAGCGATAATAGCCTCTCTGTCGATAGGCTTGATTGTGTGCATATTGATAACCTGAATATTTACGTTATCCTTCTCGGCAAGAGTCTTAGCAGCGTTAACGCTCTGAAGTACTCCGATACCGCAAGTGATGATAGTGAGGTCAGTACCGTCTCTCATCACTGTAGCCTTGCCGATTTCGAAATCGTAATCTTCATTCTCATATACAGGAGGCTCGAATCCACGACCGATTCTCATGTATACAGGACCCGGATAATCTACGCATGCACGAACGGCTTTGGATGTCTCGATACCGTCAGCAGGGCAGATAACTGTCATGTTGGCGAAGGATCTCATAATAGCAAAGTCCTCTGTGCAGTGGTGTGTAGTTCCGGCATGACCGAATGAGATACCACTGTGTGTAGCGATAATCTTAACAGGGAGGTTCTGGTAGCAGATGTCTGTACGAATCTGCTCGCCGCCTCTCAGAACTGCCATGATAGCGAAGCAGCTTGCGAAAGGAATAAGGCCGGTCTTAGCCATACCTGCGGCTACGCCCATCATGTTCTGCTCAGCGATACCTACGTTGATCAGTTTGTCAGGATGTACAGCGCCAAATTTGTTCAGAGCTGTTGATTTCTCAAGGTCTGCAGTAACAGCTACGATTCTGTCGTCAGTCTTAGCGAGTTCTGCAAGTGTACGTCCGTAAATCTCACGGGCTGTCATTGTGGACGAGTCGTAACATGTCCAGTTAGTACCTGTATTAACATCAGCCATGATTACACCTCCATCTTCATGATTGAAGCCTTAGCCTTCTTGCAGACTTCATCAGTTCCGTTACAGTAATGATAAGGTACATTGCCTTCCATGAAGTCAACGCCCTTGCCCTTGATAGTGTCAG
>JAZUDV010000005.1:0-11433 GCA_045639825.1 Anaerovoracaceae bacterium
TTGTTCTTGAACTCAACACCGAGTGGACCGTAGTCCCAAGTGTTAGCGAGTCCGCCGTAAATTTCTGAGCCTGGGAAGATATATCCTCTGTTCTTGCACAGAGCAATAATCTTCTCCATTGTGACCTTACGATCTACATCAGGCATACCAGTCTTATCAATCGGCATAATTCTTACTCCTTTTCTGATGCATCTGGCTGATGCATCGCTTATTATTTATCATTAAGTTTGTCAATAAACTCTTTGCCCTTCTCAACTGCGATCTCGGCATATTCCTTAGCCATATCAACAGCCTTATCAGCATACTCAGCTACCTTCTCTTTGTCGATCTTGTCGTAGTACTCCTTGCCGATCTCCATGCCCTTCTCAAGGCCCTTCTTGCCGAGTTCGATAGCCTTGTCAGCATACTCAGCTACCTTCTCCTTATCGATCTTCTCGTAATACTCCTTGCCTACTTCGAGTCCCTTTTCAGCAACATCTTTAGCCTTTTCTACTACTGTGTTAATATCCATCTTGTCCCCCATTTCTCTTACCTTCTGAAATAACGGATTGTTCGATTCCTTAAGGAATTCTTCGTTGATATTTTCTTCTATTGCGATTACGGCATCTACCACGCTGCCGTTAGCCGATTCAAGAGCCTCCTTCGCCTCAGAATATGATGCTCCGGTTCTATCCTTAACCAGCTCAATCTTTTCCAAAGTGATTTCCAATTGTGCTACCTCCATTCAACGTCGTCAAGCAGCACATCGACCCCAAGATAGTGGTCAATGTAATGTCCCAGTATACGCCTAATGTCCTTAGAGACACTGTCCTTCAGCCCAACTTTCTCAAAGTGTACTAACGGATTGTCGATAAAATACCTAAACACAGTAATTATATCGAAATTAGGCTTATAAATCAACGGATTGCCGTTTGTTTTCTCTCTTTCTATACAGCTTTCACAGATGATTCCGCCGGAATTTATGGAGAAAGCGTGTCCCTTCTTGTTATCGGCTATTTCGTAGCCAAAATCATCTGTCTTCTTGCCACAGTCTACGCAGCATGTGAGCTCCGGCATAACGCCCTGTACGCGCAAAGTTTTGATAATAAATGCGTATAACAAGGTGTCATAATTGCGTTCGGACTCAGCGATAATCTCGAGGAACTCCACAGTCATGTCGAAGAGTTTGGGTCTTGGCTGATCCTCCTCAAGAAGCTTATCCAAATACTCTATAAATTTGCTGGCAACAAGGAACCTGTCGAGGTCCTCACCTATTGAATAATAGCTCTTCTTGGTCTGCGCAGAATTGATATTGTAATAGTCTCTGCCCTTGAAGATATCGTAGTCAGCATAGGTGAATGGTCTGATGGCCAGCGCTGATTTACCCTTGCTCTTCTCTGTCAAAGATGTACCACAAGAAATTTTACCGTAGTTCTTGGTGAACACGGTAATCATTCTCCTGTTATTGGCAATCTTGCGTTGCTTTAATACTATTCCCTCGCTACTTACCAGCATTATTCGTCCTTATATCCCCAGCTGCGTATAGTTCTCTCGTTGTCTCTCCAATTCTCCTTAACCTTAACCCAGAGATTCAGGAAAACCTTGGTTCCGAGCAGATCCTCTATCTCCACTCTCGCCGCCTTGCCGATTCCTTTCAGCTTGGCACCACCTTTTCCGATGATGATAGCTTTGTGAGATTTGCGCTCACAGTAAATTACAGCGGATATCTCAGTAAGTCTGTCGCCCTCTTCAAAAGACTCAATCTCAACTGCTACTCCATGAGGAACTTCGTCGTTCAGATACTGCAGCAGCTTCTCACGAATTATCTCGCTGACTATGAATCTTACAGGATGCTCTGTTGCCATATCCTCAGGATAGTACATAGGGCCCTCGTTCATATACTCAGCCAGCTTGTCAATCAGCATCTGAACATTGTCCCCGTTAAGAGCGCTGACACCATAGATGTCATCGAACAGACCCATAGCCTCATACTTGTTGTAGAGAGCAAGGTATTCCTCCGGTCCCATCATATCCATCTTATTGATGGCAAGGATCTTAGGAGTGGATTCATCCTTGAGCATTGCGAGCAGCTTCTCATCACCGATACCGAATTCCTTGGTGCCATCTATCATCAAAACAATAACATCAACGCCTTTGAAGGTGTTGATTGCTGTCTCGTTGATAGCAGAACCAAGCTTGTTGTGAGGCTTGTGAATTCCCGGTGTATCGAGAAATATCATCTGTAACCCATTGCCGTCGTCTGCCTCAAGGTCAGTATATATTCCTGTTATTCTGTTAAGTGTTGTCTGTGGCTTGCTGGATGTAATCGCAATCTTCTCTCCGAGGATTGAATTGAGGAGAGTTGATTTGCCTACATTAGGTCTGCCTATAATTGCAATGAAACCTGACTTCATAATCCAACAACCTCCATTACAGCTTCTTCGCGTGCTCTCATTACAGCCTTCTCATCCTCTTCCATATGGTCATATCCGAAGAGGTGGAAAATGCTGTGAACGAAGAGATATATCAGTTCGCGCTTGATGCCTGTGCCGTACTCTTCTGCCTGCTCGGCTGCTCTGTCATAGCAAATAACGACATCACCGAGCATTGTACCGAGGACGTCTTCGACGCCCTCATCAAGACTCTCAGCGAGATCGGCAAGGTCATACGCCAGTTCTTCCTCATCAGCAAACTGCGGGAATGACAATACATCTGTAATCTTGTCAATTCCACGATAATCTCTGTTCAGTTCCTGTATCTCATCATAGTTGACAATAGATACGCTAAGGTCAACAGGCAGTTTGCTGATATCAAAGCCCTTATCCTCGAGTTCCTTGCCGAACTCGCTGCTAAGTGCAGCCTCACTCGCCTGCTGCATCAAACCCTTAATCTCTTCATTAAGTCTATTGTCTTCGTCGCTAATATATAATCTCATTAATTACCTGCTATTTATTCTTTCTTGCATTATCGTAGTTCTCATAAGCCTTGATAATTCTCTTAACCAGCTCATGTCTTACTACATCGACCTCAGTGAAATAACTGAACTCGATTCCCTCTACGTTCTTAAGAACCCTGGTAGCCTCCTTGAGTCCGGACATTGCTCCGTTCGGAAGGTCTATCTGAGTGATGTCTCCTGTGACAACAACCTTGGAATTGAATCCCATTCTTGTCAGGAACATCTTCATCTGTTCTCTTGTTGTATTCTGAGCTTCGTCAAGAATGATAAAGGAGTTATCCAGAGTACGTCCTCTCATATACGCCAGAGGAACCACTTCAATTACGCCCTTCTCCTTGAGCTTGGCAGCTGCCTCAGGTCCCATGACATCATAAAGGGCATCGTAAAGCGGTCTCAGATAAGGATCAACCTTCTCCTGCATATCACCCGGAAGGAATCCCAATCTCTCACCTGCCTCTACAGCCGGTCTTGTCAGAATGATACGCTCAACCTCTTTGTTCTTGTAAGCCGCAATAGCCATCGCACAAGCAAGGTACGTCTTACCTGTACCTGCAGGGCCGACTCCGAAGATCATGTCGTTGTTACGAATCTTGTCAATGTATTCCTTCTGACCCTTGGTCTTAGGCTTGAGCGGTCTGCCCATATGGGTGTAGCAGATGATGTCACTTGATGTGCTCTTCTCATCATAGCTGTTGCCACCCATCTCCATGTCGATAATGTAATTCAAGCGCTGACTGTCCAGGTTAGGCTCAATGTTGAGAGCCTCAATCAATCTGGCAATAATTCTCGCAGCAAGTTCAGGGTCTCTGCCTTCAATTATCAGCTGACCGTCTCTGACTATCATATTGGTATCCGTGATCTTCTCGACAGCCTTAACATTCGCATCGTAATTGCCGAAGAGATCCTGGATATTGATATTTTCAGGTATATTAATCTTTAATTCCATATTATTTTCCGCTTAAGAATTCTTTAACTGCCTTGTTAACTTCGCTGCCGTCTGCAGCATCCTTAAGTTCCTTCATGCACTCCTTCATAAGTGCGCCCATACTCTTCATGCCGTCAGTAAGGCCTGTCTTCTCAGCGATCTCAGCAACCTTAGCCTTAATCTCTTCAGCGCCCATCTCCTCAGGCAGATAAGCTTTGAGAATCTCAACTTCCTTGTTGTAAGCCTCAACCATATCTTCTCTCGCACCCTTAGCGAATTCAGCGATGGCATCGGTTCTCATCTTAACCTGCTTCTTGATAACTCTTACGATATCTGCATCGTCGTTCATCTCTTCTCTTGTGTCTACCTCGTGCTGCTTGATTGCTGCTCTAACCATGTTAACAGTGTTCTTCTTAACAGCATCGCCGGCTTTCATAGCCTGCTTGTAGTCTTCCATTAATTGTTCCTTGAGTCCCATAGTATCCTCCTTATTAAACGCAAAATGCGAACCCACTTGGATTCGCATCTTGATATCAACATATATGTGTTCCGATTAGAACTTACGAGCCTTCTTACGAGCAGCCTCTGACTTCTTCTTTCTCTTAACGCTTGGCTTCTCATAATGTTCTCTCTTACGCAGCTCTGCCATAACGCCATCGCGAGCGCAAGATCTCTTAAATCTCTTAAGAGCGCTTTCTAAGCTCTCGTTCTCTCTAACGATTACCTGTGCCATATTCTTGTCTCACCTCCTGACGTTGTATGAATTGTTGCATTTGCAACGGAGTGATTATACCAAAGCATACCAAACATTGTCAATAGTGTTCCCCCAATCCAGAGGCGATGCGAAAACCTCTTCTTGAAGCCACTATCGCTATACTTCGTCGTAGCCCTGGTCTTGTTCGTACAGTTTGATAAATGAATTCTCAATTGCCTCAGCCATCGCCTTGGCATTCTCTTCAAGATTATCATCGAATAGCTTGTTATCCTTCTTGCTCTGGAGGAAGCCTACCTCGACAAGGCATGAAGGCATGTCAGGTACACTATTCTCGAGATAATCCTCATTGGCCGAAACAAGTGTGCCTGCTCTAACGCTTCTCTCCGTGAAGCCCTGTCCGACCAGCGCCTCGAATATGTTCTTTCCGAGTATTTCTGAGGCTTCATCAACCTTGGAAGGCGTGTACACTTCGACTCCATCGCCTTCTTCCGCCTTGTTGCGGTGAATTGAGATGAAGAATTGAGCATCCTTCTTGTTGGCCATTTTGCCCCTCTCAGCTCTATCGACATCCTTGTCCTTGGTCCTTGACATGAAGACCTTAAAGCCCCTATCCTCAAGCTCATCTCTAACAGCTAATGCGAGCTTGAGTGTATCGTCCTTCTCCAGCCTCTTACCGACAGTGGAACCGCCATCGACACCGCCATGACCGGCATCGACAAATATTACACCCCTGGCAGTGACTCTTGCATCTCTATTGATATAGATACCAATTGCAAGAACAATAATCAGGAGAAAGCACAGTAATGAAAGCGCTCTCTTGAACTTGCGCTTTCTGATTATTTTGCGTTTTTTCTCTCTTATCAGTATCTCTCTGATCTCAGCATCTGTCAGCTGCATATACACCTCTTCGTTACGGCAAGCTATCTAGATTCATATATCTTAGCATAAAAAGGAAAAGAACGCACTATATATTGCGTTCTTTTTCATGCTTATTAACTATATATTACCACTTAGTAACATTCATTCCATCAAGGTTAAACTGTCCTGCATCAGCCTTCTTAGCCAAATTGTCGAGCATCTCTACGGAACCTGCTGCTACAACGTATTCTGCCTTTCTGATTCCGTCATAGGCTCTTCCCTGTCTGCCGTTACTGCCATCTGCTGTCAACACTTCAATATTATTACACAGATTGCGGAACTGAGGCATCATGAATACATGATCCTTGGTCTCATAGCCGAGAATCAGTTTGCACTCCTTGCCTCTCATCAGCAGTTCTCTAAGGAGTCCCAGCATCTGCGGAATACCTGTTGTATCCGCAAGAATCACTGCTCCATCAGGTATGTCATCCACATCGTAACCATTGCCGAGTCCGGTGCAAACTTCAAGCTTGTCTCCAAGTTCTAATCGGGAAATTTCTTCGTAAACCTTACCATCAATCTTGAATACTACGGTAAATCTCTTGCCATCGTATTCACTTACAATAAATGCTTCCTCATCCTCACTTCCGGTAAGCCTTAGCTCGGCATACTGTCCCGGACGAGTAAAATGTGTCTCTGCAGTCTCAATTGTAAACTTCAGTATCTTCTCGACAAGAAGTTTCTTCTCAACTATCTTGCCTACTTCAAAGCCAAAATCACTCAATAGTGGTTCCTCCTTCAGGATTAGTATTAACTACATCTTGAATTTCTTGCTCTTTATTCTCTTCAACAATATCTACTACAGGCTCCTCAATGATGGACTCAATCCTATCATCTTCTGAGCCGTGTTCCATTCCGTCATTTGCGTTACGGTTCACGTTATACCTTGCAGTTTCAACAACATCAACTACATAGGTGTCCATGATCTTGTCATGCCAGCCTCTCTTCTTATCATCGATAAGTATCCAGATATAGCCCAGCAATAATACCGATCCGGATGCCTTCTTGGCAAACCATTCTCTCAGTATCATCTTAAATACGCCAACCGGCTGTCCGTCAACACTGCTGATAACCTGCAGTCCAAGAATTGCCTTACCAATGGTTTTGGACTTAGTATAGAAGAATATCTGAACAACAACGTATGCAAGCGCTATCGCAATTACAACAAATACTGATGCTATTGTTCCAAGCGCACCGACCGCACTACCACCAAAGTTATACCCATAGCCATAGCCGTATCCATACATGCTGCCGGCATTTGTAAGCGAACCCAGCTTAGCGATTACCGCAAGGATAACGCATGTCAAAATAAAAGGCACAATCTTATCCAGGCAGTATGCACCGAATCGTTTACCACTTGAAGCAAGCTTCATTACTTTCTTGTTCATCTATCAATCTCCTTCGTGCAGTATGTATATTTACACACCGCTAATAGTATACACCACCCATGCTTAATGGTGGTGAAAATTGTATGAACTTTTTATGAACAAAAGAAATCCGCCAACTGGCGGATTCTCATGTACATGTTTGATGTATAAGCAAAACGGTCTACTCTACAATCTGTACGTTAGCGGCTCTCTTCTTGTTCTCGTTCTTAGGATCGTCCTCAATATCAAAAGTAACTTTCTGTCCTTCCTTTAATGTCTTGAATCCTTCGATCTGAATTGAAGAGAAATGAACGAAAACGTCATTACCACCCTCGTCGTTCTCGATAAAGCCATAGCCCTTATCGTTATTGAACCACTTAACTGTACCGTTACTCATCAGGTTCCTCCTATTCAATTATCGTGAAAAATTTCACCAACGAACATATTTTATCAATTTATCGCACTAAAGTCCACTATTTATTACAAAAAAACAAAGGCGCACAAATTTCTTTGTGCGCCAGCTACTATTTTGTTATAAATAAATCTATTCTTCCTCGTGTGGGTGGAAATCCTTAAGGCTTTCAGGCATATCTTTTCCTGATTTGTTAAAGTAGTCAACAAGAGCAGCCTTGATAGCATCCTCAGCGAGAACCGAGCAGTGGATCTTTCTTGCAGGAAGTCCATCAAGAGCCTCAACTACTGCTTTGTTAGTGAGTTCAAGAGCTTCTTCGATGCTCTTGCCCTTGATGAGCTCTGTTGCCATTGAGCTTGTTGCAATTGCACTACCGCATCCGAACGTCTTAAACTTAACGTCTGCAATAACATCTCCTTCAATCTTGAGATATACCTTCATGATATCTCCGCAAGTTGGGTTACCTACTTCACCGATACCATCTGCATTCTCGATAACGCCTACATTACGTGGATTCTCAAAATGATCCATTACCTTATCTGTATATAATGACATTGTTTTTCTCCTTTCAATATCTTTAATTCTTATTTAGCGATGCAGTGCTGTCTCTTACCTGTCTCAAGATCTTCCCAATATGGAGACATGTTTCTGTAGAGTTCAACAACCTTGTGCACCTTCTCAGCAATAAAGTCTACTTCTTCTTCTGTAATATCTTCACCGAGTGAGAATCTCAGTGATCCATGTGCTGCCTCAATAGGAACACCCATTCCTGTCAAAACATGTGATGGGTCAAGCGACTCACTTGTACATGCGCTTCCGGATGAACAGCAGATGCCGTAGTTGTCCAAAGCGAGCAACAGGCTCTCTCCTTCAACGCCCTCGAAGGAATAGTTGACATTGCCAGGCAGTCTCTTAACAGGATCTCCATTCAGCTGTGAATACGGAATGTCGCTAAGCTTCTCAATTAATCTGTCTCTCATTGCAGCTACATGGGACATGTTCTTCTCCATGTTGTCACAGCCTTCCTTAAGTGCTGCTGCCATTGCTGCAATTGCAGGAACGTTTACGGTTCCGGCTCTCTTACCTCTCTCCTGAGCACCACCTTCGATAACGTTCAGAATTCTGATGCCATTACGCGCATAGAAAACGCCAACTCCCTTAGGTCCATGGAACTTGTGTCCCGACATTGACAACATATCTATATTCATAGCCTGAACATCAATTGGAAGATGTGCGGCAGCTTGAACTGCATCTGTGTGGAAGAGGATTCCCTTCTCACGGCACAGGGCTCCAATCTCAGCTATTGGCTGAACTGCGCCCATCTCATTGTTTGCAAACATGATGCTGACAAGTGCAGTATCTTCACGAATTGCATTCTTAAGGTCATCCAGTGAAACAATGCCGTTAGCCTGTGGCTTTAGATATGTTACTTCAAAGCCCTCACTCTCGAGCTTTCTCATTGTATGAAGAATTGCATGATGCTCAATATTGAGCGTAATCAGATGTTTCTTGCCCTTAGGACCCATTACCCTGGCTGCACT
The DNA here is from genome assembly GCA_045639825.1 of Anaerovoracaceae bacterium. GTDB lineage: Bacteria > Bacillota > Clostridia > Peptostreptococcales > Anaerovoracaceae > Crickella. The sequence goes on from JAZUDV010000005.1 coordinate 8,814, forward strand.
CAGCAAAGCCTGGTTATCAGATTCACTACCACCTGACGTGAAGTAAATCTCATTTGGGTTCTTGGCATTAATACAGTCAGCAACAATTTCTCTTGCCTCATCCAGCTTCTCCTGTGTCAGTTGTCCGTCGGTGTGAAGGCTGTTAGGATTGCCATTGTATTTATCAAGGCATTCAACCATCACATCTCTTGCAGTCTTGCTCAGATAAGTAGTTGCTGCATTATCAGCATATACTCTCATTTCGTCCTCCCTTTATTGTGTCCAACTACAGTGTCGCACACTTGTCGCAATAATCGCCTAATATCTTCTTGCGATTGCCTGAAACTATATCCTCAAGCGTTATTCCGCCCAGATAATTATCTATAACTTTATCCAGACCTGCCCACAATGGCAAAGTGCTGCATCCGGCCGCCTTATCGCACTGGACGCCATCTTGCATAATGCAGTTAACAGGTGCCAAGCTACCTTCTGTAAGCAGCAATATCTCACTGATGCTGTACTCATTAGGCTTCTTGGCAAGCTTGTATCCACCATTCTTGCCTCTGGCGCTGTTGAGCAATCCACCCTTATTCAATATTGCGATAATGCTCTCGAGATACTTCATTGACAGATTCTCTCTCTCTGCTATATCTGCGAGCGATACGTAGTTACCTTCATCGTTCTTGGCAATATCCACCATAACCGTTAGCGCATATCTGCCCTTGGATGAAACCATCATATGCAGGCCCTCCTTTCCCTTATATCACTATCTTTGTAAATCCTACTACAGGGGTGGGAATAAGTCAATATAAAAATTCCTACTTAGTTGTAGGGAATTTGTGTCGTATTATGTGAACATCAAAAATGACTTAAGCGTGCGTTATGTTTGCAAATAAACACATTTATACATCTATATTTTTGACATGCATAGTGTATATAATATAAATGGAGAAAGTTTGAAGCAGAAAAAATTTTGCGTGATATTTAAGCAATGTTTACATAAATTTTACTCGGAGGTTGTATTAGATAATGGCAATACTTTATAGAGCGATAGCCTTCCTTGGCGGCCTGGCAATGTTCCTCTACGGAATGCAGGTCATGGGTGATGGACTCAAGAGTTCATCCGGCGGAGCAATGAAAAACGCTCTCGCCAAGGTTACTAACAAACCATACATGGGCTTCATTTTCGGTATGTTGGTTGCCTGTATAATTCAGAGCTCGACTGCTACTATTGTTATTACAGTCGGACTTGTCGGTGCCGGTTTCATGACATTCCATCAATCAATCGGCATCGTTCTTGGTGCTAACGTAGGTACAGCAATCACGGCTCAGATCATAAGACTGATGGATGTCAGCTCAGGTGAAGACAGCCTGCTCTACTTCTTCAAGGCAGACAATCTTGCTCCTCTGGCACTTATCATCGGAATAGTGATGATAATGTTCATCAAGAGAAGCTCATCCAAGAACGTAGGCAATATTGCTTGTGGCTTCGGAGTGCTCTTCATGGGACTTATCTACATGAGCGACGTTGTTGCTGAATTCGGAGAATCACTCAGTTCGCTCCTCACTGCATTCGAGAACAACTACCTCTTGGGCTTCCTCGCCGGTGTCGGTGTAACCGGAGTAGTACAGTCTTCATCTGCAGTAGTCGGAATCATCCAGTCTATTGCAAGTTCCATTGGTGTTACTTTCAAGGGAATATTTGCTGTAGTAATCGGTGTCAACATCGGAGACTGCTTGACAACTTACCTTGTCAGCCGCATCGGGGCCAAGCCTAATCAGCGCAGAACTGCTGTTGTACACGTTGTCTATAATTTATTTGCCGCAGCATTATGCATATTGCTTGTCATCATCGGCAGAACCACAGGTCTTATCAGCGATGAGATGTGGACATCAACACTTAACTCAGGTGGTGTCGCTAACCTGCACGGATTCTTCAGACTTGTTCCGGCAGTACTCCTGCTCCCACTTACGAGTCTATTCGAGAGAATTACAGTTTCAATTGTTAAGGAAGAACCGATTGCCGAAGAAGATGCTATTGCATTGGCAACGCTTGATGGACTTGATGAGCGTCTCCTCTCAACACCTGCTATCGCGCTTGACCAGGTTGAGGCTTGTGTAGCACAGATGATTGACCTCTCAAGACACAACTTTAATGCCTGCATAGAGCAGATATATGACTACGATCCTGCAAGAGATGAGAGAATCAATCAACGCGAGGATCTGCTCGATACAATTACAGACGCTACAAATAACTACATTATTGCAATGTCGCAATACGTTAACCTCGAGAAGGATACGCGTAGACAGAACTACAATCTCAAAGCCATCATCTGTTTCGAGCGTATCGGAGACCTTGCTGTTAACATCACCGAAGATCTCGCACAATTACGAGCAACAGGTAAGCATTTCTCAGATAATGCCATGGCAGAACTCAGGATTCTGGTAGATGCATGTAATGAGATTCTTGATCTTACTACAGATGCTTATCAGAAGCGTAACATTGAGATTGCCAAGAAGGTAGAACCTCTTGAAGAGGTTATCGATGACCTCGTTGAGAACATGAATGCAAGACATGTTTACAGAATGGTTAACAAACACTGCGATCCTATTCTCGGCATTCACTTCCAGAACATTCTGA
>JAZUDV010000006.1:0-14269 GCA_045639825.1 Anaerovoracaceae bacterium
TTACAGAATGGTTAACAAACACTGCGATCCTATTCTCGGCATTCACTTCCAGAACATTCTGACTAACTTCGAGCACATCTCAGATAAGTGCTCAGACGTAGCAGTTTACATTCTCGAAGGCGAGAACAAGGAAATCGTTGGTAATGAGCACGCATACATTCACGAGCTCCACCACTCCAATAATGTGGACTACATGGATGAATACGACAAGAATTATAAGACTTATTTCGACAGACTAAGCAGTGTGCCGGTAACAGAGACTCTCTAATTATTAATACAACAAAGCTCCCTTGCAGTTCAATTGGCCGATAGGGAGTTTTTTATAATTGTCGACAAAATTCAGACAAAAATTAAGCTTCTCGAAACCGACAAATTCGCTTTTTTTCTCGAAATGGGTGTTGTATAATCTGTGAAACAATATCGCCCGCGCATAAGAAAGGATGATGATTATGGGAAATACTAAAAAAAATATTGTGTTGCTTCTACTCTCATTTGTACTGGTTTTCGCAGCGTTTGTTTTTATCAATACAGATTATTCATATGCGGCATCCAAGACTCCTGCTAAGGTAACAGGACTTAAAATCAAGAAATGTGATACAACCAAGGTGCAGCTGTCATGGAAGAAGGCTAAGAATGCCAAGAAGTATAAAGTCTATAGATGGCATACCGGTGATGATAAATTCAGCTGTGTCAAAACAACTACTTCCACTTCAGCCAAATTCAAGCAGACTAAGGGTCGCTATTATATTTATAAAGTTAGAGCTGTAAACGGAAACACGAAGGGAAAATACAGTGCGGAAAAATACTATCTGATAAAAACTTCTGATATACATGTTACTTGCCCTGTAAATGAAGTTACCGTTGGAGAGGAAAAGCAAGTAATTGTTTTCAACGTGTCCTACAATGATGATTTCACGTTCTCACATTCAAGCATCATTTCAACCAACTATGACCATGTTTGGGAAGGCAAGCAACATTTGATTTATTGCTATATTACCAGCAAGTCACAAGGCGAAACCGATTTAACAATCACTGTAGATGATGAGGTAAGCTGCACGGTAAAAGTAACCTCAACCTATACAAAACAAGGGCTTGGCAATCCTACCTATCTATTATTAACATATCCAACACCACAAACCGTTAAAGTGAATTGTGGAAAATCTATTAACGTCGATGTTTGGATATATAGCAATGGATGTTTTGAGAAAACGAATGCATCTTTCGTGAATGGAACACTAACATTGACAATCAAGCCTTTGAAAAAGGGTTCCGGATCCATCCGTGTTATGGACACTTTCTCAGGTTTGGAATTGTGTAATATGCTTGTACATGTTGCAACGTAAGAAAAATAGAACAAGTATAACTATGGACAACGCATCATAGAGAACTTCGGCGAAGCCGAAGTTGTCATTCTTTGTATTATTGGAGGATTTGTCGCAATATGACCGCACGCTATTGATTTGTGCACTTTTTGACCCCTGGCGTTGTTATTGCGACAAATACGTATTATTAGAGAAAAACTCCCTATTGGCTGATTGGCACAAGGGAGTTTTATAATTACTCTATTCGGCTTTGACCTTCTTCCAATACTTACTGTAGATGTCCATCACCTCATCCGGCAAAGTTTTGAGTGAATCACATCTTGCAATGATGTCACTTCCAGGGAAAATAGCCGGATTGTTCTTATCCTCCTCAGGAATCAATTCCATTGCAGCCTTGTTAGGCATTGTGTAATGAAGATAATCGTAGTTCGTTGCTGCAACATCAGCTCTGCAGAGGAAGTCAATCCACTTCTCAGCATTGTCCTTATTAGCTGCATTCTTGAGCACAGCCCATGAATCAATAAAGAACTCTGAACCTTCTTCAGGAACAACGAACTCAACATCCGGATTAAGGTCTATCGTGTACGCATACTCTCCATTCCATACAACTCCGATTGCTGCAGATCCATCTGCCAGGCAATCTCTTGCGGAATCGTTGGCATACTTGTAAACCAAGCCCTTCTGTTTCTCCAGCTCTTCTCCAGCCTTCTTAATCTCAGCCTCATTATCAGTATTGAGTGAGTAACCAAGTCTCTTAAGTGATAACTGGAAAGCATCTCTAACGCTGTCAGGCATTACAATCTGATCAGCATACTTCTTATCCCAGAGTACATCCCAGGATTTAACAGCATCCTTATCTACCATGGTCTTGTTGTAAAGAATTCCTGCAACACCAACCTGGTATGGGATTGAATACTTATTACCCGGATCAAATGTTTCTGACTTATCCATATAAACTTCGTCGAGATTCTTGCTCTCAGGAATATTGTCGTAATTGAGTTCAGCAAGCATATCATTGCCTATCATCTTCTCAATCATATAGTCAGAAGTGCAGATGCAATCATAGCTTGATGAATCATTCTCAAGAACAGTGTACAACTCCTCTGCTGTATCATATGTGTCCTGAATTACTGCGATTCCGGTCTCACTCTCGAACAGGTCAACAATGGCCTGATCATAGTAATCGCCATAGCAATAGACATATACTTCGCCATTGCTACCACTGTTACCGCCGCATGATGTTAATGCTAACATGCCAGTTAGCATCATAAGCCCCAGCACTAATGCCAGGGCTTTGTTGATGTTTCTTTTCATTTAATTATTCTCCGAGGTATGCCTGCTGTACTCTTGGGTCGTTCAGAAGAGCCTTACCAGGACCTGCCATAGTGATAACTCCTGTTTCCATTACATAAGCGTAATCGGAAATCTCAAGTGCAGCCTTAGCGTTCTGCTCAATAAGCATGATGTTAACGCCTTCAGATGCAATCTTCTTGATTATCTCGAAAATATCCTTGATAACCAGAGGCGCCAGACCGAGTGAAGGCTCATCGAGCATCAGCAGTTTTGGCTTGGACATCAGTGCTCTGGCTACTGCCAGCATCTGCTGCTCACCACCTGAAAGTGTTGCACCGAGCTGCCATGTTCTTTCCTTAAGTCTTGGGAACAGGCTGTAAACCCATTCTCTGTCCTTAGCGATTTCCTCTTTGTCTTTTCTCAGATATGCTCCTGCAGCGATGTTCTCATCTACTGTCAGATCAGGGAAAATTCTTCTTCCTTCAGGACAGAGAATAATTCCCTCTTTAACGATATCCTTGGTCTTCATTGAAGTGATATCAACGTCATCCCAGAATACGTGACCCTGTGATTTGCCAACGAGTCCCATGATAGACTTGAGAGTAGTTGACTTACCTGCTCCGTTAGCTCCAATCAGTGAAATAATCTGGCCATCAGGCACATCGATATCGATACCCTGTAGGGCGTGAATTCCGCCATAATAAACATGTAAATCTCTTATTGCTAACATTATTCATCCACCCCCAGATATGCTTCAATTACTGCAGGGTTGCTCTGAATCTCTTCAGCTGTACCATCTGCAATCTGTCCACCATAGTTGAGTACATAGATATAATCGCAGATACCCATGATAACCTGCATATGGTGCTCAATCATCAGGATTGAGAGGTCAAATTCATCTCTGATACGTCCGATGAACTTCATCAGGTCGTCAGACTCCTGTGGGTTCATACCTGCAGCCGGCTCGTCGAGGAGCAGGATGCTTGGCTTGGTTGCAAGAGCTCTGGCAATCTCAAGGTGTCTCTGCTTACCATAAGGCAGTGATGTTGAGAGGTCATCCCTATTCTCATAGAGGTCAACCTTCTTCAGCAGTTCCAGTGCCTCTTCTCTCATAGCAGCCTCTTCCTTACGAGCGAGAGGGCTACGCAGAGCAGCACCGAAGAAGGACTGCTTCTGATTCATATGCATAGCCAGCATTACGTTTTCGAGTACTGTCATTCCCTTGAACAGTCTGATGTTCTGGAAAGTACGAGCAACGCCGAGCTTGGTTACCTTGTCAGGGAGCATGGACAGTGACTTAGTGTACTTGCCCTGATTCTTACCCTTGTAAGTATCTTTCATCTTACCCTGTGGGTAATTCTCAATTACTACCTCACCGTTGATCTCAACAGAACCATTAGTTGGCTCATATACTCCGGTGATGCAGTTGAATGCTGTTGTCTTGCCGGCACCATTAGGTCCGATAAGTCCAACGATCTCGTTCTTGTGAACCTTGAGGTTCAGGTTGTCTACAGCAACAACTCCGCCGAACTGCATTGTAACATCGGAGAGCTGCATAACAACAATATCTTTGTTAGGTTTCATTACTTGCCCTCCTTAAATACTACAACGTGATCATATACAGGCAGTGGCTCGAAGAGCTTCTCACCGCTTGCTGACTTAGCTGCGGAATTAGCCTTGTCCTGTTTAGCTCTTTCCTTAGCCTGCTTAGCTCTTTCTCTCTGGATCTTCTTGATCTCCATTCTTGCCTTGTTCTTGGCAGGAGCGTTCTTGAGATTCTTAGGCAGATTCTTGAACCATGAGAAGAAGCCTTCCCAGCTGAACTCTCTGGTTCCCATGATGCCCTGTGCTGCGAACAGTACGATGAGCATGATGATAACTGCGAATACAACCTTACGGAATCCGGGTCTGAACAGGCTGGAGCTGATTCCCAGCCAATTACCTGCATCGAGTCCTCTCAGCCACCACTCTGAGAAAGCAGTGAAGAGGAATGCTCCCAGAACTGAACCTGTAACAGATCCGATACCACCGATTACTACGATGAGCAGGATCTCATAAGTCATTGTTGTTGTGAATGGTGTAGCAGCAATAGTTGCCTGGAACATTGCCAGGAGTGCTCCACCGATTCCTGCGAAGAATGATGAAATAACGAATGCCATCTCTTTGTGCTTGAACAGGTTAACACCCATTGCCTCAGCAGCGATTTCATCATCTCTGATTGCCTTGAATGCTCTTCCGTAGCTGGAATTGATTAACAACATGATGAAAGCAATGCAGATCATCGCGATGATTACCGGGAATACTGAATTGTCATATGTTGTGTATTTTCTCAGTACGTTGGAACCGTTAGTAACAGGTCCAAGTGTATTCCACTGGAAGAACGCTCTCAGGATTTCGGCAAATCCCAGTGTAGCGATTGCCAGATAGTCGGACTTGAGTCTCAGTACAGGAATTCCGATTAAGTATGCAATTACTGCAACAATGATTCCTGCGAGCAGCATTGGAATTAACATTCCAAGATAATGTCCGAATACTCCCAGCTTGGACTCAAGAATTTCAACGATGGACCACTGAATTGCTCCGCCATCGAAATACATGTATACGTCTGCATGCTTAGCAGCCGGGATTGTAAATATTGCATATGTATATGCACCGATCAGCATGAATCCGGCCTGACCAAGTGAGAACAGTCCGGTAAAACCGTTAAGCAGGTTCATGGATACTGCTACGAGTGCATATATTGCTCCCTTCTCGAGTACTGTTACTGCCATTCTCATGCTGGAACTTGCAGGAATAAACGCATCTGCAGCATATGAAGCAAAGAGAATGAGGATAAGTGCTATAGCAGTGAGCAATGTTTTGGTTTTCTTGTTAAGTTTAACGTCCATGGCCCCCTCCTATACCTTATCAATGTTCTTCTCACCGAAGAGTCCTGTTGGCTTAACCATCAGGATGATGATGAGCAGTACGAATGTGAATGCATCAGAGAATGTTGTCCAACCTGCACCCTTGATGATGTTCTCGCATACACCGATGATGAACGCACCAACAACAGCGCCAGGCACGGAACCGATTCCGCCGAATACAGCAGCAACGAATGCCTTAAGTCCAGGCATTGCACCTGACATAGGCTGAATTCCTGTGTAATTGGAGAAGAACAGAACTGAGCCGATTGCAGCCAGTCCGCATCCAATTACGAATGTAACAGTGATAACCCTGTTAATATCAATTCCCATCAGGGAGGATGTTTCGAAATCACGAGAAACTGCACGCATTGCCATACCAATCTTAGTGTGGTTGATCAGTAATACTAAGAGAACAACCAGCACGATAGTAATGATTGGAGTGATCAATGTTACCATCTTAGTGTTAGCAGGTCCAATCTGAACGACCTTCTGTAAGAATCCGATTGATGGGTATGTCTTAGTAAGTCCGCCTGTGATATACAGAGCAGCGTTCTGCAGGAGATAAGAAACTCCGATTGCAGAAATCATGATAGACATACGAGGTGCAGATCTTAATGGTCTGTATGCTACCTTCTCTATTGTCGTACCAAGAAGAATAGCGAAGGCTATAACCAAAATAACGCTAGCCCACAGTGGAAGTACTGTAATCAGGTAAACCATAATAAGTCCTGACCACATGAATACGTCACCATGAGCGAAGTTGATGAGTCTCAGGATACCATAGACCATTGTATATCCTATTGCTATCAACGCGTATTGTCCGCCAATTGCGATACCCGCAAGTATATACGGTAACCAAGTTTGTATCATATTATCTTCTTCTTTCAGTAAAATTGCGGGAAGCCGGAAGGCTTCCCGCTATTGTAGTTTTAACGATTAAGCGTCGAGCCTAATTAGTTAGCACTCTGCTTCTTGAGGAACTCCCAAGCTCCTGTCTCAGTGTTGCACTTCTTAACGAATGCTTCTGTCTTGTTAGCATCGCCTGTTGCGTTGAATGTAACGTCTCCGCAAACTCTGCCTGTTACGTTCAGTGCTGGCAGTGCAGCAAGAATGTCAGCTGGCTCTACAGAACCTGCAGCCTTGATTGCCTCAAGAGCTACATAGTAAGCATCATATCCCATTGCTGTTACAGCAGCGAGGTCAGTGTTGCCACCGTTGTTAGTCAGAGCGTCTGCATTGCCCTCGATCCAAGCCTTGCAGCCTTCGTCGAATGCAGGGTTACCACCCTCCTGATAGAATGTAGTAACTACGATCTCTACGTCCTTGCCCTTAGCTGCGCCAGTGATAACGTTGGAATCCCAAGTATCGCCTGCGAGGATAGGCATTCCGAGCTTCTGAGCTTCTGCCTGGTCAACGATCAGTGCAGCAGCCTCTGTTGAAACTGGGCTGAAGAATACGTCGCATCCAGCCTTCTTAGCGTTAGCTACGTATGAAGTGAAGTCAGTGTTCTTGTCTGGGAACTGCTCTTCAACAACTTCTCCACCGAGAGCCTTGAAAGCCTCAACGAAGTAGTTGCAAAGACCTACTGAATAGTCATCGCCGAGCTTGGACAGGCAGTATGCCTTCTTGCATCCGTTCTCAGCAGCGTAGTTAGCAAGAACTGTGCCCTGGAATGGGTCGAGGAAGCAGATACGGAAGTACTGCTCACAGTCAGCTGTTACCTGAGGGTTAGTGCAAGTTACGCCGATTGCTGGCATGTTAGCATCAGCAAATGTGTCTGCTGCTGCGATGGATACGCCGGAACCATATGATCCAAGAACGATTGATACGCCGCTGGATACAAGGCTCTGTGCAGCTGTTACTGCCTTGGAGTTATCGGACTCGTTATCTACGATTACGAGCTCAACATTGTACTCCTTGTCACCAACAGTAACTGTTGGGCACTCCTGATTAGCATACTGGATTCCCAGTGTTTCCTGCTTACCACCTGCTCCGTTATCTCCGGATGCTGGCTCGAATACTCCGATCTTAATTGTGTCGCCATCGGATGAGCCGGAACCGCCGCCGCAGCCTACACACAGAGTCAATACCATAAGCAGTGAAAGTGTTAAAGCTAAAACCTTTTTCATTGTCTTTCCTCCTTAAAGAAATAATTAAAAATCTTACCCGCTTATTGTACAGCATTTGCGGACAAAAACCAACATAATTAGGTGTATTTAGACATAAAAAATCCCAAGTGTACGCAATTCGCGTACACTTGGGAAAGTCAGTCTTTAAACTAACGACAGAAGAAAATCTAATACTTGCCTTCCTTGAAATCCTTAATCATTGTTGCTGTCAGGCTGACCATATTATCCGGTTCAGGTAGTTCGTTCCTTGTCATGAAGTCAGCATATGCCAGTTCCTCTTCATCAAGTGAAATATCGGTATCTCCATCAACATCGCAGAAATACCCGATTGACAGATTGCCTGCAAAGCCCCAAGGCTGAGAACCGTAGTACTCTATATTCTTAACCTTGAGTCCGACCTCTTCCATTACCTCGCGAGCAACAGTCTCCTCGGCAGTCTCCCCTATCTCGCAGAATCCCGCAAGAAGCGCTCTGCCATTGGACTGCGGTCTGTTCGCATACTTGCTGGTCACCAGCCTGTCTCCATCCCTAACTCCAACGATTACCGCAGGATTAATTCTCGGGAATACCATATTGCCGCAGTTTGGGCACTTTACCATCCTGAGCTTGTCGTCATGCTCAGTCAGAGTGCCACATCTACCGCAGAACTTGTTATCCCTGTACCAGCCAACAAGATGATGAGCTGTCATGCCTGCCATACATCTGGCAGTGCACATTCTCAGCGCTCTCATCGACTCGAAGTTGTAGCCCTCAGGCAAATTCAAATCCTCCGAATCCTCCAGCATGAAGTATCTGTCCTCATCTATCGAGAATAGATATCTTAGTTTGCCGACCATATCTTCTTCACTGAGTCCGAACTCCGATACCTTTGGGATTATAATATCGTTGTCTGTAAATCCGATTAGAATCCCGTTTCTGAACAGAAATGCATAGTCATCACCTGTTGCAACAGCGGTTGGATCATACTGATTATTAAAATGTTTGTTTCCGATATCTTGAATCATAATTAGTTCCACCTGAATACACTATTATTTGCTTGAATTATTGTCTCTGATACGATGCCCAGAATCCTATTTCTTCAATTTCGGCTCTCGCCAATATTTCTACTAACGAATCCTTGGATTCTCCGATCTTATCACGCAGGCACCATTCTTCATAAGCTTTTCGGTATAGTTCTTCCATCTTGACTGAATCCTGACACTTATGATTAAGTGCCTGTTTTTCATAATAGTCTGATACGAACAGCGATAATGCGGATCCAACTGCCATTAACACTTTTAAGACCTTAATTAACGCTGTAAAGTTGACTATTGTCAGCTCAATTATTGCCAAAGTGCAATATACTGCAATAGTAATGCCCCTTGCCACTTTTGTTCCTGCTTGTTGTTTCTTTAATTTCGGCAAATCGCGTTTCTGAACATTGCTGTGATAAATAGCCTGTCCGTAGCACCAATTATCCCGAACTGCATTCTCATCAAGGAATTTATCACCATCATTACTAACAAGGTGGGCTCTTGCTGCCTGCTCGATCCAGCCATATGATTCCTTCAGAAAACAAGAATAAAAGTCGCAAACGCTATATGGTTTTCTCAGACCCGTGGTGAATTCCTGCACTCGGTTGGTTTCTGCCAGCAGCCTGAATTCCACCTGTTTGCCAAGATAATCACCCTTTCTAGGTCCGGATATATACTTAATCAGCAAAGTCACAGCCAATGCAATCAGTGTCGCAGCAAGTGCCGGCCTGATATCAAATACATCATACAGCATGAAGAACAGCACCGTTGCAATTCCTCCGATGACAGTCGATAAATTGGCTGTTGTACACTTGTCCTTATAGTTTCCAGCCAGCTGGTTGGCAACATCATCTCTCCTGATATCACTGTTATTCAGTTCACGAACCTTGCCGGCATATGCCTTGGCGAATTCAAGTACGTCCCCCTGATGCACCCCGATATTCTCGGCAGTAATCTGCATCGGTTCCGCATCATCAGTATCCCTTGCGCGTCTGATATGAACCCACTCTATCATTGGATTGTACGCAAAACCTCTATCGTTATGCGCCCACTCGCGGCTGGAGTAGTTAACGATTGCTGCAGTGCCGCAGCCTGTTGTATCCTCTTTGCCATCCCACAGAGCAAGCATCAGCTGACATCTCTCAGCAATGTAAATACCTGCCTGACGATACCAATACTTACGGTCTTCTCTATCATCGCCTTCCATATCAAGAGTAACGAAAGCTTTGGCGGAACGCTCATATAGCTCATTGAATGTAACAAGAGCATCGCCCTCAAAGTCCTTCTCCAGTTCTGACTTCTCGAGCGGCAGTATGCTGATAATAGGAATATCATTGGCAAGTGCTATCTCAGCACATAATTGATCGGCGCCTTCCGCAAGACATGTCATGATGGCGACCGGAGTGCCCTCGCACGCAGACTTAATCGCTTTGAACTGCTCGTCTATGAAGACACGCAAAGCAGGAATATCGCACGCGGCAATATCCCTATGGCCCGTCACACCTATCAGGAACGGATACCTATTAATGTCTTTACAAGATGTGTTATTATCCATTATTAGTTGATTCTATAAACTCTGGCTCCATCGAACATACCAAGAAGTGCCAGCATTGCATTCATTGGTTCTACGTCCTTATCCTGCTCCTTCTTATCGAGCATCTTATAATGTAAAGCAGCAGCTTCAGTTGTCAGTTTGCCATCTATCAGCATGGACTCCTGTATCATATCTCCGTGAAGCCTCTTCTGCTCACGTTCTATTCCCTTGAGTTTGCCATAGCCCCATCCCATATCGAGGTGTTCCTGTAGCCAACGCTCATGCTCCATAGGTCCAATCTTCAGGCATTCTGCCTCTGTGAATTCCTTTAACTCAGGGAAGTCAACAGGTTTGTCCGTATAGAATGCACCAATTGCATTCAGATACTTATCGAATGACTTGGCCTGATTGATATTGGACAGCTTGTACTCAAGTGACATGTTCTCAAACGCTGCTTCGAACTCATCCATATGTTCTTCAAGGAACTCATGGCCCTTACCTGCCTCAACAGCATCCTTCCAATCATCTCCAAGCATCCAACGGCCGTTAAGTGCAACTGCAAAGTTATACAGGCTCATGAAGTTACTGTTGGAAAGATATGTTCTCTTGCGGCTGTCATCACGTGGCTGCCAGTCGAGCTCCGACTTAAGGCCAACCAGCTCAGTCTTCACAATACTTGCAATATCTGCATCGAATGCCGCTTTGCCCGGAGCCTTTTTCTTGAGATTATCTTCCTTGTATTTCATTCCCTCATCATAGATGTAGGTAGCACTTAGGTTACCATCTGTGAATTCGAACGAACAATCCATTGGCTGAATCTCATTCCTGGAATTACGTCCGTAAGCAGTTCTATCCCACGCCTGCAACTCATCGCATAGCATGAGCATATATGTCAGTGGCATCAGCTCAGCCTCAAACGGTTTGTTGCCCTCTTTCTTGTAGTATGCAACTCTATGTTTGTACATACTATTATGGAGAATTATTGCTGACAAAGCATCAATGTCTTCGTCAGTCAGTTCAAGGTCTCTGTCAATGAAGAGTCTGCGATACAGTATAGTGGCACTGAAAACAGCATGGTCCATGAAGTAGTTGAACTCGTCGGGATATCTTGGCTTTCTGATAATTACATCCAATATGTAATCGTATGTGAAATTGTATGTCTCTCCCAGTCTGTCACATATTCTACGTGCAAGAACCTCATTACAAGAACCTGCAAATGAGCCCAGTTCATGATATGCGATATAAGGCATCTCTGAACGGTTCTCCTTGTTAACCTCGAAGTATGATGCTACCTGTTCAAATGGGAGTTCCATCGGATATCCTATATTATGGAAAAGTGATGCAAGTCCCCAAAATCTCAGATAGTGATGAGCCGCTTGTGTCTGATTATTAAGGCCATAGTAGTCCGCATATATTGATCTGTACTTGGAATTAGTCTCATAAATAGCAAGTCCGAGTGCGAATACATAAACAGAGTGAGAATAATGATCCCTATGTTTCATCAGAAGTGAGCTACCGTTATTCTCGTACTCTGACAGCAGTTCAACCATAGAGCGAGTGGCGCTGTAGTCACCCAAGAACATTTCCATATAACAGAAATACACATCAAATGCATCCCTGTCAGAACCTGAATCCAGGAATCTTGCCATTGCATTCTCAAGACAGAGTTTATCAATGTCCATCTGCATATTATATGGGATCTGATTAGGCTCAATACTCGTTCCCATCAGAACACCCGTTTCAGCTTCCTGCTTTGCAATCTTATCGCTGTGTCTCAACCCAACACATCTGCTATGCAGGAATTCGTTTACTGCATTCTTAAGATTCATGACTTGATCCTTTCTTATTATCTATGAATTCACGTCTCTATTATAGAGTATCATTAATCAATTTGGCCGGAGATAATTGCCTCAAATTCCCGTTTGGTAATTGACTTCGGAACAGTATCGTAGCGAATTATAATCCTACGAATCAGGTCTCTGTTATACGAATCATTTTCATCATCAAGATACGGGTATTTAATATCTCTATCCCAGGTTTCCTGATCGTTTGCCATATCCACGATATTATTAAGTCTTGCAATTTCCTGATCAGCGTGAGACTCTGCTTCCTCCTCACTAATACATTTTCCGTAATAGCGTTCAATAATATCGTTCAACTTGTCAGTCTTGTCTGCACCAGGCGGCATGCCCAGCAAAGCAGTCAATTGGGCAAATACGCCATCATTCCTTGCATCCGCATCCCGATACTTCTTATAAAACTTAATGGAAAACATCTGTGTTTTGAGAAATACGCTTGCCTCATTAGGATCTCCATTGAAGTGCTGAAACTCATGGAAAAGAGTTGGAATCACAGCATAAGGATCACGGAAAAGGCTCAGGTGCAAACCGGAACTCAGTGGTTTGGTTCTGTCGTCAACTTCATGATATCTTTTTATTACCGTACCCGTATGAAGCGGTGGCTGATATCGTGTCCACATCGCATGTACATATGGATTAAAGTGGTAGAATCCAAGCGTAGTCCTGTTGGCAGGATCAATTATACGAAGCAGACAAGCATGTAGCATCTTCATACAGTCAGGAACCGCCTCGGTCGCTATTTTCATGAGTTTTGTAGTATCGCAGTATTATATGGATGGATTTGCACAATGCAACACATTCTCAAGAATAATAGCATACTCTTCTGTTGTACATTCATCCGGCGCATCCAAGGCACCATAAATGATCTCCCTCTCGGTAACAGAAACCTCTTCTTCCTCCGGAATCCATCCGTATCGTTCGCCAAGAATGCCAATAAAAAACGGACGACAGTGGTCGATTTCGGACATACATATATCTACAGTCTCGCCACGCTGCGACTGCTCATCAGAAATGCCCCAGCGCAAATCCACGCCTGTAAATTCCCACTTTCGCTGATGGCAGAACTCCGCAACTCGCGGGAAAACATTTCCCACCAGAATTCGACGTTCCTTCTGCATATCCTCAAAAGTAGATGACACAAACACATGTAGTTGTCTATCAGATATACCTTTTCTCACGGCCTGAAGATTCCTTTCATTTACAGACTATTTTCTTACCATATATCATTTACTACAACGCGCATTCCCTTATCACATGTTATCAGTATTGTCTTCATATCCTCTTGGTCCAGCGCAATACATCCACCGGTAAAAGGCTTGGCACCTTTACAATGGATAAATATATTAGACTGTTTAGGATAAATATTATCAGGATTGTGCTCCATAGTTAATCCATAATTGTACTCCGGCGTATATTTATACATTTCCTCGCCCTTACAGTCCTTGTGGTTGGATCGGGAAATGTCAAATATCTGATTGTACAGTTCAGTATCTTCATCACAGGCATAAGTCGTCGGTGTTACATCAAGATAATCCAGCTGAGTTCCCGGATCAGGTAATATGCCAAAAGCAAAATCTCTAATTCCGTAGTCACCAACCGGTGTTGCATTATTTCCCTCAACTATATCGCTACTGATGCCGTTCTTACCTACATAGGCACTTGATTTGAGCTTCAACTCCCAGGCGTTGTTATAGTCAGATTTAATATAATACTCTGCAACAGCATCGCATCCGCCTGTGTATTTGATTAGCAGCATCTGGTGCACAACATCGTCATCCCTATATTTCCACATGACTTCTCTCCAGTACTGAGCTTTCTCAGGGTCAATGTCTTTATTGGCGCAGTCATTATGATTCAATGCAGGCTTAATGTAAGGCAACAGCACTGCTACCGCAACAACCAGAACTACAATCAATTCTATTATTCTTAATGCTTTATCTTTCTTACCCATTTACACCTAATCCTTTTATAGCTATAGCTATAAGATTACCTCCATATATTTACACTAATTATAACACGAAATAAAATAAAAACCTCTGCTCAGCAGAGGTTTTGGTGGAGGTGACACCCGGATTTGAACCGGGGATAATGGTTTTGCAGACCATGGCCTTACCACTTGGCTATGTCACCATCTTGGCTAGGGTAGCAGGATTCGAACCTGCGCATGACGGAATCAGAATCCGTTGCCTTACCGCTTGGCTATACCCCATCAA
>JAZUDV010000007.1:0-4719 GCA_045639825.1 Anaerovoracaceae bacterium
ACTTGTGGTCTTAGAGTTACTATGATCAAGGACATCACACCTATCCCTCACAATGGTTGCAGACCACCTAAGAAGAGAAGAGTCTAATCGGGAAGGAGGAGTAACATAATATGTCAAGAGAAAGAGGACCAGTACTGAAGAAGGCTAGAGCATATGGTATCGAGCCACAGTACCTCGGTATAAATAAGAAGTCAAACAGACACCCTGCACAGAGCCGTCGTAAGAAGAGCGAATACGGTGTTCAGCTGACAGAGAAGCAGAAGGTAAGATTCACTTATGGTCTGAGCGAGACTCAGTTCAGAAATCTTTTCGAGAAGGCTTCCAAGAGAGCTGGCGGAGCTGGTGAGAACCTGCTTATCATGCTCGAGAGCAGACTGGATAACGCTGTATTCAGAATGGGCTTTGCTGCAACAAGAAGAGAAGCAAGACAGCTTGTTAACCACGGTCATTTCACAGTAAATGGCAATAAGGCAAATATTCCTTCAATGGAGCTGAAGGCTGGAGACGTTGTAGCTGTTAAGGCTAAGTCTCAGTCATCCCCTAAGTTCAAAGAGCTGAAGGATATGATCATTACTACTCCTGCTTGGCTCGAACACAACCTTGATAAGTTCGAGGGCAAGATCACAAGAACTCCTGTTAGAGAAGATATCGATCTTCCTATCGAAGAACACTACATCGTAGAGTTCTATTCAAGATAGTAACTTAGAACGTCTTATACGTTATCACAAGTTAATAAACAGGAGGAAGAGAATGATCGAGATTATTAAGCCTACTATTACTAAGGAAGTTAATGCAGACGGTCAGTATGGTAAGTTCATTATCGAGCCTCTTGAGAGAGGTTACGGAACTACTCTTGGTAACTGCATGAGAAGAGTTCTTCTCAGTTCTCTTCCTGGAGCAGCTATTACATCTGTAAAGATTGATGGCATCCTCCACGAGTTTTCAACAATTCCCGGCGTTAAGGAGGACGTTACAGAGATCATCCTTAACCTCAAGAGACTTGCTGTTAGAATTGATGGCAATGAAGACAAGAGAGCAATTATCAACGCAGTTGGACCTAAGGAAGTTACTGCCGCTGACATCATCGTAGATGCTGATACAGAGATCTTCAATCCTGATCTGCACATTGCAACACTTGCAGATAATGCAGCACTGGTTATGGAGATGAACATTGCAACAGGTAAGGGCTATGTTCCTGCAGAGCAGAACAAGACAGACGATACACCTATTGCAGTTATCCCGGTTGACTCCATCTACACACCTGTTAAGAAGGTTAACTTCACAGTAGAGAACACTAGAGTTGGTCAGGTTACAGATTACGACAGACTCGTTCTGGAGATCTGGACTGATGGCTCTATTGCACCGGAAGAAGGCGTATCCATCGGCGCTAAGATTATACAGGAGCACCTTGATCTGTTCATCGGACTCGGCGAAGACGTCAGCGAGATGAAGTTCATGATTGAGAAGGAAGAAGATCGTAAGGAAAAGGCTCTTGTTATGGCAATCGAAGAACTCGAACTGTCAGTACGTTCATTCAACTGTCTGAAGAGAGCTTCCATCAACACTGTTGAGGAACTCACTCAGAGAACAGAGGAAGACATGATGAAGGTTAGAAACCTCGGAATGAAGTCCCTGGTAGAAGTTAAGAACAAACTGGCTGAGCTCGGACTAAGCCTTAAACCTAATGAGGATGACTAATCGAAAGGAGTAAGATTGATGAACGGTTATAAGAAGCTGGGCAGAAATTCTGCACACCGTAAATCCATGCTGAGAAACCTGGTAACCGATCTTTTCAGAAACGGGAGAATTACTACTACAGAAGATAGAGCTAAGGAAGCTGGACGTATTGCTGAGAAAATGATCACAATTGCTAAGAAGGGTGACCTTCACGCAAGAAGACAGGTTCTCGAGTATGTGTTCGACGAGACAGTTGTAGCTAAGCTCTTCGACGAGATCGCACCTGGTTACGATACACGTAACGGCGGATATACAAGAATTCTGAAGCTTGGGCCAAGACAGGGAGACAACGCAGAAGTGGTATTCCTCGAGCTTGTTTAATAGCTAAGGTAAGGAACCGACATAAGTCGGTTCCTTTTTTATTGAATTATGGAGCGAGCGAGGGTGCTAAGCAATCGATCTTCATCGTCGGGTGCTGTAATATTAATTCCGCTCAAGAGTACGGCTCTCGCCTCGCTGGAGCTTAACGTAGCGGTACTAAGTTCGAGCATCGTTCGATACAGGTATCTCACTTGCTCTCACTAAGTGCCGACTACTCCAGAGCCTCTTGCTCGGAATAATATTACATCGCTCGAAAGATTGACTCCTGCGGAAATGATTGCTTATCACCCTCGCTCGCACCTTAGCCCAACAAATAAGAATGACTTATGTCGGTTAACCTCGCGCCTACCATTCGGATAACAAATTGTTTTACAAAATTCGGTTCAAGAATGTAGGATTCCGGTTCAGAAATGTTCGACAATGATAGAAAATATATATAAAATGTTCCTATCATCTAGGGGAAAAAATATGATTTCATATACGATCCAATTAGTATTGACAATACATTTATTTGTCATTACTATAAAGAAAAGGAGGATGTGAATATGGCTAGTACATTACAGGTTAGAATAGATGAGGAACTGAAGAACCAAGCGATGATGGTGTATGACCAATTGGGAATAGACCTATCTACAGCAATTAGAATGTTCCTTAAGAAAAGTGTTGCAGTTAACGGCATTCCTTTTGATACATTAAACGATACCCCAAGAGATCGTGTTATTGCTGCAATAAATTCAATGAGAGCTCAATCAGAGCTTACAGGAACTTCAGAAATGACACTAGATGATATTAATGATGTAATTAAGAAAGCCAGAACTGAAAGGGATAAGTAGGTATGACATATTATGCAGTCATTGATACTAATGTAGTAGTATCATCCATGCTGAAACAATCATCAATACCAGGAAAGATTATTGATAGTGTTATTCAAGGTACAATAGTGCCGCTGCTGAACGAGGAGATACTTAGTGAATATAAGGATGTATTGACACGAAATGAATTTGGCTTTGATGAAGCTGAAGTGAATGTTTTCCTTGCAACAATAAGGAACTGCGGTTTGTTTCTTGAAAGAACTACTACTGAAGAATTGTTTCCGGATCCTGATGACGCAGTTTTCTATGAAATTGTTATGACTGCAAGAAGTAACATTGATGCTTATCTTGTAACAGGTAACATCAAGCATTTTCCGATTAAACCATATGTTGTCACACCTAAAGAAATGATGGATATCATCAATAAAGAATAACTAAAGCTATATCAGATTTATAATTTGTGCTACTATACTAGTATAGAGATATCCTTTGAAGTGGTATATTTCGTTGCAACCACGCGCCTGTAAGGCTAAAAGAGATGCAGGAGAGGCGACGCCTGCCTAAGGATACCGATATATAATATTGAACAGAAGAGTCAGCGTTAGCTGATTCTTTTTGTTGTTTAGTGTCTATATTCTTTGAAAATAGCGTGGTTGTATGGTAAAATATCAAGATAGTGGCGGAAGTGCTACAGTGCGTAGGGGTCCTGCGCAACAGGGCGCCGTGAACCTTGTCAGGACCGAGAGGTAGCAGCAATAAGCGGTTAGTCATGTGTGCCGCAGATCAGCCTCTGCGTACTGTAGTGCTCCCGCCATATCTATGTAATGGCAAATGTGAAACGGGAGAATGTCATAATTAAGCCCGGGATGATATTGACATTAGAGGTAGGAAGATGCAGTTAGCATTGTACAGAGCCGAGAGGCCTGAGGTATTCGAGGATATTATTGGTCAGAAGCAGATCGTCAAGATCCTTCAGAACCAGATTAAGACTGGCAGTGTAAGTCAGGCTTATTTGTTCACGGGTACACATGGAACCGGCAAGACTACTACAGCGAGAATTCTCGCTAAGGCTGTCAACTGTATGGATGGTGAGCCGGGTTCCGGTAAAGACGGACTGCCATGCGGTCACTGCGCTAACTGTGAAGCGATTAGAGAAGGTAAGTTTGTCGATGTTATTGAGCTGGATGCTGCATCCAACAATGGCGTAGATGATCTTAGAGCAATAATAGATCTGGTGAAGTATCCGCCAACAGTTGGCAGATACAAGGTGTACATCATCGACGAGGTACACATGCTGAGCCAGGCTGCAGAGAATGCATTCCTTAAGACTTTGGAGGAGCCGCCTGAGTACGCGATATTCATTCTGGCGACTACCGATCCTGAGAAGGTAAGACCTACTATCAGGTCGAGATGTATGCAGCTCAACTTCAAGAGAGTATCTGAGGAGGAGCTCATCAGTGGAATGCAGCATATCTGTGAGAAGAAGGGTGTCAATGCTACAAGAGATGCACTGGGAACTATTGCGGCAAGAGCCGATGGTTCTGTAAGAGATGCGCTCAGCATTTTGGAGCAGTGCATGGCAGCAGGAGACAGCACACTGGATAAGAATCTGGTGCTCGAGTATACCGGAGCTGCCGGCGAGGACTTCTTCCTCGCCCTGACCGACGCAGTCGGTCGTGGCGACCTTGGCAAAGCCCTTCTGTACATTGATGAAATTATCAAGCGCGGCAAGGACGCCAAGCAGCTCCTCAAGGACTGGCTCGAGCACTATCGCAACTTGATGGTGGTCAAGTATGTGGCTAAGGCTGAGCGCGTTATCAGTGCCAGCGCAGAGAATATAGGAAGACTT
>JAZUDV010000008.1:0-5640 GCA_045639825.1 Anaerovoracaceae bacterium
AGTTTGTATAAGGAGCAGATAATATTGTATACCAAGACTGAAAAAAAATACATAAATATGAAGAGTAAATAGAAAAAATGTCAAAGAGGGTCAGACCCCTGTGACCATTTGGCCACAGGGGTCTGACCCTCTTTTGCAGAAAAACAATGGAGGGTATTAACCCTCCATTATTATTTTTCTTTGTAGTAGAGCCTGCAGTGGCAGAAGCCTTCATAGTCAGGATCTGCAATCTGTTCGCGGAACTCCTTGCACATGCACACATTATCCTCGATTCGTTCGAATCTGCAAGGACAGTAGCCGTCTTTCTTTTTGAGATTTTCACGCATCATAGCGGTATATTCTTTATCCGGATTAAAAATAATCTTCATGTTGGCCTCCTTGACTGACGCATAGATATGCGCAACATTATTCTTACTGATATTGTATCACAATAAAACTTGCATTTGAGAGTCTTTTCAATGATAATTAAGGTGTATGGGAATGACCATTAATTAATGACACAAATATCTCATAGGAGGGTTGATATTATGGCAGTTTATGATTGGGAGAAATTTGGTTTACATATTCCGGAAATCATGGTTCCTAAGGATGGTACTGATTATTACAAGTGGGCATGCGTTGCTTGTGACCAGTACACTTCAGAGCCTGAGTATTGGGAAGAGGTAGAGAAGATTGTTGGAGACGCTCCATCAACTCTGAGACTGATGCTTCCTGAGATTTTCCTCGATAAGCCGGGTGAAGCTGAGAAGATTGTTGCAATTAGAGAGGCTATGGCTAAGTACATGGCAGACGGAACTCTGCAGACTCTCGCTCCTGGCGCAATGCTTATCAAGAGAACAGCTGAAGGACGTTCACGTCTTGGTTTGGTAATTGCTACTGACCTTGAGGCTTATGACTTTAACAAGGGATCCACTTCGCTGACAAGAGCTACTGAGGGTACAGTAATTGAGCGTATCCCACCTCGTCTGCGTATCAGAGAGGGCGCACCTATTGAGCTGCCTCATATCATGATTCTTATTGATGACCCTGAGAAGACAGTTATCGAGCCACTGGTTGATGCTAAGAGAACAGTTGTATATGACACTGATCTGATGATGAATGGTGGACATATTACCGGTTCATATATCAAGGAAGAAGACCTTGCAGGAGCTAAGGCTGCTCTGTCCGTACTCTTTGACAAGGCTGAGGCTAAGTATGGTGCAGGAAATGTTATCTTCCAGGCTATGGGAGATGGTAACCACTCACTGGCAACAGCTAAGACTGCTTGGGAGAACCTCAAGAAGACTCTTACACCTGAAGAAGCTAAGAACCACCCTGCTAGATACGCACTGTGCGAGATCGAGAATATCCACGATGAGGGTATCGTATTCGAGCCTATTCACAGAGTAATCTTCGCTAACCAGCACGGACTTGGTGGCATGGCACTCGTAGAGAAATTGCTTGGACACCTCAATGACCAGAATGGCAAGGCATATCTTGCTGACTCCGATGCAGCAGTACCTGCAGGCGCATTTGCGATTCCTTATATCACAATGGCTCAGAAGGGCAACATCATCATCGAGAACCCAAGCAACAAGCTTGAGGTTGGAGCTCTTCAGAATGCTCTTGATATCATGGTTAAGGAAGAAAAGGTTTGCGATATCGACTATATCCATGGAACTGCAGCAGTTAACAAGCTGGCTACACAGGAAGGCAATGCAGGATTCATGCTGCCACCTATGGACAAGTTCATGCTCTTCCCTGCAGTAGCAGCAGACGGCGCACTCCCAAGAAAGACATTCTCAATGGGAGAAGCTAACGAGAAGAGATACTACATCGAGTCAAGACACATCGCAAAATAGTGCAACAGAGGGTCAGACCACTGTGACCAAATTGCAAAAATGGGACATACCTGCGCGGTATGTCCCTATTCTGTTTATTATAAAGTTATATAGCATAGTATTGTTAGCTATGTCCCTGTTTGACCAAATGGTCACAGGGGTCTGACCCTCTGTTGCACTAGACCCCAATTAGCCTTCAATTTGCCGTTCGAGTTCGGCGAGTGCGAGTGCGCGGTGGCTGATGGTGTTCTTGAAGTCAGTTCCGAGCTGTGAGAATGATTGGTCGTAGCCTTCAGGAATGAAGACCGGGTCATATCCAAATCCGCCTTCACCAAGCTTGGTCTCGGCAATGTGTCCGGGGCATACGCCTTTCGCAACAAGGGTAGTCCCATCAGGGTAAATCATAGTGATTACTGTGACGAACTGAGCTGTACGCTTCTCGTATGGAACTGATGCAAGTTCCGAGAGGAGCTTGTTATTATTATCTTCAAATGTCGGATTCTCTCCGGCATATCTTGAGGAGTAAACGCCGGGTGCCCCATTAAGAGCATCTACCATAAGACCGCTGTCATCAGCAAGGACAGGGGCGTTCATATATTCCTCATAGCCGCCATTAACGATCATATCTCTTATAGTTTGGGCCTTGATCAGAGAGTTGGCCTCAAGTGTTGTTCCGGTCTCTTCGACATCGTCCTTAGGCAGGCAGGTATCGTCTCTTGCTATTACCTGCAGATCATGCTTTTCAAGTATTCCGTTAAACTCTTGCAGTTTATGTTTATTCTGTGATGCCAGTATTGCAATCATTTTGTGCCTCCATAAGTTGTTGTATGAACAGTATACCATAATAGCAGAATGTGGTATACTATTAGTAATTATGAGTAATTTCTGGCAAAACAATGTAAAAGGCGAAAGCATTGAAAACAAAGAGCCGTTGACGTTTAAGAAACTCGTCAAGATGGGTTTCCACGTGTGGAGACAGTTTGATGATCCATATTATGCCGGATTTGCAGCGCAGATCGCATACTTCTTCTTTATGTCTTCGGTACCTATTATCATTGTACTGACGCAGGTGCTGGGTATCTTTGATGTTTCGATGGATTTTGTAAAGGAATGGCTTGAAACACATCTTTCCAGTCAGATGGGAAGCGTGCTTACAGGTCTATTTAGTGCGTCCAGCACAGCATTGTCTAACGTCTTCATGTTAGTCCTTGCATTATGGGGTGCTTCTAGCTTGGAATTCTCATTATCCAGACTTACAACTTATACTCTGACAGGCGGAAAATACAGATTCAACTTCTTCACTGAACGAGCTAAGGCAATCCCGATGGCTATTCTGTCATTGCTTGCGATAGCATTTACACTAACGTTTTACGTATATGGTGAGATGGTTGCTAATAAGATTTTCCACAGTGAATTCGCATCCACACTGATTGGAGCTCTTAGGACGCCTATTTTGGCTGCGCTGTTCTTCGTGATGGTTCTTGCGAATTACTATATTATGCCGCGTATCAAAGTTCCGGTACGTGCTATTATGCCGGGTGCACTGGTTGCTACATTGGGAATCATGATAGTAACGTGGTTGTATTCTCTGTATACTGCCAATGCCGTTGACTACAACGTTCTGTACGGAACGTTCAGTACCATCGTTGCTACGCTGCTGTGGTTCTACTTCATATCCTGGGTTCTGTGCATCGGAATGATGTTTAATAAATCCTGGGATATTCACATGAACCGACGCCGCCTGGTTAAGGAAAAGCTACATGATTATATAACTACACAGTATGGCAAAAGCAGAGGCGAGGAAATGTGGAGGAAGCTGTATATAGGCGAGGAAGATGTGTTCGATCCGAGCCTCGATACTCTGGCTGTGAAGTTCTCAAGAAAGTTCGATCCGGGTTACAACGAGAAGCGTGAGCGCGAGCTTAAGGAACTCAGGGAAGAGCAAGCAATAAAGAAGTGGGTCACTCAGGAGATAAAGAGTGATATGGATGTTGAACAGGGAAAGCACGATATAAAAAAGTAATGGAATTAAAGAAATTATTATTGATTATGAATCCCCGCTCCGGAACCATGCAGGCCGCAAAGCTGCTTGCGGATATTCTCCAGGAATTTAATAAAGCGGGTTATATGACGACAGTTCTGATGACTCAGGCAAGAAACGATGCCAAGGAGTGGGCAAGAATATATTCAGACCAATATGATACCATCGTTGTTTCCGGCGGAGATGGAACATTCAACGAACTGGTAGATGGCATACTTGATGCCGAGACGCATCCAACTATCGGATATATTCCATCGGGATCAACCAATGACTTTGCATCAAGCCTTGGTCTTCCTAAGACAATAATTGAGGCTGCGAGAAGAGTCGTTGAAGGTGAACCTCAGGATCTGGATATCGGAAGCTTTAACGGCAGACATTTCTCATATGTTGCATCATTCGGTGCATTCACGAGTACATCGTACAGCGTTCCGCAGAACCTGAAGAATATTTTGGGCCACGCAGCATACATGATAAGCGGTGTTAAGGATATTGTAAATATCAGGCCGATTCATGCGCGCATCGTCGCTGATCCGGGTACTCCTAATGAGATGGTCAAGGAAGGAGATTATCTTTTCGGTGCGATATGTAACAGTACATCAATTGCAGGCTTGATCAAGCTTGACAGGCTGGATGTGGATATGAACGATGGATTGATGGAAGTGTTCTTGGTTAAGATGCCTAAGGATATTATCGATCTGAATAACATCATTACCAAGCTAATCAATAATGAGCTGAATACCAATGAAATGGATTTCTTCTCGGGTCAGAATATTCATATCGATATCGACGAAGGAACACACTGGACTCTCGACGGCGAGTACGAGGAGGGCGCTAAGAGTATAGATATTCATACGCTGAGATCAGCAATCAGCGTAATAGTATAAATTCATTTTTTAAGGAGTAAGACAATGAAAAATTTTATTAATGAATTCAAAGAGTTTATTAACAAGGGTAGCGTAATGGACATGGCTGTCGGCGTAGTAATCGGCGGTGCGTTCACAGCAATCGTTACTTCACTGGTAGATGACGTAATCATGCCTATCGTAGGTATCATTATTGGAGGTATCAATGTGAGTGAGCTTTCTGTAGTAGTTGGAACAGCAACACTCAAGTACGGCGTTTTCCTGCAGAATGTTATCAACTTCCTTATCGTTGCATTCGTAGTATTCTGCGTAATCAAGGCCCTGAACAAGATGAAGGACAAGCTGGTTAAGAAGCCTGAAGAAGCACCTGCAGAGCCTGAACCAATTCCTGAAGATATTCAGTTGCTGACTGAAATCAGAGATCTGCTGAAGAAGTAGTATGCCAATGTTATCCCGGGCTTAACATTGACATGGGAATGACTTAAATGTGCATATAGATAATTAAGTAAATTAAACGGGTCGGATTATCCGACCCGTTTTAATTGATTTGTTAAGATATGCACATCATGCCAATGTTAAGCCCGGGATGATGTTGACATGATGTTGACATCAATTAGAGCATTCTGGACTTGAGTACGCAGTCGCAGCTCCATTCCTTGTCGCAGTCTTCCTTAACGAGAGCGATGAAGTAACCGTGCTCGCTGTTTCTGGACTTAGCGCCTGCGAAGTCAACGAGTGCATCACCATAGAAGTCAGCTACTTTAGCCTTAACTGTGTCGATGTCCTTGTCGCACTTGAATGTTACGCACTGTCTCTTAGTTCCTGGCTTAGCCTCGAGAGTAACTCTTGGGTAGTTAACGGAGTTAATAATGTTACCATTCTCAAGGTAATCCATCAGCTGATCTGTAGCCATGAT
>JAZUDV010000009.1:0-8114 GCA_045639825.1 Anaerovoracaceae bacterium
GACAACTACGGACAGATCATCGTTTACACAATGCCTAAGAACAAGACTGTTTACGGACCGATGCAGATAGAGGCTCAGATCGACCAGAACACAGAGATTTCCAAGGAATTCTCACTGTGGGATTCATCCGGATCCACTTACAGACGAGGCGACCTCTTCGTAATTCCTATCGGAACATCACTGATGTACGTTGAGCCGGTTTATCTGGAGGCATCCAACCAGGCTATTCCTGAAGTAAAGAGAGTAATCGTAGCATATCAGGACAAGATCGCATATGAATCGACTCTGTCCGAGGCACTGATCAGTCTCTTCGGCAGCGGTTATGATGACGGCAGCGGCAACATCAGCACAGATGACGATAATGATGGTGGCAGCGTAACAACTGATACAACCGAGTCCCTGATTAAGAAGGCTCAGGAAGCTTACGACAAGGCTGTTGCTGCACAGCAGGAAGGCAACTGGGCTGACTACGGCAAGTATCTCAAGAAACTCGAGACTTACCTGAACAGACTGGGCAACTAATACTTATAACACTATTAAATACTTACAACATACAAGAAGTTATAACTAAGAAAGGCAAGGCATTAATATGCTAGATATTAAGAGAATTCGTGAAGACTATGAAGGCGTTAAGGCCGGAGTAGAGAGAAGACTGAAGGGTGACTTCGGCATCGAGAAGGTTAAAGAGTACGACACTAAGAGAAGAGAGATTCTGGCAGAGGTAGAGGCACTGAAGAACAAGCAGAATACTACTTCCAGAGAAGTTCCAAAACTCAAGAAAGAAGGCAAGGATACAACTGCACTCTTCGCTGAGATGAAGGAACTGTCCAACAAGATCAAAGAACTCGATGCAGAGCTCGGCGAGACAGAAGAAAATTTAAGAAGCGCGCTTCTCGGAGTTCCTAATGTGCCTTACAAAGACGTTCAACTCGGTGAAGACGATAACGATAACGTAGAGCTCCGTAAATGGGGTGAGCCAACCAAGTTCGACTTTGAGCCGCAGGCTCACTGGGATGTTGGTGAGAAGCTGGATATCCTCGACTTTGAGAGAGCCGGCAAGATTTCCGGAACTCGTTTCACAGTTTACAAGGGACTTGGTGCAAGACTCGAAAGAGCTGTTATCAACTTCTTCCTCGACGTACACACAATGGAGCAGGGCTATACTGAAATCCTGCCACCTTTCATGGTTAACAGAGACGCAATGACAGGAACAGGTCAGCTGCCAAAGTTCGAAGAGGATATGTTCCATGTACCTGCTAAGGATTTCTTCCTGATTCCTACAGCAGAGGTACCTGTAACTAACCTGAGAGCACAGGAAATCATGTCATTCGACGAGCTGCCTGTTTACTACACTGCATACACACCATGCTTCCGTAAAGAGGCAGGTTCTGCAGGAAGAGACACAAGAGGTCTTATCCGTCAGCAACAGTTCAACAAGGTAGAGATGGTTAAGTTCACTACCCCTGAGACTTCCTACGAAGAACTCGAGAAGTTGACAGACGATGCAGAGGAAATGCTGAGAAGACTGGGCATCCCATTCAGAGTTGTAAGACTCTCAACAGGCGACCTCGGTTTCAGTTCAGCAATGACATACGACGTTGAAGTATGGATGCCTAGCTACGGCAGATACGTTGAGATCTCCAGCTGCTCCAACTTCGAGGACTATCAGGCAAGAAGAGCCAACATCCGTTTCAAGAGAGACAAGGATACCAAGCCTGAATTCGTTCATACACTGAATGGTTCCGGACTGGCAGTAGGAAGAACTGTAGCTGCTATTCTTGAGAACTATCAGCAGGCTGATGGCAGCGTAGTAGTTCCTGAGGTTCTCAGACCTTACATGGGAGTAGACATTATTAAGTAAGACCAATTAAATGAAGACAATTCTGGATTATATTATCGAGAATAACAAGGACTCGCGCATCTCGTTCAGTGCTCCCGGCCACAAGGGCCGCCGAGGATTCTATGACAGAACGGGCTATGGCGAGTTCTGTCATAGTACGCTGACACTTGACATTGCAGAGATGCAGGACAGCGAAGGAACCAAGGAAAGTTCTGAGGCGATACGCATCTCAGAGGAGTATTATGCAGACCTCTATGGCGTGCTGCATACCAAACTCCTGCCGTCCGGCGTTGCCAGTGGTTTGGCTGCGTCTATATTGACGTGCGTACCCGATGGAGGACAGTTGATATTGGCGAGAAACCAGAACCCGGCTGTTTTCGATGCAATGAGACTGGGCAATATCACGCCGTACTATCTCACACCTGAGATCAATAAGGAGACGGGACTCTTCGAGTGCATCAGCCCTTCGACAGTGCGAAAGGCATGCAAAGCCTGTCCGGATGCAACGGCAGTGCTGATCAGCAGTCCTACGTATTATGGCGCTATGTCCGATATTGCCGTAATTGCTGAAGTGGTACACAAGAACGGCATGGTTCTTATAGTGGATCAGACATACGGCGCTCATCTCAAATTCTTCGATGTAATTAACGAGACATGCACTTCGGCTGAAGAAGCGGGTGCTGACATTGTAATTAATGGATTGGACCAGAATCTTCTGGGCTACTCCGGAGCTGCAATTATGAATATATGCAGTGACAGAGTAAGTGCTGCGGATATTGAGGTTGAATTGAGGGCCAGCAGACCACTTATGCCTTTCATTTCACTTGCCGGAATGGATATGAACGAGAAGGTTATTCGCAGGCAGGGACGTGAATTGTTCACGCAATGGATTGATGATCTTGATTACGTATATGCTGAGCTACAGTCAATTAACGGGCTCGATGTTCTGACATGCAAGCATCACGATGCTACTAAGATAGCAATCAGCATGAAGAAATGCGGTGTCAGCTCTGAGCAACTGTCCTCTGAACTGAAGTCCGCAGACATAGTTATCGAACGCATCTTCGGAGACTATATACTCTTGCAGACCGGAGCGGGCAATTGCCGCAGCGATTATGAGGCTTTGATCAGAAGGTTAGAGCATGTTGCGAAGTACAACGGAATAGTTGATAAGTCTCGTCCGCAGCCTGACAAGTTCGAATTCAGTCTGCAATTCAATCAGATACCTAGAACCAAGAGTCTCGTTCCGCTGTATATGGCAGAAGGAAGAACTCTCAGCAGTTCAATTATCGCTTATCCGCCGGCAACACCTATTGCCTGCCCGGGCGAGGTTCTGACAAGAGACGTAATTGCGTACATAGTAAAAGCACTCGAGAACGGCAAACGGATTGATGGTATCGATGATGAAGGCTATATCTTTGTCGGCCAGCCGTAAAGATGCCGTAAAGATTGACTGAGGCTGACAAAAATTTAGCAGGATGTATAACAAAAAAAGCACATTTTTCAAGCATTTCACGGCTTGATGAGTGTGCTTTTTATAGTGTTTGGGTATATAATAATGTAGTTATAAGGGTAATTGTGCCCTCAATAAGATTTTTATGAAAGGAGTTTCTATAGGGATGAGCCAAAGGAAACATTTACCAAGCGCCCACGTACCACATCACAAGAATACCGCTGGTCATGAGACTGAAGTGATGCCGGTACCGGACGTGGTTAAAATCTGCATGTCGCAGAACATTGGCGCTCCTTGCCAGCCACTCGTAGCTAAGGGTGACTATGTCAAGGTTGGACAGAGAATCGGCGATGTCGATGCCTTTGTCAGCGCACCTATCTTCTCGAGTGTTTCCGGAACTGTTGTAGACATTGAACAGAGCCGTGGATCAATGGGTGGATTTGAGACACTTGTTGTAATCGAGACAGATAAGAAGCAGGAAGTAAGCGAAGAGGTTAAGGTACCTACTCTCGAAACTTTCGAAGATTTCATCAAGGCTGCTAGAGATAGCGGAGTAGTAGGTCTTGGTGGAGCATCATTCCCAACACATGTTAAGTTAAATCCTAAGAACCCTGAAGAATGTGAGTACCTCGTTGTTAACGCAGCAGAGTGCGAGCCATTCATCACAACAGACAACAGAGAGATGATCGAAAATGGTCAGGACGTTCTCGACGGAATGAAAGTAATCATGAAGTTCCTCGATCTGAAGAAGGGTATCATCGGAATCGAGTCCAACAAGCCTGCTGCAATTGAGAACATGAATAGACTCATTGCACAGAACGAGATTAAGGACATCGAGGTATGCGTATTACCATCCAGCTATCCTAAGGGAGCTGAGCGTGTACTCGTTTGGGAGACTACAGGAAAAGTTATGAACGCAGGCGTTCTTCCGGCACAGCTCGGCGTTATCCTTGATAACGTATCAACAATTGGTGTTTTCGCAGAGTATCTGAAGACAGGAATGCCAATCGTAAGAAGAAGAGTTACTGTTGACGGTGATGCAGTTGCTGAACCTAAGAACGTATACGTTCCAATCGGAACACAGATTGCAGACCTGATCGAGTTCTGCGGTGGCTACAAGAAGGAGCCTAAGAAGATCATCATGGGCGGACCTATGATGGGTAGAGCTACTAAGTCTGATGAATCTGCAACAATGAAGAACACTTCTGCAGTTCTTTGCTTCAGCGAGGATATGGCAGAGGTTAAGGAAGAGACTGCTTGTCTGAACTGCCAGAGATGTCACTCTGTATGCGCATTCGGACTGATGCCAAGCCTGTTCGCAGACTTCTATGAGAAGAAGGACCTCGACGGACTGAACAAGTTCCACGTAATGCAGTGCATGGAGTGCGGCAGCTGCGCATTTATCTGCCCGGCTAGACGTCCTCTGACTCTGATGAACAAGCTCTCTAAGATTATGATAAAGGAGGCAACAAAGAAGTAATATGGATAAGAAGTTTCATACTAATTTGATTGTATCCTCCTCACCACATATCGTAACGGATGCTGATACAACAAGATTGATGGGCACAGTAATTCTTGCTCTCTGCCCTGCACTTCTGGCAAGCTGCTACATCTTCGGAATGAGAGTACTGCTGCTTGCAATCGTATGCATGCTCGGAGCCGTTGCATTTGAGGCTTTCTACAATGCAATTACTCACAAGAAACAGACAATCGGCGACCTCTCAGCTGCACTGACAGGTCTGCTGCTCGCACTGAACTTACCAAGCAGCTTCCCAATTTGGCAGGCACTCGTAGGATGCGCATTCGCTATCCTCGTTGTAAAGAGCCTCTACGGTGGACTTGGAAAGAAGTTCGTAAACCCGGCAATCCCAGGACGTATCTTCCTGTTCATCACATTTGCAAGCAACATGTCTACTTGGCCAACAACAAGACTGGACGCTACAGATGCAGTAACAGGACCTACACCACTGGCACTCTTCAATGAGGCTGGAACTATGGACACTCCTCTTAAGGATTTGTTCCTAGGTTTCACAGGTGGTGCTTGCGCAGAGGATAGCGCACTCGCACTCCTGATTGGTGGAGTATTCCTGATCGTAAGAAAGGTAATCAGCCCAATCATCCCATGTGCATTTATCGGTACTGTATTCGTAATCGGATGCATTTCATCAGGAAGCCTTCGCGGTGGATTCTTCCACATCCTGGCTGGTGGTGTAATGCTCGGAGCATTCTTCATGGCTACAGATTACGTTACAACACCTAAGCTGCCACTCGGACAGTTACTGTTCGGTATCGGCTGCGGATTAATTACAATGGCAATCAGACTTCTCGGATCATATCCGGAAGGCGTTTCATTCTCAATCCTGTTAATGAACCTTGTAGCACCTCTGCTTAACAGACTGTCATACAAGAAATACTGCAGTGATTGTGTAAAGAAGTATGAGGGAGGTAAATAGAATGGAAAAGAACAATAAGACATTCGCAGAGTTTATCTCACCTATCCTGGTACTCGTAGCAATTTGCTTCGTTACAACATTCCTGCTCGCATTCATCTACGGCATTACTGATCCTATTATTAAGGAGAACAATGCTAAGGCTGCAGCAGAGACAAGAGCATATCTGCTCGATGCATCAGAAGGAAAGTTTGACGTATATGACGGCGAACTCTTTGCAGATGCTGCAAACAAGATTACAGTAACTGAGTGCTATGTCGCTCAGAACAAGTCCGGTATGGTTGTAACAGCTAAGTCCAACTCATACGGCGGAGACCTGATCGCAATGATCGGTATCGATGAGCAGGGAGCTATCACTGCTGTACAGGTAACGGAAGCTTCAGATACTCCTGGAGTAGGTTCCAAGGCACAGCTTCCTGACCACCTGAATCAGTATGTTAATCTGACTGAACTGACTGACGTTCAGGTTAAGAAGGATGCTAACGTTAACGCTGTAACAGGCGCATCCGTTTCATCCGGAGCTGTTCACAGATGCGTATATGGCGCACTTGAGCAGTACAAGCAGATGGGAGGTGTTAAGTAATGGAAAAGAATAATAAACTCTCCGTCTTAACTAATGGAATTATTAAGGAGAATCCGGTACTGGTACTCCTGATCGGAACATGCCCTACACTGGCAACTTCATCATCACTGTCCAACGCACTCGGTATGGGTGTTGCTGCAACAGTAGTACTGATTTGTTCCAACATCGTAATCTCAGCATTACGTAAAATCATTCCTGACAAAGTAAGAATCCCTTGCTACATCGTACTTATCGCAGGATTCGTAACAATTGTACAGTTTATCGTTAAGGCTTATGCTCCGGCACTGGATAAGTCATTGGGAGTATTCCTTCCACTGATCGTAGTAAACTGCATCATCCTCGGAAGAGCAGAAGCTTTCGCTAACAAGAACTCTGTAGTAGATTCCGCACTCGACGGTGTTGGAATGGGTATCGGATTCACTCTGGCACTCGCTTGCATGGGCGCTATCAGAGAGTTCTTCGGAACTGGTTGTCTCCTCGGACACACAATCATCCCTGGATTCTCAATCGGTTTCTTCAACCTTGCACCAGGCGGATTCTTCGTATATGGTATCCTGATTGCTATCCTGATGGCAGCAACTAAGGGCAAGGCACTTAAGAAAACAGACTTCAGCTGCGGAGTATGCCCAATGTACAACTCCTGCAATCTCGCTGAAGCTAAGGAAGAAGCAGCAACTGCTGCAGTCGCACAGAAAGGAGCTGAAGCATAATGGCAAACTTAATTATTATCTTTCTGTCGATAGTATTTGTTAATAACTTCCTGCTGTCACAGTTCCTTGGAATTTGCTCATTCCTTGGTGTATCCAACAAGATGAGCTCAGCTGTAGGTATGTCCGGCGCTGTAGTATTCGTAATGGTACTCGCAGAAGCAGCTACATGGCCTATTCAGCACTTAATTCTCGATAAGTTCGGAATCGGATACATGCAGACTGTAGTATTCATTCTGGTTATCGCAGCACTCGTACAGTTCGTAGAGATGTTCATGAAGAAGTTCTTACCTGCCCTCCAGAAGGCTCTTGGTATCTACCTCCCTCTGATCACTACAAACTGCGCTATCCTGGGTGCAACAATTAATGCTATTTCATTTGAATATTCCTTCGCACAGTCCATGATCTATTCCTTCGGAGCTGGCTGCGGTTACGCTGTAGCTATGATCCTCTTCGCAGGAATCAGAGAAGAGAAACTGAACGACCTGGGCGACAATGTTCCTGCTGCATTCAGAGGAGTTCCAATCATCCTCGTATCAGCTTGCATCATGTCCCTGTCCTTCATGGGCTTCACAGGAATGTTCCAGTAAGGAGGTGCTCTAATGACTGTTATGACACCTGTATTGATCGTTGCTGTTATCGGTCTGGTTTGTGCCGGACTTCTGGTAGTAGCATCCAAAGTATTCGCTGTAGAAGTTGACGAGAGAGTTACTAAGGTTAGAGAGTGTCTCCCTGGTGCTAACTGCGGTGGATGCGGATTCGCCGGCTGCGATGACTACGCAGCTAACCTCGTTGCAGACGAGACTATGCCTTGCACAAAGTGCGCTCCTGGTGGTGCAGCAGCTGCTGAAGCAATCGCTGCAGTACTCGGAAGAGATGCCGGCTCTGTAGAACCGGAAGTTGCACAGGTTATGTGTAATGGTACTTGCGACAAGTCCAGAACTGTTCTTGAGTGGCAGGGACTCCAGTCATGCAAGGGCGCTAAGGGTTGGTTCTCATCACCTTACGCTTGCATGCACGGATGTATCGGACTTGGCGACTGCGTTAAAGCATGTGAGTTCAATGCTATCGGCGTTGTTAA
>JAZUDV010000010.1:0-42470 GCA_045639825.1 Anaerovoracaceae bacterium
GCGCAGACTTGGAGTTCTTACTCCAGCAGAAAAACACGCTGAATATCTACTTGCAGCATAAGAAATCCTCCGGACCATTTCCGATCCGGAGGAAAAAGAATTTTTACTTTTTAAACTGTCTACTTGACGGGAACCAGTTCAATACGCTGCCCGCTTCCGCCTTACTGGATAGACCCAGAAAAATATCCGCTATGATAAGCAGATTATACAGAATCAGGATGCTCCACAAAGCATGATCCCATGCCTTTGACTTTGCTTTTCTGTCATCCAGTGCACGGATGTAACTCCATAAAAAGCCATAGTGCATCGAACCGGCGCAATAAGCGAGCAAATGCATAACACGGATGAGTTCGGAATATTCCGCAAGGGCGTATGCTTCATAGGTAAAAAGAGAACAGAAGGTCGAGAGAAACGCGAAAAACGTCATCAGCGAAAAGTTCCAAGTGATCTGCGCATCCTCGTAGTCGCTGAATGAAATACCGATTATTAGAAGCAGCTCAAATGCAAGCACGGCAATCCCGAGAACGGAATTTGCCATCACATAAATGTCGCGTGAAATGTTGAAAACAAACGCCATGTAAACGACAAATAAGGTGCCGACTGCCATGGCAATCAGAATTGCCATATGAATGCTTCGCTGTTTTTTCAAAATACGTTCTGTATTCATCGCTCACTTCGCCCCGACAGTAAAATACAATAATCTTATTTTAATCTATCAAAAGGTCCGGCTGTAATCCAGCGTTTCTTTAGGACAAAACATGACAAACACATTGAGGTGAACACATAAAAGGCACCGGCGGCAATAAAAAAGCAAGAGCACAGAAAAGCTCTCACTTTTTGTATATTACATCAACTCTTTACGGTCCTGCTCCGCCATTTTTTCAAGCTCCTCGTAAACAGACCTTGCATCCTCGTCGGTTACGGCGCTGTCGTCATATTTCTCCGAAAAGCAGACTGTCATATCGGCAAGCCGTCCTGCGAGCAGCCGTTTCTTCCGGTTTTCAAACCCGTCGAGGCAGAAGTAGCAGGCGACCAGATCGGCAAAAAACCAGAAGAAAATATATATGATCTCAATGGCTGTGTCTGCGATCCCCTGCACGCCAAAAGCAAGAAAGCCGGTGATGACCATCCCGACGAGCATCAGCAGGGCAACGATCATCTGTCTCCTGTTCTCCCACTGAACAGCTCCTAATTCATAGGTATAGTCTTCGCGTATCGTGCGGCGGATGATCGTCTGTTCCTCTTCCGAAAAGCGGCAGCCGGATATTTCAAGGACGATCGGATATTCCGGCGGGATAAATGCCGCTGATGATTCAATGTATTCAGATAATTCCGGTGAAAGCGTTTCATAACCCGGCACACTGAAACGGCTGATCACATCATCCATCTCCGTGACCTTGCAGGGCAGGGTCGCAATACCGTTGTCAATATAGTCTTCTTTCAGACGTTTGGCCAGCTTTGCATCTCTTTTCAGAAATAATCGCCGATTTTTCAGCCTCTGTTTGATCGTATCCATTTTTTCCTTGCGCTCTCTTTATTCAAAATCGTTTCTAATCTTTCGTATGAATAGTAGCATAAACTCTGCGAAAATCCAAGTTTGTGCTATTGACCGCATTATTGAGACAAACCATATTTAGTTCCCCTTCCATTTCCGTGCACTTCAATATATTTTTTCTCTATCAGTGAATTCAACAGCCGAATCGTTTTAGCCTTACTAAAGCCTGTCTCTTCAGATATTTCGGAACTTGATAGTATTATACCCATTCCCAACATTTCAACAATCTTTTTTTCATCTAAAGAAACAATATACCGATCTTCTATTATCGGCAGTATTACCACAACAGAATTATCTCCTACAACAAATTCTGGCTTAACTTTGGAATCAGCATATGAATCCTGAATTCGTCTAATTCCGGTTCCAAACATTTCAATAAGATGCAACCTAAAAAAAATACTGCCTTGGATTGGATTTCTTAAGTTCGAAATTCCCCCGCGAAGATATTCCTCCTTAGTAATATTATTCGGCAAACCACCCGGGGATCTTACTTCGATTCTGTCTTTATACATTTCAATTCTAATATGTGAGTCGATGTCCCATCTTCTATGAATTAATGCATTTGCAACCGTTTCTCTAAAGGCTGTTTCTGGAACTAATGTTTTTTCAACTCTTTCTATGCCATTTATTTTCTCATATGTGTAATATCTCTTGTAGCAATCAATTGCCCTATCATATTGTCTAAGGACCGACACATTGGTAATTGTATCACGATCTAATATCTCGCTAATCGAATCACCAAATCTGGCAATATCTATCCCATAGAATTTATTCTTGTCAGCAAATAAAGATGCAACATTCGTGTATTTTTTTTCATCATTTATCAGCCCTAGTGTTTTAATAACATCATCGTTAAGTTTTGTTATTCCTAAAACCTTTTTCATTCTATCTTCGAGAATGGTGAATTTCAAGTCGGTATCATTACACTCGAGTTGTTCATAATTGATATTACTACCTTCTAGCACCAGTCGCCTTAGCTCAACATTATCTATTTCAATTGTTGCAGTATCACTTCTCTTATATGCTTTACCTTTATATAAATATGGTTGATGCATCCCTTTTTTTACATACAATTCTACAGTCCTGTTTCTTTTGTCAGGCTTTATCGTGAACTCCGGCATTGGTGATATGGAATCATTTATTTTATTTTCTAAATTTAAACAGAACTCTGATATATTCTCGATTCCGCAAATCGTCCCATCATCCATAACCCCGAAAATAATACTTCCGCTTCCATAATTAGAAAAAGCACTAACAGTTTTAAGGAAGTTAGCCGTCATTTCTGATTTGTATTCGATATTTTTTGTTTCATTCATTTATTCATATTCTCCTTCTTCGTGCTTCTATCGTATCAAATCCGAACTGATAATGCAACGCAAATTTTTGCGTTGCATTATCGTTCTATTATTTTGTTGCCAAAATGTTGCCAGTGGCTTACTAAATGTATTACCTCTTGCGATATCTTTGATTACGACTAGTAGGCTTATCCGGTAGTGTCATATCAATAAATCCAGATTCAATTGCGGGATCTATGTAATTATGTCTCAATGTTTCTTTGGATTTCAATCCTAACAATGCTAAAAGTTCATTAGCCGAGTATTCCGTATCATACTCCATAGCAGACAACAACCTACTGACATATTTCGATGTTCCTGAATATTCACCACTTTGCTTAAGAACTGCATCAAGAACTTCGTATATTCTATCTAGCATGAACTCTATAAAATCATTCGAGTTTCCGTTAGCATTACAGCTGGCAATAGCATTATAATAACCATCCTGAAATGTCTCAATCTGACTTTCCAGTGGAATATATTGAAAGATCGGATTCCATTCTGTTAACAATATTGTCTGCCACAGTCTGGCCATTCTTCCGTTTCCATCACTGAATGGATGTATAAATACGAATTCATAATGAAATACACACGAAAGAATCAATGGATGTATTGTCCCCGCATTCTCCTTCATCCAATTAAACAATTGAAGCATTAATGGCTCTACCATATCTGGAGGTGGTGCCATAAAAATACACCTATCACCATCAAAAACACCTTCTGCTCCTCTGCGAAACACACCAGACTCATCGACAGTCAAATAAGTCATTACGCCCTGCAATTCTTTAAGTGCATCAATAGAATACGGATCTACTTTGCCTATATAGTCATAAGCTGCAAAGGCGTTTTTTACCTCTTGTATTTCCTTCTCAGTTCCAATAACAGCCCTATTGTTCAGAACTGAACGCACCATTCCTTCAGACAATGAACTTGATTCAATCCTCAGAGATGAATGCACAGATTTGATTCTGTTATTTCTGCGAAGCTGTGGTTTGGTATCCAAACTTCTGTAGGCGGCTATCATACCCAATTTCTCAGAAATGTCCGATATCTGACTAAGCATCCTATTAGTAATGTCAAAAGGTGGCTCATAGTAATCCATGCTTTTTCTCCCTTTTTCCTTATGCCTATATCGTACACCAGCGCTTCTGACAAGGCAACCATCTTGCATATTATCTTGCGTATTATCTTGCAATAAAAATACCGCAAGATAGTTGCGGTATTTTCGGCTGTTTCTTAACGCGGATGACCGTCTGTCTTCAACACATCGTAAAAATGATACAAAATGCTGACAATAAAAAAAAGACGGCAGAATGTTTGATATGCTCCCTTTATGAGAGACAGTGAAAAACAAAACTGTTAATCATGAAGGGAGTTTTCATATGGGAAGAAAAGCAAAGATTCCTGCAGAGATCAAAGTTAAATATGCTAAATTGTGTTTCGATGGTAAAGTGTATTATAATGATATCAAACTATTGGGAGTATTCATGTAATAAGAAACGAAAGTAATAGAGAACTATGTTTGATTATCTTGATAAGTACGGAAATAAGAGTTGGGACGAGAGATCGATGACCAATGAGGATCTCGCAGTTTTTTCTCAGATAATATACACTCAATTTGAAAATTTGGAACTCGATCGCTACCAAGGATATACTCTTGGTGACATGAATCATATGTTTTTCCAGGATGGCAAGCCATTCGGCACCTGGGACTGGGCCAAGAACGTGCTCAGGTTGTGGACCACACTCCCACAGTACAGCCGTTTCGCATCAGCTACACTGGACAATTTCTATTCTAATTTTCAACCTGAATTAGAGGAACAATTCGCAGCGGCAACATTCGGCTTGGGAAATACCGCGGTAATTGTTTTCAGAGGAACCGATATGTCTGTTGTTGGCTGGAAGGAAGATTTTGATATGGGCTATATGGCGCCTCTCCCATGTCATCATGAAGCGCTTAAATATATCAACACTGAACTTCCCAAGTACGAGAAAGTTTATGTCGTAGGTCAAAGCAAGGGCGGTCATCTTGCGGTATATGCCAGTGCATGCGCAGATGACCAGAGTCGCATTGTTAAGGTGCTGAGCCTTGAGGGTCCGGGCATTGATAAAAAGACCTATGATGCCCACTGGAGTAAGATTAAGGACAAGGTAGAAATCCTGCTACCACAAAACGCAATAATAGGAATGACGGTAGGATATGGCGGAAATTTCACTGTAGTGAAGTCTACAGCATTCGGACTTCTGCAGCACGATCCATTCACATGGATCATCGACGATGATCATTTCAGAACTGACAAGTTGTCACATATGAGCATACACCTATACACCACCCTGCATGACTTTGTCGAAGGCACATCGAATGAAGATAGAGGCGTTTTTATTAGAGCGTTCTTCCGCATGGCAGATTCGCTCGGAGCTGACGATGTGGAGACATTGGGCAAGGCGCTTCTGACCAATGTCAAGGCGCCAATCAGCGTTCTTATGAAGCTCGATGATGAAGAGAAAGAAGTACTTAAAAAGCTTCGCAGTAAGATCATAAGTGATACCAAGGAGTCCTTCAAATTGATGGTAGATATGAACTTATATAAAACCGGTCAAAAGATTGAAGAAGGAAAAGATAAACTCAAAGAAAAGGTTTTGGCAGAAAAAGATAAGCTTATCGATTAAGCAATACATAAATTCATCAGCGCAATGTGCACGTAAAT
Organism: Anaerovoracaceae bacterium; assembly: GCA_045639825.1. GTDB lineage: Bacteria > Bacillota > Clostridia > Peptostreptococcales > Anaerovoracaceae > Crickella. Next base: position 5,598 of record JAZUDV010000010.1, read on the forward strand.
GATATATAATGATATCGAGGAGGGATGCATTATTAATGCGTCTGCCGAATTAGAATGAGCAAGCAACATTATTGGCTTGGCAGACGGCCAGCTTACATCATTCTATTACCTAGTTTCTTTCCCTCCTCTAATTATATGGGTCATATTCTACAACTTGCACAGGAGCAGAATACAAGGGAGCTATTTATTAATAGCAAAACGGTCGTCTTTTTTTCTGAAGAAAAGAGGTTGGATTGGACCAACTATATTTTTAGTTCTGAACTTACAGATGACTTAAACCTTATTGCGAAAAAGGATTACACTTTTCAAATCCCAACGCAATTTAAGATGCGCAAAAATAACGGCAAAGTCAGATTGCTGTATGATTTCAGCAAGAAGGACATTATACTTTCCTCATATTTGGTATTCCTTCTAAACAAAGAAACTCCTTTTCCTAATTGTCTTCACTCTTTTTTACCAAAAAAAAGTGTAATAAGTGCATTAACAGATATAAAGTCTATTAGCAAGTCAAGCGAAGAAGTTCCTGGTTATATAATTGATATTCATCACTATGATTCTCACATAGACAGAGAAACTGCTATAAAACAATGCAGAAAATACATTAATGATAATGAAGTATTATTTCTCTTCGAATCATTCATTAATAATGGAGATTATTACGATGAAGGCGTTCTCAAATCTATTGATTTCGGAATAAGGCCAGGTCTTTCCTTCAGCAATTACATAGAAAACTTATATTTACTAGAACTGGATAGCATTATTTCTAATAAGGCTATAAAGTATAGTCGTTTCTGCGATGATATAATCTTTTTTTCAGCTAATGAAAAAGAGCTGAAAAACCTTAAGAAACTTGTTTTTGACTATTTGGCAGATTACAACCTTGCTATTAATAAAGAAAAAAGTAACTATATTAGCAGTAGCCATTTTGAATATCTTGGTTTCTCTGTTGTTGATGGCGAAATTGGAATATCAGTCAAGCATTTTAATCGTATTAAAAACAACGTAAAGAGAAAAACTAATCACTTTCTTAAATTAAAGAGGGTGCTATTCTTATCTGATGACAGCGCAATGCTTGTCGCTATAAAATATTACAACCAATTCATTCAATCATTTAGAGCTAATTATCCGTTTTTGAATAGAATTGACGACATGAGAGAAATTGATCATATGATTCAGAATTCAATTCGAACAATTGGAAGCGGTAAATTCTCTAATGCAAAATATAGAATAAAAATATCCAAGTTGCATGAACTTGGATATAAGTCATTCGTACATAATTATTTTAACGAAATAGTACAATTATAAAAAAATTTTTTTCTAACCAAAGTATGATGCTCCGCCTGCAACAGAAGCAAGATCTTCATCTGAAAGGGAAACGACAGACGAAAAGAAATCGCTCAGTGTTTCAGCGTCTTCGTCTGAAATTGAATTTGAAATGTTCAACAGCTTTTCTTTTATTTCACCCGAATTATTGGATTCAACACAAATCTTTACTATTAAATCTTTTTCAGCATCAAGTTTTGCAAAAATTGCATTAATCTTATCGTTCATAAGTGCCTCCTTTGAAAATATTACGTCTTTCTTTTGTTAGTATATCACAGTTTACTTAATTTATTAAATGCATATAATCCAATTCCTATTGATGTGTTCACATTAAATGAATCCACGTTGTTGCACAGAGGGATTTTAACATTCACCCCTTTTGCCTTATATTCTTCCCCTAGCCCCAGTAATTCGTTTCCGAATGCCATTGAATATATTGGTGGAAGCGATTTGATTTCGTCAATCATTATTGAGTCTTCTGAAAGAATGAATGAGTATATTCTTCTTCCAGGGAATCGTTCCAAATAGGACGATATATTATCAAACACTTCAATATTAACGCTATGTCTTAATCCAACAGAGTAATTGTTGATTTTTACACTATCAAAATCCTGTATTTTGTTACCAATGTATGCAATATCTGTAATTCCCGATGCTACCGCCGTCCTGATAATGCCGCCCATGTTTGATTCTTGATTAATATTGTCCAGAATAAGGTGTCTTGTATCATCACGAATTTGGGTCATATCTTTTTTTCTTATAACAGCAGCGATATCCTCATCAATATTAAGAGCAGCTGCTCTTTGTTGTGTTATAACGATTGCAGATATTCCTTTACATTTCATTGACTGAACATACAGTAATTTTTTAATGTCGCAGCTATCTACAACTAATATGCACATCACCGCATCTGGATTCACCTTATAAACATTATTAATATTCAGTATACCCGTTATATAGGTATAATCTAAATCTTTTTCATATGGCTTTAATTCCTTTATATACGGTTCCATAATTACTATCTCCTAGTACATTAATTCTATATCCTATCAGTCCATGAATTCCTGATTTCATGACATCTTTACTGAAACTAATTTGACTTTGTCATTTCATGAAAACCGTCAGTTTTATCTCTATGGACGATTCTTTCCGCCGTGTTCTTGTTTTTCAGCACCGACGATTCCCTCATTATTGAGTTCTCTTGTCGATATATTCAATTTTTCTTTTAGTTTAACCGCTATATCCCAAATAGTCACACCAGCACAAACTTCTTCAAGTTCTTCATCACTCAGTTCGTGTAGCTTCTTGTTCAAGGTCGCAACTTCCTCTTTAAGGGCGTTCAGTTCTTCTTGTGTTTTTACCATAATGATTAGTCTCCTATCTACAACAATTCTATGATCAAACTTACTTTGAGGTTGACTTCCTGTTCTTAACAGCACCTACGATAATAACAACCAATCCTACAAGATATAGAATCCACCTTGCCATTAAAAGTTTATCAGCAGAATTCATATGCTACTATTTTATAATAATATTGTCTCTTGAATTACAGATCTTGACTCGAAAATGATCCGTTATCGATTGATCCGAATTGGCGAATTTCACCTTCGATTTTGTCATCAGTTACGCCTACCTGTCCTAATGCTGGCGCCTCTCCTGCTGATGCACCAAATTTGCTCTGTTTTTCCTTGATTGCGGCTTCCTTCACGCGAGTAATAACCAACTGCAAACCTTCTCCAACTCCACCAATAACCATTGACAGCTCTTCATCATTTAGAGCCTGTAGTTTATCGCCTAGTGCATTGGCTTCCTGTGTTAACTGTTGTAATTGTTCCTTTTGCATAATTGATCCTCTCTTCCTGTACTACTTTTTATATTGGGTCGTTTGAATATCATTGGTTATCTTGTACTTCTTTAACAATGAGGATGATATCATTATCACCCTTTGCAATCCGTGGAATGAGATAACACTCTGCCTTGACCCAATTATTCGATAAAAGTCCACTGTATAATTCTGGATATTTTTCTGGAGGGTTTATTCTCTCTTCTATTCATACGAACAAAGTTTGAAAAAGGCTACCATGTCAAAAAAATATTTTCCGGATATTTGCAAGACTATTTGCCCGATTTTGCAATTTTCAAGATAATTGTATACATAATTCTATATGATAGCAATCTATTATTAGCAACACGCTCAGGCCATGAAATTAAAAATCACACCACAAGTGTCTACTAAATGCCGATAAATGCAGAACAATAAAAGAACCGAAGTCACATAAAACCTCGGTTCCTACTTCTAACTTACTTGCACCATATTCAACGCTCTTCCATGAATCCTATACACTGTCCTTAAATCTACGTGCATAACTTATTGTTCATTTGTTTTGTTTTTAATATATTCTAATAATTCTTCAATATCTATATTGTGTTTTTTGCAAAAATCTTCTAAAAAATTATGATGAGTAGTTAATCTAGTAAGATGAGCTGGTGTTAAAACGTCATCTTTTAGAAGCTGATTTTTAGTTATATTATTTTTATGCAATAATTCATATAAAGGTTCAAACGAAATCATCCCACCAGCAATATTTCTCTAATTCTTCTTCATTAAGTTCCTTAACATTATTGTTAAGTGCTTCTATTTCTAATTTTATTGTATTTAATTCTTCTTTGCTTTTCATAAGTTTTCTTCTTCAAAAATATATGTCGGTGGACATCTTGTAAATATTGATTGACAGATAGAAATGAGATTATCACTAAACTTTTACACGCCATCTATGCCAATCAACATTTTTAATAAACATTTTATTACATTGAGGGCAGTGGAATTTCCATACCCGCTAATCGAACATCTTCGCTCTGCCATCATAAGACAATTTAACGCCGATACAATATGGACAAAGAGCAGAGTTGTTTTGTCCGTCTTTTACGTTAACGTCTATCCATTTTTCCTTGTTGATGTCATCACCACCGCTTACTTTTACCAAATCCTCATCTGATACAGACATTATTTCTGGCGTTTCATTATACAGTTTTTCATCCATACTGTTGCCTCCTATTCGTAAATAACTTTGGCATTCTTGTCGCTGCCTTTGTCTTTATTATAAGTCTGTAAAACTTGCTCTGGTCCTAAATCTTTATTAATACCAAGCTGCGAAACAAAAACGCCAATAGATCTAAATGCGATTTTATATTCGAGACCGCCTGTGACCTGCGCAAGTTCTTCATCCGTCAGCTCATTAAGTTTATTATTTAGTGTTTCTACGTCTTCTTTAATTGCGTTCAGTTCTTCTTGTGTTTGCTACTATCTTTCATAGGGAGAATATAGATTATAGCCAATAACCTTATTCTCCATCTCATGCTTAAGCTACAATATGGGTGAAATGAGTCTAACGTTTCTTTTGTAGAACTTAGGGTTCGTGGCAAAAACTGTTAGCCATCACTCTTGTTGTAGCGTTCGTTTTAAGCGGGTTGTTCTATTGGTTCTCCAATACGTACGTGTAACCAAGCAAATTGAATCGGCAATGAGCAAATGATGGTCACTCATCAATTCTATACGATTGGAGGTATTCCTATGATTGCCATCGGCATTGATGTTTCAAAGGGGAAAAGCACGGTTGTTGGCTGTAAGCCATTCGGCGAAATCGTACTTGGTCCTTTTGACGTTTCTCATTCATCCAGCGAATTGAAAGACTTGGCTGAATCTCTCAAATCACTGAATGATGAGTTAAGAATCGTCCTTGAGCATACCGGCAAATATTATCAACCCATAGCCAGGTATCTGTTCAATTTAGGTTATTTCGTTTCGGTTGTTAATCCTAAGCTTATCCACGACTTTGGCAACAACTCTATTCGAAAAGTAAAAACAGACAAGGCAGATTCTATTAAGATCGCTAACTATGCACTAGCTAACTGGTCCTATCTAGAACCATACAGTTTTGAAGACGATGTTCGTCTGCTCTTGAAAACATATTGCAGACAATATGCTCAATATCTGGATACTCGTACGGCTCTAAAGAATAACCTTATTTCTATCTTGGACCAAACATTCCCTAATTGCAATACTTTGTTTGCTACTAAAAAGTTAAATGGCGATGAAAAATGGATAGATTTTTCGATTCGCTTTTGGCATTGTGACTGCGTTAGGAAACATTCGCTCTCTGAGTTTACCAGGCTTTACAACTCCTGGTGTACCAAACATCAATATAGACCGAGCGATGCAAAGGCTGCAAGCATTTATGAATTTGCAAAATCTTGTGTCCCATCGCTTCCGTACAACGAAAGTACCAAAGCCTTGATCAAACTTTCTTCTGAGCCCTTACTTGCCACATGTAAAATTATGAGCGAGCTAATTGATCAAATGAATGCTGTTGCCTCTCAGTTGCCTGAATATCCTGCAGTAATGTCGATGAATGGCATCGGTCGAACATTGGGTCCTCAGATAATTGCTGAAGTTGGTAACATATATCGTTTTAAGAACAAGCACTCTCTGGTTGCATATGCCGGCGTAGATGCTCCACCTTACCAGTCCGGAACATTTAATAGTGTACATAGACGAATAAGTAAGCGTGGTTCTTCTAACTTACGAAAAATAACCTTTCAAATAGTTTCAGGCATAATGCAACGAGGTATTCCTGATGATCCTGTTTATATGTTCATAAAGCAGAAGCAAGCTGAAGGTAAGCCATATTATGTTTACATGGTTGCTGGTTGTAATAAATTTCTTAGAACTTATTACGGGCGTGTAAGAGAATATTTAGACTCTCGTTCACAACTCACATCATAATTCAGCCAATATGATGCATAATATATAAGGCTGCTCCATCAAAGAAGCAGCTCTTGTTTGTGTGTCTCATTTACATATGTTCCTTTTTTCAAAAAACACTTGAACTTTATTAGCGGGTTTTGCCATAATAATCGTTCTCCTATTACTATAATTCTATATCCTATCAGTCCACAAATTCCTGATTTCTCTTCATCTTTGTATTGACTAATTTACAACCTATTTGACGTGATATAAAACGATATACATTCACAAATGAATTATCATATGATTTAAATTCATAGCATCGATATATTCTACTTTTTTAGCAAGTTTAAAAACCATATGAAGACCCAGAAGAGGATCGTCCGGAGCCCCAGTACTTTTATCGGATTTCTCAATATCCGAAATAAGTAGACAGTCATCCCTGGTACGAATGGTAATTCCATCCTCTGTATACATGATTCTGATATCCAATTGGTGTATTTTCTTATCTTCGAAGCCCTTCTTTACTATAAGATTACTTATTTCTTCACAAAAAAGATAGAGATAATATGACTGTTGTTTATCAATATGATGACTCTTCATAAAAACATCTACACGTTCAAGGAAGTCTGGTATTTGATCCTCATCAGTTAAAGATTCAGTAATATCTCCAAGCACAACCAAATCGTTCTTCTTCTCAATAGGAATTATGACTTTTGAGCATATCATAATAATAGCAGTTACAAGTATCTCTGATAATGGAATTGCATACCATATACCGTCTATTCCTAAGAAAGCACCTAGAATATATGAAAGAAGAACGATAATTAGAAATCTCTGAATGATAGTGAATATGTGAGTTGTCAGCATCTTACCCATTGCTTGAAAACCGGAAATACGGCACTCATTATATGCAAGAAACGGGAGACTAACTGCGTGACACCGTAGAATATTCACTGTCAATTGATAATTCGGCGAATCAGGTGCAATATATAATTTAGCCAAAGCCCCCGAAAAAATGAAATAAACTAAACTAAAAAAAGCAATACCAACACCTATTATTATCCGATACGTTTTCTGCATCTGGTCCAAGGATTGATAGTCCATTTCGCCAAGAAAAATTCCTACCAGCATAACTACTGCGCCGGAAATGCCCAATCCAAAGCTTTCAGGAATATATCGAAACGTACTTTCTACGGACATAGCGATCATAGCGATTTCCCCGCCAAGCGCAACAATAAGCCTGTTGATGATGATTGGTCTTAAAGAATTACAAGCACGTTTTGTCGCTTTAGGGAGCCCCAGATAAATGATGTCAAACAATGTTCTATCATCTTTTAAGATATGTGGTTTAAGGCTTATTCTCATCAACGCATCCTCATTTAATAAACCTTTCATCAGAACGGCTGCACTTGCATAATAACTGAGCGATGTCGCTACTCCCATTCCGAACACGCCACCTTTGAAAACAAAAACATTCAATAGGTCTCCGGCGACATCCACGATTGTCATAGCAACAATCGATAGTGTTATCAGTTTGTTCTTCCCGTTAAATTGAAGTGCAGGAACGAATACGGCAATAAGAATATATGGAACAGTTCCTATCATGTATCCCTTAATGAGTTCAGAAGCCTCAATATGGAGTTGATTAGTAGAAGCTGGTGCACCCAGCATGGTTGCTATACCGCCACTGAAGGCTATGCCGACTATCGTAATAATACAAGAAACAGCTAAAGCAAAAAGCAAAGTAACTTCCCATGTATTCTTCGCTTTTTCTATGTTTCCTTCTCCGATTTGCCTGCCTGCTATGTTCTGAAATCCAGCAACTAAAACACCGGTAACAATAGACAAAATCGAATAAATGGGTACCGCTACACCACTTGCAGCCATTGCAGTTGCATCAAGGAAGCGACTAGTAATAACCCCATCTATCATATATGTGATTGATCCAGCTAACTCGATTATTATCAGACCAAAAGCTATCTGAAAAATCATTTTATTTACAAGTCGGTTTGTTTCCATTTGCTTTCTCTATTTCTTAAATCTCGGAATTACTTCCGCTTTTTCTAAGAATATCCAAAGAATGGTTTGTTGCTCCGATTAAATCCATGCGTTCGCATATAGAAAAATGATATTTCATAAATAAATCAAAAGTTTCCTCATCCATCTGTTCCAAGCAATCTCGTATATAAACTGCTGCTCCATCCGTAGCGACTATTTTTTCTCTGCAGATGTTATCAAAATGAGAATTAATTTCGTCAATTTCTTCAATACGCATCAAAGAGAACACATCTTTTGCAATATACTTAAAAGTATCTGTCATAATATGATTCTCAAAACATTTTTTTATTTTCTCTTTCAAGAAGGCTGACTGAATTACTGTAGCTTCATTCATGCAGTAGGCAACCAAAATATATCCACCATTTTTAGTAACTCTAATAGCTTCCTCCAATGCGAGAAGTTTTTCTGATTTATCAAAAAGATGATACATCGGTCCGAACATAAGGGTAATATCATAACATTCATCTTCAAGTTTTGACAAATCCAAAGCTGTTCCTTGATATAGAATAACAGCACCACTATCGTCCATCTTAGAACGCATTATGTCAGCATTATGCTTTGTATATTCTATCGCATCAACCAGATGCCCTTCTTTTTCAAGTGCTATACTGTATCTTCCAGTTCCGGCACCAATATCCAAAATTTTCTTTTTTTCGTTTCCAATAATTTCCCGGATATACTTCATGGTTGTCAGAAACTCCACGCTTCCATCTCTTTCTAGAAGTCTCGCGTCCTCATCATAATCGGTATAAAAGCTCTCAAGAATATCCATATTCAGTCTCCCTTCAATGATAGAGATTTTAGTATCACAATTCACATCGATATTTCACCTGGATCACGTATGCCTAGCGGCAAAACAATTCCGTTCAAATGAATAAAATTTATTTTTCATAATTCTAATTATTGGAGTCATTATACAATATCAAATCAATATACAACAACTATCGTATTCCACAAAGATGAAGAGAAATTAAAATTTCCTACCAAAAGTGTCTACCTTATGTTGACTAATGCAAATATATAATTGATATTACAGGGTAATTATACAATAAATGACATTTCTTTTTTATTGATTTGGCGTATTCTTGACTTCCTATTTTGGGGAAAATGCGGCAATAGAAAAAGGCAAGCAGTATTTCACTGCTCGCCAGTCTAAATATTAAATTGTTATAGCCATTTACGCCAATTCCTATCTCGGAGTCTATCCTTTTCTGTCATATGAGCTCCGCCTCTAAAGCTCGGTCTCATGAAGCCAGCTGGCTTATGCATGACATCTCGGCCCTTAACGACAAGCGGCTTATAGGCGCTACTGTTTTTCGTTTAGTCATTTAAACTACTCCTTTTGAATCGCCCCCTTTAATATATCTTGTTGAGCGACCCTTCCCAATTTTTTTTATAATGTCTTCTTTCACCATTTTGGTAAGCTCCGCTTCTATTGTAGTTGGACTTATATCAGGGTTTCTTTCACAAATATCTGCCTTTGATACAGAAATCATACTTTCTAATACTGTACGCCTAATTCGATCTGCTTTGCTTAGTTTGGACAATCCCTTTGAATTAAATCTTTTTTCTAAATCAATATAGCTCTCACTAATTACTTTTAGCAAATACTCTATAAAAGGAACATAGTCTGGTCTTTCTTGATACCACACATCAGAACACTTCTTTATTGACGCATAATACTCATCAACGCTATCCTGTATTTTTTGTTCTATAGAAATATATTTACCAATGCAATAATCGTTCTTATACATCAGTAAAAGTGTAAGTAATCTAGAAATCCTTCCATTCCCATCCGTAAATGGATGAATGCAAAGATAATCAAGAACAAAGCATGGTATTAATAACAGCTTATTGATGCTTGAATCCTGATTGGCCTCCCTAAAAGCAAATAACAACTGCTTCATTAACTCTGGAGTGTCTTCTGCAGATGGCGGATTAAACACAACAGTTCTAGTACCGTCAGCGTGTTCCTCTGCGACGATATTGTCATCCGTTTTATATTCTCCCGCTCCAGCAGTCAATGAAGGAGCCATTAATATTGAATGTAATTCTTTAATTGCATCTTCGGTAATAGGCACTTCACCATAATGCTCATGAACAATATCAAGGGCATCTCTATATCCAGCGATTTCTTGCTCTGAATGACTTAATGGTGTAGAAATTCTCTTTACAATTAAAGATATTCGTTCTTTTGTGGAATATATTCCCTCAATAGCATTAGAGCTGGTAACGGAATTAATCTTTGATATTTTCTCCAATTCTTTAAATGCTACTGGATAATTATTTTGATCCAGTTTACTATTTGCTCTGTATCGCTCTATTATTCCAACGTAATTTACGATGCTTGAAGGCAAATAATCATGTTTTAAGAAAGAATAGTTAAATGTTTTTTTCATAGACATCTCCTTTCTGCATATATTATAACATTTTTTATGCATAAATCATATGCTTTATGCATAAATTATACGCAATAATATGCATGTCTTTAAATTTCTTTTAGATTCCTTAAATCACACTCGAAGTCCACTTTCACCTCTGTGGTTTGGAGCACATGAACACATTTTGGGTCAATTTTGGGTCAATCAGGGCAATAAAAAACCGTAATCCCAGTGATTGCAAAGGATTGCGGTTTTAGTGCGACTATTCCCACTCAAAAATTGCATCTTATCACGTGGTGCAAATAGTTGATTTTAGTGTGTCTACATTTCAGTAATGAACGGTTTTCTCCATATTATTTCTATTATCCGGAAAAAATATTACTAAAATCTTACTACAGCTTATCTCTACAGTTCATGTTCGCATTTACTATAGTATTCCATAGCAGCCTGTGCAAGTCTTTCAAAACGTTCCTGATATTCAGGTGCAACGGAAATACCCTCAAAACTATTTCCGCTCTTAAAATAATATCTGCTCAGGGCTTCAGTAATACCCTGCATATCTAAGATATCTTCATTTGCATAGGAAGATTCTTCTTTTTCGAGTCGTACTTAGGGAGAACTACAGTCTTTCTATTAATTTGTCGCGGGTCCTGCTATAGCAGTATCTGAGGAGTCTATGGATTAAAATTCCTGCTCTAGCAGGCAATCATTTTTGAGTCTATCAACCAAATATTCTAATGCGGCTATTACTCTTGGTCTGATATCTCCACCAATGAGAACCCACATAATATCGTCGCCAACAACCAGTTCGCCCTCATTGAGCATAACCCGAACATATGATATCCCATCCATGTTCTTAGTTTCTTCCACTGCGCGCTCAGCCTCGGCCCAATTAACACCAAGATTCAGACCTTCAACATTAGGAACATCTTTGTTTTCTCTCACCTTAGCCTTAGCTGTCGCTCTTACAACGCCATTGTGAAACAAATACATCCCATTTTCCTGGGCGTCTTCTGATTGCTTTGCTATCTTAATCCATTCATCGCTAGATACCTTAGCATCCTTCGCTAATCTTTCCAGCATAGACTAACCTCCACAGTTTGCAGATCCTGCAGACTTTAACATCTCAATACCATGATCAAGTGCATCTATTACCGACTCGATATTCTCTGTAGCTGCCTTCTTGCTACCAGGCAAATTGACAATTAGGGTTCCCTTGCGTATTCCTGCAACTGATCTGGACAGGCATCCCTTAGGAGTAATTGCAAGGCTTGCCATTCTCATAGCTTCCGGAATTCCCGGGGTAGCCCTTTCAATAATTTCGAGGGTTGCCTCTGGTGTTATATCTCTTGGAGAGAAGCCTGTTCCACCGGTTGTTAGAACAAGATCGATTCCTAGCTCGTCTGAGCATTTAATGAGTTCTGCCTTAATCTGCTCAGCATCATCTGGAACAACCGCTGTATAGTCAATTGAATATCCTGCCTGCTTAAGAATCTCACAGAGAGCAGGCCCACTAGTGTCTACACGCTCACCAATTGAACACTTATCACTTATCGTAATCACTGCTGATGTATACACCGTGAACACCTCCAGTCTTCTTGAGTAACTTGATATCTCCTATTACCATATCCTTTTGAACTGCTTTGCACATATCGTAAACTGTGAGAGCAGCAACCGATACCGCTGTCAAAGCTTCCATTTCTACGCCCGTTCTGCCATCGCATTTTACCTCGGCCGTAATATCAATTGAGCAGAGTTCATCATTGATTACCAATTTCATATTTACTCCATTAATAGTAAGTGGATGGCACATAGGAATAAGATCTGGAGTTCTCTTGGCACCCATTATTCCTGCTACCTGCGCAACAGTAATAACATCACCCTTCTTCATTCCTCCAGATTTAATCAGCTCTAGTGTTTCCTGATTAACATATACTCTGCCGAACGCAAAGGTCTTAGCATTCCATCTGCGGTCAGTCTCAGTCTATTGCATCTATCGCAAAAATGATTGCTAACTGGGCTAATAAGTCCTATCCTGCCTAGAGCGCACGGCATACGATACAGATGCGCGACTCCCTCGTCGCTGAGCTTCTCAAGCATAGGCATTTTGTCTAAAACTGCGCTCGCAGGGAGATATGCATTCTTGTCAAAATCACCGCTATCGTACATTGGCATCAGCTCAATAAACCTAAGGTCCACAGGATACTTCACGGTCAGCTCACACAACTCCGTAATCTCGTCATTGGTTTTATTTTACCATTGTTGTATTATTATCGTACTAATGAAGACTATTATTTTCGAGATTTTTATTCAACAACGGCCATAGATAATTATTATCAAGGAGCACAAATATGCTGAACTACATTACACCAGACGAAGCAATCCAACTTATCTCAGAAACATTTACCAAGAATACTAAAACAGAGTCAGTTCCTCTGCTGGAATCTGTTGGCAGAATTCTGGCAGAAAATATCTGCGCTAAAGAATATGTTCCTAGCTTTAACAGATCTGCAATGGACGGATATGCTGTCATCGCAGCAGATACAGTTGGTTGCTCTGAAGACTCACCTATCTCATTTATTCTTCAGGAAGAAATAGAGATTGGACGCGCCGCAAGTGCTGCAATCCAGCCAGGTCACTGTGTATACATTCCTACAGGCGGCAATATCCCAGATGGTGCAGACGCTGTTGTAATGGTTGAATATTCTGCGAAGAATGATGACGGAACTATTTCACTGATGAAGGAGGTTGCTCCGGGAACCCATTATGTCTCCAGAGGCGATGATGTTTATCCTGGCAAAATCGTTCTTCCTCAAGGTCGTAGAATTAAGTCTTCAGACATAGGTGCTCTTGCAGCGATGGGTTGCTGCGATATTCCGGTGGTTGCCAAACCAATCGTTGGAATTCTCTCCACAGGTGACGAGTTAATCGCTCGTAATCAACAGCCTGAAGAAGGTCAGATCAGAGATGTCAACTCCGCAACTATTGATGTCCTAGTAAGAGAAGTTGGTGGTATTCCAAAGTTTTATGGAATTATCAAAGATGAATTCGAGACACTGTGTTCTACCGTTGAGAAGGCTCTCAGCGAATGTGATATGGTCCTCCTGTCCGGCGGTAGCTCCGTTGGTCTCAAGGATAATACTGATCAAATAATCCAGCGCTTTGGTGACATTCTTATCCAAGGAATACAGGCCAAACCTGGTAAACCTACTATTGTTGGTATAGCTAATGACAAACCACTCATTGGTCTACCTGGACACCCAGTTTCCTCATTCTTTAACACTGCAATTTTCGTCAAGCATACACTTCGTTGTATGACTGGCGTTACTGAAGATAGTTATCAAGTTGAAGCCACACTGACTGCAGACGTTTCCCCTTACAAGGGACGTACAGCATTCATAGGTGCCAAGCTGGTATACGATGGCGATAAGCTCACAGCTATTCCACTGCCAGCTAAGTCAGCAACCATCAGTGTTCTTGCAGGCGCTGATGCTTGGTTCGTAGTTCCAAAAAATAGCAACGGGTTCGCCAAGGGCGAATCTGTTAAGCTATACCTATTATAAATCTTATATTATTTCCTTGACAGGATAGTCCTGAGTTTCAACAGCATTCTTCAGAACTTCATCCGCCACATCTTTAGAAAGAGTTACAACTGCAGTTCCTGCTGTGTGACTTGGAACTGCTGATTCAACTCCGTCAATTGCCTCGAGGGCTTTCTTTACTCTTGCCTCGCAGTGTGGGCACATCATGCCTTCGATCATCATGGTTTTGGTCATACTAGTCTCCTTTACTTCAATTGCACTTAGATTTATTTCTTTAGTTTCTTTACTATTATTTTTCTTTCTGTATATATCGAACAGATTGAGTCTCAGTGCGTTTGATACTACGCAGAAACTCGACAGACTCATGGCTGCTGCACCTATCATTGGATTCAGCTCCCATCCGAGCAATCCGATATAGCAGCCTGCTGCTAGAGGAATGCAGAGCACATTGTAGAAGAATGCCCAGAACAGATTCTGTTGTATATTTCTCAGGGTCGCTCTGGATAATCTTATTGCGGCTGCGACATCTCTAAGTCCGCTGTTCATAACTACCACGTCAGCCGCATCAATGGCAACATCTGTACCAGCTCCGATAGCAATTCCCATGTCAGCGGTTGTGAGAGCCGGCGCATCATTGATGCCGTCTCCGACCATGATCACCTTTCCCTGCTCCTTGAGCTGCCTAACAACCGATTCCTTGCCCTGTGGTTTAACTTCTGCTATGACATGAGCGATTCCTGCCTCACTGGCAATTGCGTTTGCTGTACGCATATTATCACCTGTCAGCATAACAACATTGATGCCCATCTCTCTAATATCCGATATTGCATCCTTACTGTCTTCCTTCAGTGCATCGGCGACTGCAATGATTCCCATGAAACGCTCCTTCAGCGCAAAGAGCAAAGGTGTTTTGCCTTCGTCAGCCATTGCCTCAACAGTCTTCATCATTGCATCTTCAAGTACGACCTTCCCTCCTATGAAAGCAAGTGATCCACCAATCAATTCACCGCCATCAAGCTCAGCGACCAGACCGTTTCCGGCAAGTGCCTTGAAATTTCCGACTTCCTTCAGACTGATTCGTTCTGTCTCAGCTCGCTTTACAATGGCTCTGGCCAGCGGATGCTCGCTCCTGGATTCCAGTGCATATGCGATTCTCAGAAGTTCTTCTTCAGTCACTCCGGCTGCAGATATCATATCTGTGATCTCCGGCTCACCCTTGGTCACAGTTCCTGTCTTATCGAGTACAACGATGTCTGCTTTGCCCGTCTGCTCAAGGGATACAGCCGTCTTGAACAAAATTCCGTGTCTGGCTCCGACGCCATTTCCGACCATTATCGCTACCGGTGTTGCAAGTCCCAGCGCACACGGACAGCTTATTACAAGTACCGAAATAGCCCTTGCGAGCGCCCAGTCGAAAGCCGCACCTTTAAGCAGCCATATCACTAGAGTCACAATCGCAATTCCAATAACAGTCGGGACAAAGACTCCCGAAACCTTGTCTGCAATCTTAGCAATCGGTGCTTTGGTCGCCGCCGCATCGTTGACCATACGAACAATCTGTGAGAATGTGGTATCCTCCCCAACTCTTGTTGCCTCGCATTTAATAAAGCCGGACTGATTGATGGTCGCTGCGGATACTGTTGCTCCGACCGACTTATCAGCAGGGATGCTCTCTCCTGTAAGTGCAGATTCATCAACTGCTGTCTCACCTTCAATTACAACACCGTCGACAGGAATGCTCTCTCCCGGCCTTACGACGAAAACATCGCCAGCGGCTACTTCACTTATCTCAATGCTGCATTCCTCACCATCGCGAATAACAGTTGCCGTCTTGGGTGCGATCCGCATCAGTGACTTGAGTGCATCAGTCGTGCGACCCTTGCTGCGCGCTTCGAGCATTTTGCCCACAGTAATCAGCGCAAGTATCATTGCCGCCGAATGGAAGTACAAATCTCCTGCACCGCTTATCAGTGCGTATATACTCCACAGGAACGAAGTTCCCGATCCAAGTGCGACCAAAGTGTCCATATTGGCAGCGCCGTGCATGACACTCTTGAAACCCGAAATGAAGAATTTGCGGTTAATTACCATAACGACAAAAGCCAGGCCCATCTGAGCCCAGCCGTTGTGTACCAGCATTAATACTATGAGAAATGCGAGACTGGCAATCAGTCTCCTTCGCAGGACCGGTGTTTCCCGGTCAGCTAACGCGTCCTCATCATCTGATTCTTCTTTAATTGTTGCACCATATCCTGCGTCTTCAACGGCACGAATGACATCTGCGCTGGAGGCAGTGCCTTCAACGCCCATACTGTTGGTGAGCAGGCTTACTGCACAGACATCCACTCCCGGAACCTGTGATACAGCCTTCTCAACACGCGCCTGACAAGCAGCGCAGGACATTCCTGTTACCTTATACTGTTGCACGTTTAACTCCTTCTAAACTCTTTCGAAAAGAATATCGACAATTCCGCCGCACAGCATGCCGCTGTTCACAGCAGTAATCTTGCCTTCTCCAACCTTTCTGATCGCTGTCCTGAATGAATCATCCGCAAGAAATTCCTGTGCGAATTTAATAGCCTCAGCCTCTGCAAGTCCGCCACCGATTGTGCCAATCTTCTCTCCGCCGGCTTTAACAACCATCTTAGTTCCCGGCTCTCTTGGCGATGCCTCGTACTTTCTTACAAGAGTACACAGAACTGCCGGTTCTTTGTCTTCTATTATCGCACTGAACTGTTCATCTGTAAACGCTTTGCTATGCTCCTTGCCCTCATTCTTGCACTTAATAATCTCGCCAATGATAGCAATTCCAATCTCTTCAGGAGTCTGCGCTGCAATGTCCAGTCCAATCGGTGTATGCAGCTTGTCGAACAGACTGATGTCAAATCCCTTCTCGTCCAGTCTGCCCTTAATCGCATTGACCTTCTTCGGAGATCCGAGCATTCCAAGGTATGCCGCATTCAGAGGTAACAGTTTCTCAAGATTGGCCTCATCAAGTGCGTGCGCTCTCATCATTGTAACGACAAAAGTATTCTCACCTGCCTCGAGGCCCTCGAGATTCTTTGCAACCTCACCACGAATCACTTTGTCCGCACCGGCAGCCTCGGCCATGTCCGCGAACTCATCTCTATCCTCGTAGCAAGTCACATTCATCTCAATCAGCTTACCAGCCTTGATGCACGCCAGACCAACATGTCCCGCACCACACACGATAAGATCCGGCACATTCTCCACAACCTCGCAGTACAGTTCTTTGTCGCCAAAACTATATATTCCCGTTTTGCGCACGTCTGCGATTTCTGCCTGGTGTTCTTTCATGAACTTGAGATTGCCACCGCATACGGTAATTTCAGGGCCTGAGAACAGTGTCTTAGTTTCAGGTCCGTCCTCAAGAATTGTTGCCATTACGCTGTGTGAATACAGCTCAACATCTCTAATAACTTTGAATAAGCTTTTCATCTTAACTCCTATAGAGTGTGCGAGGCTGACGCCTCGCACATATAACTATTTCTTGATTTTTATTGACTTAACAGCAGAAAATGCACCATAAGCCTTCTTGCCGTTAACCTTCTTGTATGCTCTTACCTTGTAGTAATATGTCTTACCCTTCTTGAGCTTCTTGTTAGTGAAAGTCTTCTTGCTAAGAGTCTTAACCAGTTTGTATTTTCCGTTGAACGAAGTTGCACGATATACCTGATATCCCTTAGCCGGGCCACTAAGCTTCCATGTAAGCTTGGCAGCAGTCTTGCCACTCTTAGCGACTGTCAGCTTAGTTATTACTCCAACTGATTCCCATGACAGAACAGGGAATCCCAGGTTGGCATTATCTGTATCATCCAGATAAGCACTTCCAAGAGTTGCCGCATAAGTCTTCAGCATCTCATCTTCAACAACTTCACCTGCAATACCTGCAGAACCGCCAACAGCAGCTACGGAACTTGCCGAGCAGAACGAGTTCAGAATCTCATTGCAGTCAATTGATCCGCCAGCAACTACACCTCCGAATGTGACCGCCTTGTTTGCAGATCCCTTGCTCATCTTTCCGATATTGTAGCAATTCTCAACAGTTACGTTATATGACTTAGTGCTACCGAGGTTGGCAATTCCGGCAACCTCAGCTCCGTCATTGATTGTGTTTGATACAATCTCACCTGCATTGTAGCAATTCTCAATTGTACCTTTACTCATATTACCAGCAATTCCGGCAACTGAGCATGTTGTACCATTGGCAGTGACTGTACCATTGTTAACACAACCGGAACATGTTGTATTACCTTCACAAAATCCAATGATTCCGCCAACAGAATACTTGTATGAAGAACCTCTCATTTCAGTCGTAATATTACCATTGTTCTTACAATCGGAAACAGTAACCCTATACGAACCGCCATCGCCAAGGATGCCTCCAACCTTGTTGCTGTCCGAAGCAAGCTTGCCCTCATTACGGCACTTCTGAATCTTAACACCTGATCCCTTAACTGTACCTACAATGCCACCAACTCCGGATCCATCGCCTTCAATTATACTTGTGCTGGTGCAATTATAGATACTTGTTGAACCCTCAGCAATACCTGCAATACCACCTGCATTAAATGCAAGTTCCATAACAACATCCGCAGTGCAGTTCTCGATAGTTGTATCTGTTGCATCACCAACAATGCCACCTCCATTCGCACCGTTCTTAAACGAGCACTCCATTTTGGCATTATCATCGTTAACATAGGATCCACATGTGACATTAACATTCTTAATAACAGCACCTTCAGTTACGCCAAAGAGTCCGGCATTGTCTCCCTCGCAATATCCGATTTCGAAGTTTCTGTTAATATTGCTTACTGTATGACCCTGTCCGTCGAAAGTTCCTTCGAACGGATATCTGTCTGTTCCGATTCCTGTCCAGTTTCTCTCTGAACTGAACGTTTCACCGCTATTTGCCTTGGTATTCTTTAGACTGATATCTGCGCCCAGCTTGATAGTCTTGCCCTTGAAAGATTTACCGTTTTCAACCAGCTTGGCAAGACCTGCAAGTTGCTTGGCATTCTTGATAGTGAAAGTCTTCTTGCTGCTCTTGTACCAGGAAGTGTTGGCAACCGAAGTCCATCTCTTACCTCTTGTACCAGGCTTGAATGTTATCTCACAGATGCTAGTCTCGCCTGTAACCTTGTACGTCTTATCCAGTCTGTCTTCTGACTCCAGTGAATTATCTGTATATACCGGATCGTCAAATTCTCCTGTGTACTCGAGAGCCTTGATATCCGGATGGCGATTCTTGCCGCTCTTCATATGAGGAACAATCTTAATAATGTCTCCTTCAGATAAAGTGTCTCCATTGCTTACTGTCACGGATTTCTTGGAACCCGTTGTAATATCGTAAGTCTTGGTAACAGTGATGTAGTAATCCTCTCCATCCTTCTTCTCCGGGAACGCTACCTTAACGCCTGTGTTTTCTACAAAAACGCCTTTTACCTTAACATCCTTGCCACACACTGTAACGAATGATCCTGTTTTAGCTTCAGCAGTCTTTCCATCGACTGTGAGCTCGTAATGGCTGAGCTTATATCCTCTATCCGGAGTTGCAGTAAGATCAACAGTGCTTCCGAATGCCAATCCACTCAGCTTATCTGTTGTTGTAACCTTACCGTGCTGAGATGAATCAAGGCTTACACTAGCAGTACCGAACTTGGACGGATTACTCTTGTACTCACTTGTCTGGAAGAAGAGCACCGGATATCCCTTGTTAACGCTAGCACTATCTTCTGCAAATACTGCACCATTTCTGTTAAGCTTGGTCAATGCATCAGCTGACTTTAAATCTATAGCACTTACTTCCTTAACCTTCGCTCTTCTGTTAACATTGCTTCCGGTATTATATCCTGTCTGTCCCTTTACAGACTTGCTTGGTGCAAGATAATAACAGTTCTCAACCTCATAACTTGCGAATGACTGACCATCTACACCAATTTCCTGGCCGTCATACTTATACTTGCCGGTTGAACTATCTTTAATCGCAACTTCACCTATATTGTAGCAGTTATAAATACTTGCTCCTGCCGGATTACGGCCTTCGCTACCTTCATATCCGTTACTTCCGCAAATTCCGCCAAACTCCCAATAACAAGAGTGGATAGTTCCCACGTTGTAACAGTTACGAATGATTGATTTACCCCATGCTGCAGCTACGATACCGGCGCAGCCTCTCATATCTGTTGAGTATACACTTGCATAGTTTGCACAATTCTCAACTACTACTCCGTAATTAGTCTCGCCAATACGTCCTACTACACCCGCAGACATTCTCATTCCACGAACACTTCCTTTAACGACAACGTTTCTCGCTGTAGGTACCCATTCCTTGGCATAGTCTATGTATGTATCCTTAGGATATCCATTCTTGTGGTCAACCCCACCACCGAGATATCCGATAAGTGCAATTTCCATCGCATAAGCGAATCCCTTAGTTGCAATTCTGTCGCACTTGATAGTTACTGTATGTCCCTGACCATCGAAGATACCCTGGAATCTTGTGTCGATTACGTGTGCTTTCTTTCCATCCTTGGATGTTGGATTGAGCGCATACTTTCCTCCAATCGGAGTCCAGTTCTTATCTCCCATATCCATATCTGCAGTAAGCCTGACTGTTCTATACTTAAAGTCGTTGAGCACGTCGTCAGAAGCAATTTTCTTGTGCTCAACCTCAGGCAGTCTATATACTGTGTCTCTTACCTGACCGCCCTGATTCGGGGTTAGAAGATCTGCAGTAGCAGCCTTGCAAGAAATATATTTATGCTTGTATGATCCGCCCTTTCCGCTTCTGCCGCCATTGTCCTTAATCATGATTTCTTTGGTGACATTGGTATCTACTGCACCATTAACAATTGCCGCAAGGCCGGCTAGCTGTGCAGGTGTAGAAATATTATATTCAGTCCGGTCCGGGTCATACCAGCTAACATCAACTGCTCCATCCCACTTATTAAGATCAAAGAAATATGCTGTCAGTGTGCCACTAGCATCTGAAGGCAGATTGAAGCTATATCCACTACTTGCACTTCCTGTATATTCAACATATTGCTCAGCACTTCCGGATCCAACCTTTATAGCTGCCAGATCATATCCATCTGCCGGTTTTGCAGTTCCGCTGTTTCCACTAAGTGTAACAGTACCGTTCCTGATTTCTGAATCCACTACAATGCCTGCAGCCAGGAGTGGCTGAACAATAGTATTTCCTTCGCTTTTAATAATTTCAATTTGTTCTGTGTCACCGTTTTCGCTGGTAACATCCTGCTCTGAATATGCCTCAGCAGAGGCCTCGGCTTTAACCGAAACCTCTGCCTCATTAGCTATAACAGAGCCATCATCTTTAGCCCATACCATTCCGGTAGGAGCCGTACCTAATACCATTGCAAGTGCTAAAATGCTTACAATTGTTTTCTTCATGATGGGCCTCCATCCTAAAAAATAATTACTTCTTAATCGTTACGCTTACAGTCTTAGTAGATTTGCCGAATGTCTTAGCACCTTCTGCATTTTTATTATATGCTCTAACCTTAAATGAATACTTCTTACCCTTAGTCAGCTTTTTTACAGTCAGTGAAGTCTTAGTAGTAGTCTTTACAGTCCACTTCTTAGCACCAGCCTTCTTATAAGATACTTCATATCCAACAGCTGAAGCGGTCTTCTTCCAAGTTACCTTAACAGTCTTCTTAGCTGAATTCTTAGCCTTGAGACTAGTTACCTTAGCAGGAGCTACAGAACCCTTAACCAGAAGAACAGGAAGATCTGTCATTGCCCACTTACCATTAAAGTTAGCAGATCCCATCTTAACTTCTCCATCCTTTTTAAGAGGAGCAGCATTTAAATCTCCACCTACAAATGCTCTTACCTTATTAACAGCATCCTGTGTCCAGCTATTGTCATCAAGCGCTTTCTTAGCCTCTGCATATGTTGCATATGTTTTACTCTCTCTGAATGCAACTACAGGAGTCAGGTCCTTTGCACCCTCAAGCTTTGCAGCCTTAACAGTCATAGGAGCCTTACCAGCAGCATCAAATGCGGATGTTACCTCGTTGCCATTCTCATCCACCAGCTTGAAGCAAGTTGTACCAGCTTTCAGCTGTGCAATTGATAAGTCAAATTTGCCCTGCTCTTCAAGAGCTGCATTGGCCCATCTCAGCTGAACGTTATCATCCAGTTCTCCGAGTTTGCTAATGCCGAGAGCCTTAACCAGAACGGCATCAAATGCTGGTCCTTCAACGATCATATATCCCCACTCCTTGCCCTGTGAGCTTGCAAATGGGAAGATCTGTGGTTCTTCTGCATTCTTCTTCATCCATTCAACGGATACTGTATTTGCAGCAGATCCATTAACGTATGCAGTGAATCCAGTGTATGCGCCGTCATCTGCGAATGCCATTGCAGGCATCATAACAGCAACCATCATGATTGCCATCAGCACGCATGCGAGTTTCTTCATAACCTTTGTCATGATATTCCTCCTTAATTAATAAATAGTTTTATTTTATATAAGACTTAGTTCATTCGCAGTTGCCTGCAAAATCCTGTCTTTATATAACTTAGTCACCGAACATCATCTGTGTACCGTCCTGAGCGATGACATAATACTTGTCAGTGTCAGGATCGTAGTATACAGAACCCTGTTTCTCGAGATTTTCACTTGGAGTCTGAGCATTATCGATATCCTCCTCAGTGAAATCACTTACGGCATCTTCCTTGCTGGCATTGTCGTTAACCTGTCCGTTTTCGGCAATATTAAGATTCCAGCTGACTATCAATGCCAACATAATTCCAACCGCCAGAACGAGCATCGCATCAACCAGATTGGCAACGTGTGCCATCGGATTGATTTCTTCTCTGGCATATTGAGCTCTCTGGGCACCTAGCCTTCCGCTACCACTTCTTCTAAGCATGCTTCTTCTCTGCCTCCAGAACGCATTCCATCAATGTTTCAAGCACTGACATATAATCGTCATACCATCTTGTACGAACTGTTGAAACAACCAGTGCTACTGCTGCAGCGATAAGTCCCATAATTGTTGTATCGAACGCTGTCAGAAGTGATGATGACAAAGTGATTGTGTCTCCCTGTCCCAATGCAATGATTCCAGGTCCGAGAGGAATCAGTGTTCCGAGAAGTCCCAGCATTGGTCCGATCTTAGAGATCAAATCTGAGATCTTTACTCGTCTGTCATAGAAAGACTGTTCCTGTTGAATCAGTCTTACTGCGAGTGACTCTCTCATAAGTGGTGTAATGTCAGGATGCGAAGTCAGCTCCTCAAGAGCCGCCTTCTGTCTTACGAGTAAATCGCTGTTTCTAATGATTTCAACAAGACCGGCATTATCCTTAGCTTCGTTAATATCATCCACAACCTTAGGCATATTTGCCTTAAGATACTTATGCTCTGTAAACAGCTCGGAAATAAGCCATCCAATCAGAAATACAGCTACTGCGATAAGTACCAGCAGCAGAATAATTACCGGAATTTCCATAGAGCTTGCGATAGCTCTCATTGCCTTACTAAATACGTTCATTGTTGTTTCCATTTACTTCCCCCACCTTTGTCTCTTATATCTGTATGCACCGAATGCCGCTCCGGCCGCTGCGAGTGCTCCATTTATTCCAAAGAGCGCTAACGCCATGCTATTAATATCTCTCTTAACCTTGAGCTGTTCAGCATCACTATCCATTTCTTCCTGATGAGTATTCATCGATGCCTCATCTGCATCGGCCTGTCTATTCAGCGCCAATTTGAGTCTCTGGCTTGCAGCATCTGATAGTACGAAAGAATTGGATTTAGGATCAATCTTGACTACCTGCTTCTTAGTCTCAGTGGCCTTGTCCTTATCCTTACCACCAGTTCCGGTACCTTCTCCGCTGCCTTCACCGCCACCGCCGCCTTGCTGATCGCCGACGTTAACTGTGAATTCCTTAACCGCGCCGTTAGACTTCGCATAGACCTTGGCAGTTCCGTCCTTATTGAACTGAAGATTACCATTACTATCTACACTAACGATGCTATCATCACTTGATGACCAGGTGATGCCCTTTTCAATCTTCTTCTCGAGCTCCTTGTCTGCCGCCGCAGCCGACACCTTGAGCTGATGACTGCTGCCTACTTTGGCATTAATATTGGTCTCGCCCGATGTGAGCTTTGGTGTTCCCGAGAACATGATGTATATTGTATGAACCTGCTTGGCCGAGTTGAAAGTTCTCTTCTCGTCTGGCGCTGCCTGTCCAAAATTAAGTCTGAATCGGTTGGAAGTTCCGAGATTGTCCGTACCGCTTGCGTTCGACGTACCTATCTCGTACCATGTCCAATTCTCTTCGAGCGCCATCATAGCCGGTACCCTTTTGGCATTCTTCCAGGCTTTGTCCTTGTTGATAACAACCTTTCTACCGTCTGTACTCGAACCACCAGTTGGAGCCATTTCTAGGTCCAGTCCGGATACCTCTACCTCGATATTTTCATCATCATCTTGGTCTGCTGGTTCTGGCTGTTTTTCTTCTTTGTCCTTGCTGTCGGAGTCGTCTTTCTTATCCTTCTCCTTGCTGTCTTCCTTATCTTTATCCTTCTTGTCTTTCTCATCGGCGTATTCGAAACATGCCGCGAGATTCTTGAAGTAGTAACGCTTGGTTCCCAGGAGCTGCTGCCATGTGAAGCTGGTAAACGCTCCATTGCCCGAGTCGGCTGTCCAAAAGTCCATCTGTGCGATTGAACTCTGGTCTATGCCTGCTGCATCGATGATATCTGTCAGCTGTACTCCGATTGATGAATCAATCGCTACTCTCTTGCCTCCGTCCCAGTATGTATAGTCACGCTTGATGGTGCCCATATTGTACAGGTCAGAAGCCTTGAAGACCTTCTTCTCAACATAGTCAGAGGTTGGCCAGCCAAAATATCCTATCTTGATAGTCAGCTTGTCCACCGCATTGGCGTTAACACTCTGTATGCCAATGCTGAAGGTCAGAACGAGGCTCAGCATCAATATTAATATTTTCTTCAAAGTGCTCTTAATTCGCATTCGTTCCTTTTCTATTCTATCTTCCTGCGGAATTCTTCAGGAATTTGTCTACTTCATTATCTGATAAATCATAGTGCCAGAAGAGCTTGTAGTATTCCTTGGCATCCTTATAAATATCTCCATCATAGAGATCTGGATATACAACGCTCATTAGCCAGCGTGCACCCAGTACCTGGTTTACGCATGGAGGGGCTGACATCCAGCTATATGGATCACACGGAATCTCATAGTACTTTCCTTCCTTAACGGCACGGAGTTCGCACCACTGTGAATCCCTGTCACTCATAGTGTCGAAAGGTCCGCCCTGTGCAACAATAATCACATCAGGATCGACATTATATACCTGCTCGAAATCGAGAGGATTGCCACCGTCTCTTCCGTTAACCTCTTCATCATCAACCTGAACAGCGTTCTTAGCACCGATGAATGGAATTACTGAAGCCTGAATACTGCCCTCAATATTAAAATTAAGTCCAGTCGAGCTAACTCCAAAGAGGATTGACTTAACATCCTTGTCGGAAAGCTTTCCCTTGATCTTCTCCGCTCTTGCAATAGTCTCCTCACAGTACTTTGCGAGCTCCTCGGCTTCTTTCTCCTTGCCAAGGATTTTTCCGAGCTTTCTATATGCGTCAGGATATGTCTCAAGGCTAGCCTCAACATATATAGTTGCTATGCCGGTCTGCTTCTGGATGGTATCCATATCCTCATTACCTTCTTCCTGAATCTCACCGACATCGATGATAATCTCAGTATCAGTCTGCATAAGGTTCTCGAGGTTAAGGCTCATCTTCTTGCCGTAGAACTGTCCGAGTGTTGGCAGATCAATGTAGTAGTCTGGGAAATACTTTGCTTTGGCCATAGTTGGAGCCTCTGCGAGTCCTACCATCATCTCAGGTGCCAAAGTTACAAGTATCATCTGTGCGTTAGGTCCCGATGCAACGATCTTGGTGATATCCTTGCGTAGCTCTACCTCTCTGCCGTAATCGTCAGTATATGTATATGTCTCTACACCTTCCGGATATGTGACATCGCTACTGCCACAGCCAGTCAGGCTCATAGAAGTGACTACCATCACCAATATTAATAACAGTGAGTATATTTTCTTCATTTACATATCCTTTAACTCGAAGAATCTAACCTTGTGATCTTCGCTCTCTATCATCTCAACGTCGATATTGTACATATCGCGTATCAATTGCTCGTCCATTACCTCGTCCGGCTTGCCCTCTCTGTGAACTACACCATCCTTGATGCAGATAATTCTATCGGCGAATACATAAGTCTGCTCTGGATTGTGTGAACTCTGAATGATTGTATAGCCCTCGGAAGCCAGCTGTCTTAGTTGCTTCTGAACTCTCATCTGGTTGCCGTAGTCAAGGCTTGATGTTGGCTCGTCCATAACAAGAATTCTTGCACCCTGAGCCAGCGCTCTTGCAATCAGCACCATCTGCTGCTCACCACCAGATATCTTCGTATAGTCGCGACCTGCGAGGTGCTCAATGCCCATTTTGGCAAGAGCCTCTGTTGCCATACGATGCTCGTCAGCGCCAGGACTTCCAACGCCATTCATCAGCGAAGTTGTTCCCATCAGAACCATATCTATTACATTGTATGCGAAAGCCGGCTTGGTAGCCTGTGGAATGTAGGCAACGTGCATTGCCTTCTCGCGAGGCTTCATAGTCGACATATCAACGCCGTCAATCTCGATGTTGCCCTTATAACCCTTGAGCAGACCGAGCATGCACTTGAAGAGAGTGCTCTTGCCGGCACCATTGTGTCCGAGTATGCACAGCAGCTCGCCTGGATGGGCATCGAAAGTGATTCCTTTCAGAACCTCGTGGCTGCCGTATGCGAACTTCAGATCTTTAACACTTATCATACGGACTCGCCTCCCTTCGTTATTAGATAGATGAAGAAAGGTGCTCCAATTATCGCTGTCAGAATTCCAATTGGAATCTCAACCGCGAAGAGATTTCTTGAGATGTTGTCTACCATCAGCAGGAAGAAAGCTCCTGTAAAGATAGATGCTGGGAGCAGGTACTTGTAATTGTTACCTACAATCTTTCTGCAGAAATGCGGTACAACCAGACCTACCCAGCCAATCATTCCGCTAACAGATACAGCGGCAGCAGTTACAAGAGTCGCACATACCAGAGAGATAAGTCTTACTCTAGATACATGCACTCCCATTGTTATCGCTTCCTGTTCTCCAACTGTGAGAACGTTAATCTTCCATCTGAGCATTACCAGAGGGATAATTCCAATGAGAATAACTATGCCTGAGAAGAGGACATCATTCATAGTGATTCCTGTCAGGCTTCCCATCAACCAATAAGTGATCTCAGGCAGCTCGTTAGTCTGGTCAGCAACTAGTTTGATAAAGCTCGTTCCAGCCTGTGCTAGCGCACTGACCATCAGTCCTGCCAATACCAGTCCGACTGTCTTATTGCCTCTTGTTCTATTACCAATGATGTATACCAGCCATATTGTTGCAAGGCTGAAGATGAAAGCCATAACAGTAATCATCCAGTCGCCCATTCCCATGATAATGGCAAAAGCAGCTCCAAGAGCTGCACCGCTAGATGCACCGAGGAAGTCTGGAGCAGCCATAGGGTTCTCGAATACGCCCTGGTAAACGCAACCTGCAGTTGACAGGGCTGTTCCTACGAGGCAAGCAACCAGAATTCTTGGCAGTCTAACCGTAAAGAAGATGTGCTCCTGCTGACTAGTCCAAAATGGCTTGATGTCTGCAAACTGGCTAGCAATGATTCCGCCAAGTTCCTTGACCGTAATATCAAACTGACCAAGAAAGAAAGATACAATAATTCCGACAACCACCATGATTGCCATTACGATTACTATTACTTTTTTCTTCGCGTCAGTCACTTTTCAGCTCTACTCTTTCTTATCAAAATATCTGTACAGCACCTTGGTAAATGGCGGAATATTGGTCTCTCTTGCCGCCTCCCATCTATGTGCCTCATATTCTTTCTCTGCTGCGATACATTCGCTCGCCTGAATCAGCAGGTCTTCGCCTGTTGTCTTAATTCCAGTTCGCGCTGTGAACATTTCCGCGAGTCTCTCGAAGGTCTCGTCATTGTCAAGCAGGGCGAACGACGTGAAGATGCAGAATCCTAGATTTTCGAGAACGAAGATCTGCGTATACAGAAGATCCATTGCACACATTCCCTTGAGCCTTGGGTATCTACTCTCGATTGAGATATCGAAAAGCTTTTCATCCTGAATGGCTCTTCTATCCATCAGCGCTTCAATCTCTTTATCTGCGAACAGTTTGCCGATTCCGTATGTCCTTGATCCGATAATACGACCAATTGCTGTTCCCTGCTCTATCTCGTCCAGCCACTCAAGGAGATGCTCCTCTCCGTGCTCGATGCCGTTGGCTTCTGCGAAAGCTCTTGCTGCAGTTACGTATTCAACGCTTACCAAGCTCATCTCGGTTGCTCTGACCTGAATCTCTCTTGACAGTTCATAGTCCTCGATGCCAAAACATTTCTTCACTGCTGCCTCAACTTCGACTTGCGACGGACTCTCGTATCTCTTGCCGTCACTGCTTGAGTGCCTGTTAAGACAACCTATTACACACATTGGTGCACAGGTCTTGTTGTTCTTTCTATTGTCACAACCATCGCATTGCTGCTCAGGCTGATTGTCTGTGAATTTATCTGACTCAAGAGACTTCTTTCTGTCCAGCTCGGACAGCTCTGCCAAGCTGGCTTTGCTCTTGAGAATCTTCATAATTGTGATAGATCCATATGTTGGCAGTGCCCCACCACATACTTCATCATTAATAATCTTCTGTGTGAGATCCTTGCTGATTGCCCAGAACTCGTCAGGATTCTTATTATCTCTGCCAAAGTACTCCTTGCTGTCAACAACAACAGCACGCAGGTTCTTAGCACCGAATACATCGCCGAATCCACTTCTTGGGCTGTGGTACTCAGGAATTCCATGTGGATAAGTCAGGAACATCGAAGATAATGACATTCTCATATCTCCGCATTTGCCAGTTCCAACAATACCGATATCGTCGTTGTACTTAGCCTTAAGTCCGTGAACTATATCTATTACATTCGCGCCAATCAGATCAGGTTCTACTGTGAACTCAACCTTGCCGTCCGTAATGCGAACTACGCTGCTCTTATCTTCAGCTTTGCCAGTGATGACAATTGCAGCAAGACCAAGGCTACCTATCTTCTGTGGCAGATTGCCCGTGGTGTTACATATCTGAACGCCTTTGCCCTTGTCCTCAGCTGTTGCCACGAACATTCTTACAGCACTTGGCGCCTTGTTTCCGGTGAAGAACCCAGGTGCAATTACAATGACGTTCTGCTCGCTATATCTGCCTGCATCATCAGGGACAAATTCTTTGATTAAATCCAAAACAAGACTGCGTCCATACGAACCATTTTCCTGGTATGCATATGGACGATAGTCATAGGTTTTACTGCTTAAATTGATTAGAAGAATTTTCTCAGCCATTCAATGTCCTCTAATGCATTAAAAAAGTACTGTTTTAGGGTGATTTCACAACAACCCATACTACAGTACTATTTTACAATTTATATTATTTTTTTAACAATTGACCGCATCTATACAGCCACGTTTAACTATTAAGTTTTTCTATGCCTTTTAGTGAAATAATAGATTGCAACTATATCAATCACTACTCCGATGAGCCATGAAAGTGACTCGCCGAGTGGTAGTACATCTGCACCAATTGTCTGATATGCGATGTATGCCAACCCTACTCTTCCTGCTAATGCAATTATTGATGAAGCAGAAGCTATAGTTGTATGTTTGCAGCCATTCAGGTAGCCGTTGAACACAAACTGAAGACCGAACAGCCAGTAGAACGGCAAGCATACTGTTATATACCTGTATCCGTATGCTGCAGATTCAGCACCAAGTCCAAAGAATCCGAAAAGATAATATCCCCACTTCCACAGCACGAATGTAAGCAGTGCTGAAAAAGCAAGTGAAAGCAATATGCCTAATTTTAGTGACTCTTTAACTCTGTCGTGGTTGCCCGCTCCAGTATTCTGTCCTGCGAAAACAGAAATCGCCTGTGACATGCACATGAGCGGAATAACTAACATTCCATCTACCTTGAAAGCAACTGTAACGCCTATTACGACACTCGCACCGAGTAGGTTGGTAATATTTTGGAGCATTACTTTGCCCAGTGATGTAGCAAGCGACTGTGCAACCTGAGGCACACTTAATTTCATGCATTCTTCTACCTTTGACTGAGCTACATACTCATCGCTTAACTGGTAAGTTTTTCTTTTCTGTTGCAGTTTAATGTGCAGGTACCCTGCGGATAAGATGTTTGCTGTCACTGTTGCAATTGCCGCACCAGCTATGCCGAACTTAAATACAACAACGAACAACAGATCAAGGCCAATGTTGACACAGCTCGATACAGTAATTCCACCAAGAGGTTTCTTGCTGTCCCCCATCCCCCTTAACACTCCTGATTGAAGTGCATAAAGCGATGTAAACGGTAATCCAAGAACTATGACCCTAAGATAACGAATCGCTCCATCCATCAGGTTATCAGGTGTATTAATCAGTTCAAGGATCCACCTTGCGCCAGCGAAAGCAATTAGAGCGATTGCCACAGATATTACAATTATGATTTTGTAAATGTCGATTATCAGCTTATCCAGATTATTGTAATTCTTAGCACCATACAAATGAGAAACGCATATTGAGCATCCACCGGATAATGCAATCTGTAACACTGTGCAAATATCATTTATCGAACCTACTGTGTTAACCGAACCTAATGCATTTTCACTTATTGCATTACCAAGAATAAGCCCATCTGCAATTACATAAGATTGCATCATAAGGCTGGTTGCCATCAGCGGTAACATGAACATAATAAAGGCGGGAAGAATCTTCCCGTCTGTTATGCTGTATATTGATTTTTCGATCTGTGGTTTTCCCATTCTATTGCATCGGACATGCCTTAGGGCCATCGTCGTTTCTGTGCTCTGCACGAACACGAACCATCTCGGCTGTAATACTGATGGCGATTTCCTCAGGCGTTGTTGCCATAATGTCAATTCCTATTGGTGTGTGTACACTGCTAATTGCATCTTCATCAATGCCAACTTCGCGAAGTCTCTCGTTAACCGATGCTGTCTTCTTAGCAGATCCAATCACGCCAACATATGCTGTCTCAATTCTCAGCACCTGCTCCTCAACATCATAATCGTTAGCATGGCCATTCGTCATAACAACTACATAGTCCTCTGGAGTTATATCGATATAATCGCTCAAGCGCTTGAAATCACCCGCAATGCGTCTTTCTGCTATAGGGAATCTATCCTCTGTGACAAATTCTTCGCGGCTATCCATTACCCAGATTCTAAATCCCACGCTATGAAGAATTGGAGCTAACGCCTTGGCAACATGGCCACCGCCGCAAAGCAGTACTCTCTCCCCGATAGGTAGCGACATTACGAACATACCCTCGCCTTCTGGACGCTCATCCTCAAGACTTGGAATAGCTCCATCGAGATGGAGAACCAGCCAAGCTGCCTCTTTACCATCAATGTGCTCTAACACGTTCTGAGCCAGTTCCATCCAGCTGCTATCTGATGCATCAACAAACTGGAAGAATACGCTAACGTCACCGCCGCATTCCATTCCAATATCTTCATTAACGCCCTTTCTGAGTTCGTAGCGATGAAGTTCAGATTTCTTCTCGGCAATCAGCTGCATAGCATGCTGCTCTGATGTCTTCTCAATTGATCCACCGCCAATAGTGCCGCAGAGCTGTCCTTCAGCAGCAACCAGCATCTGAGAACCATTTCCTCTTGGACTTGATCCTTCCTGCTCAACGATGGTTACAAGCATCAGGTTCTCTTTACTATTTAATTTATCTAGTATTTTTGAAAAAATAGTTTTCATAGCTTTCCTTTATATCATTTCCTCTCCGAGGATTTCTCTGAGCTTGGCTTCAATCTCTAGGCTTCGATTGAGCTGCGCGTTGAACGCTTTTTCCGCCTCGTCGCCAACGATTTTGTGCCTACTATCGCCAAATCGTTTCTCGACGGTTACCAGTCTGTCTTCCTGAACGCGTTTATCTACATAATATAGGATGTCGCCTTCCGTTAAAGGATTGTCGCCACCGCTTGGCTGCCCGTTCATTGATACGGGCTCATGGTGATTCTTAACCAAAGCTGCAACATCAGCATAGCCCTCAAGTCTTAGGAATTCGGCTCCCGCGTCTGCATGTTTGTGAGAGAGCCTCTTAATGTCGTGGAGAACAGCAGCCTTGTGCAGCAATTCTCTGTCCATAGAAATTCCACGAGTTTCTAGTTTGTCAAGCAGCATATTCTGGTAGTAATCCACCCCTTTCATATGCATAATTATATGCTCAGGAACTTCGTTTATTCTATAGAAATACTCTATTGTTCTATCATCAAGATGTGATAGCGGTTTGTATCCCAAGCACTCTATTTCCCGGCTATCATTAATGATTGTGATTCCAGCATATGGCTGTGGAATATTAAACAATGTATTAGGTCCTTCATAGCCGTAGAGATCAGTTCTATTCTCAAGCGGCATCTGCATCAGCATTCCTCTAGCCACGCCGGCATGCGCAACCACAACAATGTCGCCATCTATCTGATTCTTTATCTCCTCTAGGATCGCTGCGAATCTCTTTCCAGCATTCAGAAAACTCTCACCACCAGGAACCTCATATGTAGCAAAAGCCTTGCCACGTTCTTCAAATTCCTTAGGATACTGCTTCCTAATTTCCTCGAAGGTCATATTCTCCCAGTGACCGCAGCTAATCTCACGCAGATTCTCGTAAATCTTCGGTTCTTGTTGTTCCTGACCAAGAGCTTTCATAACTATTCTAGCTGTCTCAACGCATCTAGTAAGAGGACTTGCGACAACTGTCGCATTCTCGTAACCATTGGCACAGAGCCAAGCTCCCGTTTTGGCAGACTCAAAGCGTCCGTAGTCTGTCAGCGGATAGTCAGTAGCACTGACGCAACGTATAGGTCCTTCCGGTTTGGCCAGTTCTCCATGGCGAATCAGTATTATTTTTCTTGAGCGATAATTCTCGTTCTTCATATTGTTACTATAGCTTCCAAGGTCCTTTATCTTCTCTTGCAACAAAGAGATATCGAATTAATTCTTTACCAAAATCTATGAAATTACCTTCGTCGATCATCTCACAGATTTCATCTGCATCTGCCCACTTTACGGCTTCTACTTCTTCTTCCTGAAGTGCAAATTCAAGTCCCTCGCTATCAATTTCTATCGTATAGAAGTCATCAAATCCACCCCAGAAATTGATTGACGCTACTGGTCTATGGTTTGAGAAATCAATGTCCAAGCCTAGCTCTTCATAGGTTTCACGTCTCGCTGCCATGCGGCTTGTCTCACCGGCACTCACACCGCCGCCTGCGCTAAAATCCCAGCAGCCTGGTCTTATCGATTTGGTAGAAGCCCTCTTCTGGATTAACATTCTGCCATCTCTATCGAATATGCAGACATGAGCAATCAGCCTAAATCTATCGGCTGCTTGCTTGTCCTTTCTTTCCATAGTATCGCCTGTGAGTTGGCGATCAACGTCATATAAATCAATATATTCGCTCATTAGCTCACGCAGTTTCTATTCCCACTCGATTTTTAATTACTGATTCTAATCATATTTGTTTAGTTTTCGTTGACTGTGGTATTTATATTATTCCTATTGTCACTATAATACTGATCCTTGGCATTTGGGGGAGCTAACAATTCATAAGAATTATAATTATAGATATTCCCTGTAGCAAGCGAATTATTCGCGTAATAATATCTTTATGTCAGGGATGTGTTTTACAACATTTCGATAAATGCTGCAATCCTTGTATTCAACTGCCCTTCATCAGATGTTGAGTAGTCAGTTTCAACTGCAAGATAAGGAATTCCTTTTTCTTTCGTAACGAAATTCCCGATTTTATATGACTCGACATTATATGTATGACAAGCTTGCAATGTCATCTCTACAACTCCATCCGCACGGAACTCATCAATAGTTCTGCTGAGTAAATCGTATCTATTGTCGTTAGGCGTCATTACTGAGCATCCAATACTCAGGTATCTGTCTGCCAAAGCTGCCCAAGGATCTGTCGCTTCTTCATCGACAAGGCGATCATATTGTTTTGCACCGACACAATTCTCCATCGCTACTACAACGCCACCGTTATCCTCGATAGCCTTAATAACTTTCTCGGTTACTCCACCAATTGGACAACCGGTCAGAACGATTCGCGGTCTATGCTCAAGCTGACTGCCTGCTGTATACTCCTCAAGAATCTTATCTGTTACAGCATTCATTTCTTCAGGAATTACCGTTCTGTCGAATTTGAAGCCACTGCCATAGAGAACTTTGAAGAGTTCCAGTCCTTCAACAGGGCACGGCTCATTCTTCATAACATCCTGCATCCGCTTTTTTGCAAGTCTTATCTCGTTCTCAAGCTTTATAGCTTTGCGAAGAGACTCATCAGTAATCTCAACTGCAAATTTCTTCTCAATATAATCCTTAAGTCTTAGCATCTCCTTGTGCCAAGTCTCACGTGAAATTTCATCCTGTGAATTTGGAAGATTCATTACGAACACATCCTTGAAGTCAGCCATGATTTCGTACATCTTCTTCTTTCCATCACAAGTGGTTTCACCGATTACAAGATCAGAGAAGTAAAAGAACGGACACTTGTCAGTAACTGCAAATCCATAGCTGGATTTAATCAGCGGACATAGGTTAGGAGGCAGCTGCTTTTCGGCTTCAGAAATTGTTTCACCAGAAGTTGAGCACAGTCCAACTGTTGCGCAACCTGCAGCAACAGCAAGTTCAGATGGGAAGTATGTACAATAAGAACCTATAACCGGAGTCCCGGCATCTTTCACGTTCTTTACACCTACAAATGCATTTCTTCTTGCCTCTGCAAATTCTTCAAAAGCCTTAGGTAAATCTTTGATTATTTCCATGAAAATCATCTCCCTGCTTTTTCACGTGCCAGCAATGCCGCGCCATAAGCACCCGCATATCTGCCATGTTCCAATGTGATAACTACCCTGTTAAGCTTCTTGGCGAGAAGCCCTGCAAAGAATTTATTGCCACTAAATCCTCCGGTAATCAAAACCGTATCTTGGATTTCCTTTCTCTGCACAAGTGTAACTACTTTCTGAGCAACTGAGTCGACAACGCCCGCAGCAAGGTCCTCCTTAGAACGACCCTCGCCCATATAGTTGATCACCTCTGACTCTGCGAATACAGTGCAAAGTGAACTAATCGGAATAGGATTTCCGACCTCAGCCAAATTGAAAAGCTCATCTATAGTCAACCCAAGCCTGTTGGCCATTACTTCAATGAATTTACCTGTACCTGCAGCACATTTGTCATTCATGAGGAAGTCCACCGGCTTGCCATTTACAACATTAATATATTTAGTGTCCTGGCCGCCGATATCCACAATGGTGCAATCGCTACCAATGAATTCATATCCACCTCGGCCGTGACACGTTATTTCCGTAATTACATAATCTGCATATTCAACACTAATGCGCCCATATCCTGTCGCCGCAACAACACAATTATCAAGCGAACCCAGTCTCTTCTCCAGGTCCTCCTTGATGATTCCTGCCGTAATCTTAGAATTCCATCCTGTTGGCAGGACATTGTATTCAGGTGACTCACCCGGTCTTAAAACGCACACTTTAGATGCAGTTGAACCAATATCAATTCCAATATAAGTCTTATCCATATTTGTGCCTTGTGTTATCAAAAGTATTATTGAGTCCACTAATCATGAGATAATCCCACCCGTTTTCAGCAGCCATGCTCTTAATTGTCTCAACATCTTCGCCGTTAACGAGCAAAGCGACCCCGCAGCTGACCGAGAGCTCACGAGGTGTCGGACTAATACGCGCAAAGACAGAGGCTTTGGTCAAGCCCCTGTACATTTGCATTGCGTCTGTGTGATTGTGAAATAATACGTAATAGTGTATGTATTCCATTGAGAGTGATTATCCGAGAATCTCGATGAATGCGCCGATTCTTGTCTTCAGCTGTTGAGCATCGTTATCAGTGTAGTCTGTCTCGATACCGAGGAATGGGATTCCCTCTGCCTTGCATCTTTCTTCAAGACTGCGTCCCTCGATGTCATAAGTCTGACAGAACATCAAGCTGATGTCAATAACTCCGTCAGCGCCCCACTCCTTAGCCAGTCTGATAACATCATCTGCTCTTGCAGTATTAGGTGTGAAGCATGCGCAGTTGATACCCATATATCTGTCTGCGATATTCTGAACCATCTCGTCCAGATTCTTTCCATCTTCCTTGACCTGATTCTCGAAGTATCTTGTTCCTGTGCAAGTCTCTTCGCATACAACTACGCCACCGCTTGTCTCGATGAGGTTGTGAAGCTTCCAGTTAGGAATTGCCATTGGAGTTCCGGAAACGAGAATTCTCTTCTTTCCTTCTGCTACGTTAACACCGTCAGCAACTCTCTTCTCGAGTTCGTCGCACAGCTTGTTAACCATTGTTGCAAATCTCTCAGGATCGTCATAATAAGCAATCTGGGAAATCAGCAGTACGTCAGTTCCGGAAATAGGAACGTTCTTGTTCTTTCTGTGATCATACAGTCTCTGAAGAGCTGCTCTCTTAGCGTTAATCTTCTTAATAGTTTCAGCAAGATTCTCTTCAGTAACCTTATTACCTGTTTCCTTCTCTACTACAGCGATAAGGTCCTTA
>JAZUDV010000011.1:0-10692 GCA_045639825.1 Anaerovoracaceae bacterium
CACTAACCACAAGACAATCAGCAAGAGAATCGAGAGACTCGCTGAGATCAACGAGATGATCGAAGATGGAACTATCAATAAGTACGCTAAGAAGGAAGCTCTGAAGATGAGAGCTGAGGCTGAGAAGCTGGAAAAGTACCTTGGCGGAATTAAGGAAATGAAGGGTATCCCAGCTGCAATCTTCGTAGTTGACCCTAAGAAGGAAAAGATCGCTGTTAAGGAAGCTAAGATTCTTGGCATCCCAGTAGTAGGTATTGTAGATACTAACTGCGATCCTGACGACGTTGATTATGTAATCCCAGCTAACGACGATGCTATCAGAGCCGTTAAGCTGATCACTGGATGCATGGCTGACGCTATTGTAGAAGCTAAGCAGGGTGAGAGCTTTGCTCCAGCTGAAGAGGCTGAAGCTCCAGCTGAAGAAGAAGTAGTAGCAGAGGAGGAATAATCATGGCTGAGATTACTGCAAAGTTAGTAAAAGAACTCCGTGAGATGACTGGCTCCGGAATGATGGATTGCAAGAAGGCTCTTGTTGAGACTGACGGCGATATCGATAAGGCTGTAGAGTACCTTAAGGAAAAGGGACTTGCTAAGGCAGCTAAGAAGGCTGGAAGAATTGCTGCAGAGGGTCTGGTTAAGATCGCTGTTGCTGAGGATGGAAAGACAGCTGCACTCGTAGAGGTTAACTCCGAGACAGACTTCGTTGCTAAGAACGAAGAGTTTATCACATTCGTAGATGACATGGCTAAGATGGCACTCACTGCTGAGAGCAATGATATGGAAGCTTTCAAGGCTATGGCTTATGATGGCACAACAGTTGGCGAAGCTTTAACAGCTAAGATTGCTAAGATCGGTGAGAATATGTCACTCCGTAGAATCGACAAGGCTTCCGGTGACGTTCTGACTACTTATGTTCACGGTGGTGGAAGAATCGGCGTTGTTGTTGCTGGAAATGGTGCTGACAATGATGCTAACAAGGAAGCTCTTAAGAACGTTGCAATGCAGATTGCAGCTATGAACCCACAGTATGTAAGCAGAGATGACATTTCTGCAGAAGAGCTCGAGGGAATCAAGAAGGTTACAGTTGAGAGCGCACTGAACGATCCTTTCACACTGCCAAAGCCAATCCTGAACGCACTTCTCGACAAGGCTGTTGATGGTGTATGGGCAGCTGAGGATGTTAAGACTCTTGAGGATAAGAGAGCAGAGAAGGGATTCAACTTCAATTACCTGCCAAACTTCCTGTCTGATGAAGCTAAGCAGAAGCTCGCTGACCTCGCAGTTGCTGACAAGGCTAACATCGTTGGCGATAAGGTATTCTCCGGACTCGTTGAGGGACGTGTTAAGAAGCAGCTCAAGGAGATCTGCCTGCTCGAGCAGACTTATGTTAAGGCTGAGGATGGCAAGCAGACTGTTTCTCAGTATCTTGAATCCGTAGATAAGGGTCTGTCCCTGGCTAAGGTAGTTCGTTTCGAGGTAGGAGAAGGCCTTGAGAAGAAGAACGAGGACTTTGCTGCAGAAGTAGCTGCACAGATGAACAAATAGTTCAAACAATACAGTTTGTTAAGCGGGTCACAATGACCCGCTTTTTTTATTATTTTAAAGGAATAATCACGTAGTTGTGATATCATATATATTAGATATTTGTTGATAGTTTAACCATAGAAAATGAACACGAATAATACTGACAAACGAAATAAAGCATGCAAGCAGTTGTTTGACGATTATCAGATTGCAAGGACAATAGCAGATGACAATCTGCGCACTATACTTGCAGATAACAAGGATACGGAATACGGCAAGAAGTATGGATTTGCAGATATTCATAGTATGGAAGAATATGCAACCGGAGTTCCGCTGACTACTTATGAGGATTATGACGGCATTGCAGACAATCCGTCTCTCTATACTGCATATCCGATTCATACTGTACTGACAACTTCCGGTTCAACGGGCAAGCAGAAATACTTCCCACTGAGTACGGAGGCACTTAGCAGATACTCTTCATATGTTCATGATATGCCGTATTATCTGGCTGATGCTAACGGCAAATCACTTCATGTCAGTGTCTTCAGATCAGGTAACAATGGAGCAAATATTCTCTCTGCAGCCTATTTCAGATGGTTGCATGAGTCAGGTGTAGTAGATTATGACGCTGCTTTCGTTGGTGGCAGCAGTCTCTGCATATCTGACGGGATTGAAGACATCCCTTATGTTAAGGCATGGCTCATGTTCTCATGTCCTGAGCTCGAAGCAATTCAGTCGGTTTATCTTTATGATATTGCAATGCTGATGGCTTGGATTGAAGACAACTGGAAGACTCTCATCTCAGATATCCGTAAGCGTACTGTTAACGCCAAGATGGGAGATAGGGAGAAGCAGGCACTTCTGGAGAATATCCCTGACGATGAGTGGCTCGATGAGCTCGAGGCACTGCTGTCAGAGGACTGGGATGAACCTATTCTGCCGCGTGTGTGGAAGAATATGAAGTTTGTCTGCGGAGTAGGCGGGAAGATGTATGCGACTCAGGAGCAGCAGATTAAGAGATATATAGGAGAACTCCCGATATATCAGTTCTCTTACGCATTGTCGGAATGTATCATCGGACCTGCAATAGAATTTGGCCCTGCATACTATGCACTGCTGCCAAGAAGTGCTTATTATGAATTCATGTCGGAGGATGGCCAAGAGGTTCTGCCACTTTCTCAGGTGAAGGTGGGAGATACATATGAATTGATTCTTTCAACATTCTCTGGTTTATATAGATACAGAACAGGAGATCTCATCCACATTATCAGGATGGAGGGCGAAGCTCCGGTGTTCGAGATGGTTGGAAAGAGACAGCAGGTTATCAGCGTTGCCGGCGAGAAGACGGACGTTTATCAGGCAACAGCGATAGTAAACCGATGGACTGCGAACTATGACCTGGAGACTTGCGACTATGCATTGGGTATCAATGATTCAGTCAGACCGAATGGGTACTATTTGTTTATTGAAGCACCCGGATTTACGGATTGCGAGAATGGAGCTTGTCTCTTGGATAAATTCTTCAGAGAATCTTCCGAGGACTATGATGATCTTAGAAACCTTGGTCTACTATCTCAGCCGGAGATCAAGCTGGTGCCTTATCAATCAATTGCGGAGAGCCAGAAGAAACAGAACAAGCTGGCACACAGCAAACCTCAGATTTTCCTGGATGAGGAGCGCAAAGCAGAACTGTTAAGAAGGAGCTTGTAATATGCCTAGAGAACGTTTCAGCAGCCGTTTGAGATTCTTCGGCCGCAAAGAAAATTTCATAAGGAAGATATATATGGCTGCCCTGATGCCTAATGTAATTGCGGTATTGGGTGGTACTATTAATGTGTTTTTCGATGGCGTTCTGGTAGGACAGAGACTGCATGAAGCCGGACTCTCTGCGGTCAGCCAATCTCTGCCTATTTATCTCATCCTGTGTACGGTAGGCTCACTCTTCGGTTCAGGAGCATCATTTATATCTTCACAGGCTCTCGGTGAAAACGACAAAGAGAAGGGCGTTAGGATTTTTAAGGCCGGTTTGACTACAGCATTTATAGCCGGAATAGTTGTATGCGCGATTGGCTTAGTATTCCTTAATCCTATTACGAGGATATTATCCACTGCAGAGACATATGACATGGTCAGGGATTATGTAGGCATAACACTTATAGGCGGTGTATTTAAGGTCTTACTGTA
Source organism: Anaerovoracaceae bacterium (assembly GCA_045639825.1). Lineage (GTDB taxonomy): Bacteria > Bacillota > Clostridia > Peptostreptococcales > Anaerovoracaceae > Crickella. The sequence continues at coordinate 3,712 of JAZUDV010000011.1, forward strand.
TATTCCGTTTTTCTATCTGAGACTCGAAGGCAAGAACAAGAGATCCGCATCAGCTATGCTGACAATGACAGTTCTGAACATCGTACTGGATTATCTGTTGCTCTTCGTTTTCGATGGAATATTCCCTAATCCTATACAGGGAGCAGCTTGGGCAAGCGTAGTTGCTACTGCGGTTGCTTGCATTATGAGTTTCATATATCTGTTCACAGATCATCCTAACTTCACGTTCGGTGTTGACTTCTTCACCAAGGATGATTGGATGGATGTTATTAACTACGGCAGCCCGATGGCGCTCAACAATGTACTGTCATCATTCCGTATCCTGCTACTCAACCTGATACTCAAATCAATGAGTTTGAGCGGAATGGTTGCCATATTTGCAGTGCTGAACAATATTAATGAATTCTCTCTCTGCATTCAGAATGGAGTTCCTCAGACGGCAAGTGCTATGACGGGAATCTTCTTCGGAGAGAAGGATAGCAAAGCCCTCAAGGACCTCGTTAAAGAGGAATTCAGATGTGGAATGGCTCTGTCTGCAGTTTATGCCCTTGTTTTGATTGGCTTTTCCGGTGAAGTGGCAGGACTGTTCGGAGCCAGCGTCGACTGTACAATAGCAGTACTGTGCTTTGCAACCAGCCTGTTTGTAGCGACTGCCAACAGTATTCTGTCGTATTATTTCAATGCAATCGGCAGGATTGAGATGGCAAACCTGATAACTGCATGCAGAGGTTTTCTCCTGATGGTTGTATTCTGCTTTGTATTCAGTTACACCGGCAAATTCGTATGGCTCTTCTATCCGGCAACTGAATTGGTGACATTCGCTTTGGTTCTCTGGGTCGGACTCTCTGTAGCACGCAAGGAATCACTAACCAAGTTTTACTTAATAGATGAGAGCTTCGAGAAATCCGGTAAGAGCGTATCATTTACGGTCAGCTGTGATGAAGAGGAAATCTGCATGATAAGCCAACACATCAGCGGTTTCTGCGAAGAAAATGAATTCTCACCAAGAAAGAGCATGGCAATCAGCCTTGCGATCGAGGAAATACTGATGATAATCTCACAGAAGTCTCTGATGGGAGAGGGTACGATGGACCTCAGAGTATTGGAGAATGGCGATAATGCCATCGTTCGTGTGCGTAGTGGTGGCGCAAGATATAATCCTATTGAAGAAATGACTGATAATCTCGACTATATGGGAGTTCAGATGATAAATAAAATGGCAGAGAAAATAGAGTATTTGTCTTCTCTCGGAGTCAATACTTTGATAATATTCCTATAAGTGGTTCTTATAAATGGAGGAGAATATGGCTAAGAAACGTTTTTCAAAGTTGGCACTCAAATTCATTATAGCGTGTCTGTTGCTCGGTATTCTTATCTGTGCGGCAAGCGGCTATTTTGGTTACCAGCAGTACAACAAGGAAATTCAGAAAACTTATAATAATACAGCTTATCAGGTTGCTGAGACGGCACTGACATATACGAGTGTAGAGGATCTGACGATGTATGCTGAGCTCGTTGCGGGTTACCGTGATGGTACGGTTTCTCAAGATGAGATCGACAAGCACATGGCTAAGAAAAAGTATAAGAGAGTTATCACTGAGTTAACTAACCTGCGCGAGAAGATGAATGCCAATGATATCTTCTTCGTTGCAATAGATAAAGAAGAACTCAACGGATTTGACGGCAATATGGAAACATGGGAACCACAGATGTATATCTATGATTGCTATGCAATTCCTGAGCAGAACTATCCTCTGGGAGCAAGAGGACCTCTCAATCCTGAGTTCATCGGAGAGGTTAACCAGGTTGTAGATACAGGAGAGAGAAGCAGCAATTACTTCGTTTCAGAGAGCCAGTTCGGTTACAATACTTCGGCTATTCTGCCTGTTAAGGGCGAGGACGGCAAGGTTGTAGCCTGCATTGGTGTTGAAATTCCAATGACAACAATTAAGGCTGCTCTCAAGCAGTACGTAAGAAATTCTATTCTGATTACATTTGGAATGATAATTGCGTTCCTGTTCATCTATATTCTGTATATTTATAAAAGAGTAGTAACACCGATCGACAAGGTTTCGGAAGAGGTTGGTAAGTTTATCGAGAGTGACAATCAGGTTTCAGAAGAATTGGGCAATATCAGCACAGGCGATGAAATCCAGCAACTTGCAGAGAATGTTCTTAAGATGGAAATGGATATCAATGATTACATTGAGAACATTACAACCATCACCGCTGAGAAGGAACGTATCGGAGCAGAGCTCGATGTTGCAACACATATCCAGGCTTCAATGTTGCCATGTATATTCCCGGCATTCCCTGAGGTTGAAGAGGTTGATATTTATGCAACTATGAATCCTGCCAAGGAAGTCGGAGGAGACTTCTATGACTTCTTTATGGTCGATGATACTCATGTTGCAATGGTTGCAGCCGACGTATCCGGAAAGGGCGTACCTGCAGCACTGTTCATGGTAATCGGGAAGACCTTAATTAAGGATCATACAACTCCGGGAACTGACCTCGGTGAGGTATTCTCAACTGTTAACAATCTGCTGTGTCAGTCCAATTCCGAGGGACTCTTTATCACGGCATTTGAAGGCGTACTTGACCTTGTTACAGGTGAGTTCAGATACGTTAATGCAGGACATGAGACACCATTTATCTCCAAGGCTGGCGGCAAGTTTGAACCATATCCGATTAAGGCCGGATTCGTTCTTGCCGGTATGGAGGATATGAGATACAAGTCGAACTCAATCATGCTGGAGCCGGGTGACAGAATCTTCCAGTACACAGATGGTGTAACTGAAGCTACTAACAAGGACAACCAGTTGTTCGGAATGGATAGACTCGAGAAGACACTCTGTAATAATGCAGATAAGTCAATTCATGAATTACTTCCTGCTGTTAAGGCCGACATTGATGAATTCGTAGCTGAGGCTCCTCAGTTCGATGATATTACAATGATCTGTCTTGAATATAAGAGCAGAATGAAAGAGTATTAGAGGACATAATGATTAGCAATAATTACGATATGAATTCAATAACAGTTGATACTTCTTCAGAAAATGTAATAACTGTTACGGAGTTTGTTGAAGGCATTATGAGCAAGTATAATGCACCTATGACCGATGTTGCCAAAATCAACATTGCGATAGATGAAATCTACAGCAATATAGTTAAGTTCGCATATGTTGATGAGAAAACCGAAGAATCTGGAGTTGGACAGGCTACGCTCAATGTTATTCCTGTTGAAGAGGATGGTATCATAAAGGGACTGACGATTGAGTTTATTGATAGTGGCATACCATATAATCCACTTACTCAGGAAGATCCGCTGACGAATCTGCCTGCAGAGGAGAGGAATATCGGTGGACTTGGTATCTTCATTGTTAAGAAACAGATGGACGATGTTTCTTACCGGTATGAGGATAACCACAATATTCTTTCTATTACCAAGATGTTTACCTAAGAGAATACAACAGAAAAGGAAGAGAAGGATAAATAATTGTTTGCATATGTTCTAGGTTTGATTGCAGGGCTGGCTCAGCCGACTCAGACCAGCATTAATGGCAAGATGGGAGAGAAGGCTAAGTCGCCATTTATTGCTTCGGTTGTATCGTTCGGAACTGCCTTGATAATACTGATAATAATTGACCTGATTGTAGTTGGGAACATCAACGTTCCGTTCGCCGATATTGCTGAATATCCCCTGTGGATATGGAGCGGCGGACTTTGTGGAGTCGGCATTGTTGTCTTGAGCGTTGTGTGCCTACCATATCTTGGTAGCGCCATGGTTGTTGTACTGACAGCATTCGGACAGATTGTTTCCAGCACTATAATCGATCAGTTCGGACTGTTTGATTCTCCACAGATCAGCATGTCCGCAACCAGATTGATTGGAGTGCTGCTGGTTGCTTGCGGAGTCCTGCTTGCATCCATAGAACCTAAGAAGAACAATAGCGAGGGACGCAGATTTCCAATAAAACATGCATTACTGGTATTTGTTGCCGGAATGTTCTGTGCAACTCAGATTGCTATTAACGGAACTCTCGGTGAGGTTGCAGGCTCGAGTTGGTTGGGCACAACGATTTCCATGTCAGTAGGTCTCGTGGGATCATTGCTTCTAATTGCAGTGCTATATCTTAGCAAGGGTAGAGCCGGTGTGTTCAGAGATGTACCGGATATTCCTTTCAAATGGTATATGCTGACGGGGGGATCTCTCGGAGTTGTTATTGTTGGAACTAACAGTATTACTGCGCCACTTATCGGGGCGGGCATGGTTTCGATAATGAATCTGATAGGATTTATGATTGGCGGATTGTTTATTGATGCAACGGGCTTTCTCGGAATAGACAGAAAGCCTGTAACTGTTACTAAGATAATAGGTGTGCTCGCAATGATTGGCGGCACAGTCATTATTACTTTGTTATAGAGGAGGGACTGCTATGTCTAAGAGTGGAATGAGAAATATTCAGAAGAAGTCCGCTGCTGCAGGACTGGGTAAGGCATTGCTGAAAATTCTGTTTGTCGGATTTGCCGGAGGCGCAGCTCTGATTGCAGGCAGCAAAGCAGCAGGCGAGAAATTCCTCAACGAGGAGAAACTTAAAAAGTTATCAGACAAATAATGCGATAATTAAAACGCACACAAAAGTCGTTACTAATGTTCGCATTTTAATAGAATTTAAGGAGGGTAGAAATGAAGAAATTTTTAGTATTAGTATTGTCAGCAATGATGGTATTCGCAATGTGCGCGTGTGGTGCTAAGGAAGAAGAGCAACCGGATGCAGGACTGCCTAATCCTGTTACAGAGTGCACTCAGGCAGAATTACTTGAGGCTACAGGCTTCGATCTTGTTGCACCTGAAGGCGCAGAAAATGTTGCTTATTCATATATTTCCGCTGAAGGAGAAGAGACTATCGCACAGATGATATTCACTGTAGATGGTAAGGAGTATTGCTACAGAGCACAACCGACAGCGATTACTAGCCTGACACGAAGCGTAGCAGGTGATGAGAATGCATCAGCAGACTCTCTGACAGAGGCTCTTCAGAATGCCGTTGGCATTGGCGCAGCTCTTTCAGGACTTAACTATGAGTGGGAAGGAATGGCAACAGTTGATGTTAGTTACTGTGAAGGAGTTACCGCAACTAATGAAGGCAAGGCCGGCTTCATTACATGGCTTGACGTAGCACCTGGAATTCTCTACAGCCTTGGCATGAATGACGGATGCACACAGGATCTTCTGATCAACATGGCTGATGCTGTCTTCGTACCTGTTCAGGGTGACGCAGAATAACTTGGCATGAAAATTCAACAATCTGCAGAAGACTATCTGGAGACTATGCTGATTCTCCAGAACAAATATGGATATATCAGATCAATTGATATAGCGAAACATCTTGGCGTTACCAAGCCAAGTGTTTCATATGCGGTTAAACGTCTGAAGGAGAGTGGATATATAAACATGGAGTCCAATGGGCCAATCACTCTGACGCCTCCGGGAATGGAGATTGCCAAGAGGACATATGAGAGACATTTGGCCCTGGTTGAGTTCCTATCGCTACTTGGAGTAGAGGACGAATTGGCCGAAGAAGATGCATGCCAGATAGAGCATGTAATCAGCAATGATACATATCTGGCGATATGCAGATATGTTGAAGAACATCGTAAGAAATGAAGCAATTCGGAAGTCGTTACAGGCTTCCGAATTTTTATGTTCAACAATTATGTTTTTATTTCAATAAATGCCCAAAATTATTGAAATTTAGCTTAATTATTAGTTTTATCGTGATATAATGATGATGTATATTTGGGCTTTAATGAGGAAGTCTGAACACATCAAGAATTAAATGTGAAAAGGAGTGTTTTTCTATGATAATTCTAGTAGTTAATACAGGAAGTTCATCACTGAAGTATCAGCTGATCAACATGGAAGACAAGTCAGTTCTGGCTAAGGGTCTGTGCGAGAGAATCGGTCTCGATGGACACATGAATTACAAGGCTAAGGGCGAGACAATCTTCGATAAGGACGTTGCTCTTCCGGATCACGGTGTAGCACTGCAGCTGGTAATCGATGCACTTACTGACAAGGAGTATGGTGTAATTTCTGACATGAACGAGATTAGCGCAGTTGGACACAGAGTGGTTCAGGGCGGTAACAAGTATGACAAGTCAGTGGTTATTGATGATGAGGTTAAGAAGGCAATCGAAGAGTTCGCAGTACTGGCACCTCTTCACAACCCACCTGCACTCATCGGAATTAACGCTTGTGAGAAGGTTCTGCCTAATGCACCTGGAGTTGCTGTATTTGATACATCTTTCCATCAGACAATGCCTGAGGAGAGCTATCTCTACGCTATTCCAATGGAGTATTACGACAAGTACCATGTACGTAAGTACGGAGCTCATGGAACAAGCCACCGTTATGTAACAGAGCGTTGCCTCGACATTATGGGCAGCAAGGATGTTAACATCATCACTTGCCACCTCGGTAATGGTTCATCCATCTCCGCAGTTAAGGGCGGAAAGTGCTACGATACATCAATGGGACTCACTCCTCTTGATGGACTCGTAATGGGAACTCGTTGCGGAACTATCGACCCATCAGTTGTTAGCTTCATCGTAGAGCAGGCTGGCATGAGCGTATCTGAAGTAATCAATATGCTCAACAAGAAGTCAGGACTTCTCGGAGTTTCCGGAATCTCCGGCGACGTAAGAGATATCTGCAATGCAGAGGCTGAGGGTAACGAGAGAGCTCACATCGCAAGAGAGATGCTGCTCAAGTCCGTACGTCACTATGTAGGCGCGTATGCTGCAGAGCTGGGCAAAGTAGATGCTATCGTATTCACAGCAGGTATCGGCGAGAACGACGCAGAGCTTCGTGAGAAGGTATGCGCATCCCTCGGATTCATGGGAGTTAAGATCGACGCTGAGAAGAACAACGTAAGAGGCAAGGAAGTTGAGATTTCAACTGCTGATTCCGCTGTT
>JAZUDV010000012.1:0-10450 GCA_045639825.1 Anaerovoracaceae bacterium
GCGCAGACTTGGAGTTCTTACTCCAGCAGAAAAACACGCTGAATATCTACTTGCAGCATAAGAAATCCTCCGGACCATTTCCGATCCGGAGGAAAAAGAATTTTTACTTTTTAAACTGTCTACTTGACGGGAACCAGTTCATTAACCCATTTCCTCGTTCTATTTATGCATATTCACGGATGTTTTTCAGTGTACTAAAAATTCGGTGCGGATTCGCAGGATATCGTGGCTAGTTCGTTCGACAGGGTCTGTGATAAATCATAAAATTATCTCAACTAAATAAAGAAAAGGAGATAATTATGACAAACAAAGTAAACATTAAATACAAAGACAGACTGTTTAGAGCATATTTTGGCGATGAGGAAAACCGAGACAAACTGCTATCACTCTACAACGCACTGAACGATTCGAACTATGAAGATCCTAGCGAGCTCGAGATTAATACTTTGGACGACGTAATATATATGAACATGAAGAATGATGTTTCGTTCATCGTAGGTGGATACATGTCGGTATTTGAGCATCAGAGCACCATTCAGAAGATTCCAACACCTCAGTACTATGTCTTCTATAATGGCAAAGCCGATGCACCGGACAAAACTGTACTGCGGCTATCGGATGCGTTCATGAATCGTGTTAAGGAGGGTGAGTTCGAGTGGACGGCGATAATGCTTAATGTAAATGCCGGACATAATCAAGAACTGATGGATAAGTGTAGGCCTCTCCTGGAATATTCTGTGCTTGTAGCCACAGTCAGAGAGGGACTGGAAGGTGGATTAAGCCTTGAAAATGCAGTTGATAGAGCTGTTGACTTTTGCATACATAATGGTTATATGGTAGAATATCTTCGTAAACATCGCGAGGAGGTTGCTGAGATGTGGCTAACTGAGTATAACGAAGAAGAAATCAAAGAAGCGTTCAAAGAAGAAGGATTAGCGGAAGGTCGTGCGGAAGGTCGTGCGGAAGGTCGTGCAGAAGGTCGTGCAGAAGGTCGTGCGCAGGGCCGCAGTGAGGGCCTTGCTGAAGCGGTAGATCGACTAATTGCGAAGAAACATCTTGATGTTGCTGAGGCTTGCGAATTGCTTGATATTTCCGTGGAAGAATACAAGAAGGCACAGAACAATATGAAAAATTGAAGTATTATGCAAGATAAAGTGGTATACTAATACCATCATTAATTCTCATATGTAGGAAGGAAATAGCTATGGAATACAAGATGAATATTGCCGGTCTTGAAAGACATTTGCCACTGTGCAAGGTAACTGAGGATCTGTATATTGCAGGATTCATTATGTTCGGTGATGTAGAAATCACGGAGGCTTGTGCTAGAGAACTTCTCAAGCAGGCACCTGAGTTCGACGTTATTGTAACTGCAGAGAGCAAGGGCATTCCTCTGGCGTATGAGATGGCTCGTCAGTCGGGCAAGCCTTACATCGTTGCTCGTAAGGGAGCTAAGCTGTATATGCAGGATATCGTTAAGGTACAGGTTAACTCAATTACAACTGATCACGTTCAGACACTCTGTCTCGGTAGAGATGAGAGAGAGCAGATGGAGGGCAAGCAAGTTCTCATCGTTGATGATGTAATTAGTACAGGCGAATCACTGGCAGCTCTCGAGCAGCTCGTTGACGCTGTAGGCGGCAACATCGCAGGCAAGTTCACAGTACTTGCCGAGGGCGAGGCAGCAGATAGAAAGGACATTACCTTCCTCGAATACCTGCCACTCTTTAATGCAGAGGGTGAACCACAATAGAATATAATATAATCAACTCACATTAGAGCAGAATAGTAATATTCAGAAGAACAATCAAGGCTCCCCTTTTATCGGGAGCCGTTTAATTAAGAGGCGACAAAATGACAGAGAAAGTTTTTGATAGAGAGAAACAGATAGTTAGAACCAGTATTATCGGAATTATAGCCAATGTATTTCTGGCGGGTTTCAAGGCTTTCGTTGGAGTGCTGAGTAACTCCATTGCGATTACAATGGATGCTGTTAACAACCTGACTGATGCAATGAGTTCCATTATTACAGTAATCGGAACCAAGCTGGCGGGAAGATCACCTGACTACAAGCACCCATACGGACATGGTCGTATAGAGTACATGAGCGCTATGCTGATTGCGGGCTTGATCCTCTATGCCGGTATTGCTGCGGGCATTGAGTCAGTTAAGAAGATTATCAATCCGGTTACACCTGAGTACACTACAGCATCAATTATTATAGTGTGCGTTGCAATTGCAGTTAAAATTATCTTGGGCAAATACGTGCAGTCTGTAGGTAGGAAGGTTAATTCTGCATCCCTCGAAGGTAGCGGTAAGGATGCGCTGATGGATTCTATTATTTCAGCAGCTACACTTGTTGCAGCCATCATATTCCTGACAACAGGTCTTAGCCTGGAAGCTTGGCTCTCTGTTGTTATTTCGGTTGTCATTATCAAGGCTGGAATAGATATGATGAGGGAAACTATCAGTCAGCTGCTCGGCGAGAGAATTGACAAGGATTTCTCGGTTAAGATTAAGAGATTTATTACAGGATTCCCTGATGTTAAGGGAGCTTTCGATCTGACACTTCACAACTACGGACCTGATATCTATCTGGGTTCGGTACATATTGAGGTGCCGGACGACTATCCGATTCCGCAGCTCGATAGCCTGACGCGTGACATTATGGATGCGGTTTCCGAGGAGTTCGGCGTTATCCTTACAGCGGTTAGCATTTACGCTGATGGTAGTAGCAATCCGAAGACAGTTAAGGCTCGTGCGAAGGTAAGTGAACTGGCGCTCGCGCATGAGTTCGTTAAGGGAATGCACGGCTTCTACAAGAATGACGAGACCAAAGCCATCTCCTTCGACGTTGTCGTAAGGTTCGAGGCACCGGATATGAATGCGATTTGTGATGAGATTAAGAAGGAAGTCGAGGCCGAGTTCAAGGGATACAGTGTCAGAGTCAACCTCGACGTTGACATGAGTGACTAATGTCACAGAGGGTCAGACCCCTGTGACCAAATTGCAAAATGGGGACAGAGATGGTATTTGATTTAAAGTTATTACAATATGGAAGAGATATATATGGTATAGCTAGTGACAGTGTTCTTGGCGAGGGCGTCAATTTGCTGCCGAGAGATGCCGGCTCTATTGCTATGGGCTTTATGGTATGGCTGGCTCAGGAACTGGACAAACCTATCTTTACTCTGAAGATCTGTGTTGGCAGAGACTCGAGAACAAGCAGCAAGGATCTGGCAGAAGGAATAATGAAAGGCGTTCAGATGACCGGCTCCAGGAACTGGGATGCCGGACTTGCGACTGCTCCTGCAATGCAGATGGCTACTGTTTCGGACTTTTATGAGTTCGATGGTGCTGTAATGGTAACAGGCGGATCGCACCCATACAACATCAATGGGTTTAAGTTCTATACAGCTAAGGGTTCGCTTGGAGAAGATGATATTGCGAGAATCCTCAAGATGGCAAGCAAGTCCGCTTTCATCGGTGAATGGTATGAATGCGAGCCGGTCAACCTGATGGATATGTATGCAACAAGACTTAGAGCTATGATCTCCAATGGACTTACTGCAGCAGGTGTAACGGCTAACGGTTCTGCAGGCAAGCTGGAAGGAACGCATATCGTTGTTGATGCAGGCAATGGCTCAGGTGGATTCTTCGTAGAGAAGGTTCTCGAGAAGATGGGTGCAGACTGCACAGGCAGTATTAACCTTGAACCGGACGGTAGCTTCCCGGCACATCTTCCTGACCCGAATAATGCAGATGCTATTGCATCAATTACCAGGGCAGTTATGGACAACCACGCAGACCTGGGCATCCTCTTCGACGCAGCCGTAGAGACAGCGACCGTTGTTAATGCTGGGGGCGAGGTTTTGGCAAGAGATGAAGAGGTCGATGGTCCGACTTTCGCAATCAACTGCATCGTTGAGGCAGCTAAGAACAAACAGTAATAGAATATGAAGAAAGCCGGATCCGGAAAACCACATAAGGGCAGAGTGATAGTGCTCGACCTGTTTATAGTGTTGGCGTTGGCCATCGCCGGATTTAGCGCGTTCAAGATTTATAATATAGTAAACAATTACAGAGCAGACCAGAAGGTGTACTCGCAAGTGCAGAACGAAGCGAGACCGGGAGATGAGGATGTTGATTGGGATAAGCTCAAGGCCATCAATCCGGACACTGTTGGCTGGATCAAGATCGATGGAACGAAGATAGATTATCCGATTGTTCTGAGCCACAATAATGATGAGTATCTGCATACGCTCTTCGATGGCAGCTATGGTAATGCCGGATGTATTTTCGCAGATTGTAATACGGATAATCCATTCAATCAGTTCAATACGATTGTGTACGGCCATCATATGAAGGATGGCTCGATGTTTGAGAATCTCAAGTACTACAAGGATGCAGAGTATGCAATCGATCATGGGAGACTCGAGCTCCTAACCCCTGAACAGGATTACTATCTTGTGGTGGCAGCCTTCTTGAACTGCCCATCGGATAGCGAGATATATACGAATAATGTCGGCATGATTGGCGGAGGAGACAGCAAAGCTGCCCGCAAGGAAAGAGCTGAGTATCTCAAAGCTGTAGAAAAATATGCTGAATATACAACAGACGTAACACTCGAAGCAGATGATAAGATCGTCGTTCTGAGTACCTGTGCCTACGAATATGAAGGCGCAAGGTACGTAATTGTTGGAAAACTGGTGAATTTCTAATTGGGGCCGTTCCATTTTAGCCAAATTTCCAATTAGGGCCGTGCTATTTTAGCCATTTGGCTAAAATGGGTTGACCCCAATTAGCCTTTTTTGTTGACGAGGCACAAATTTGTTCTGTTATGTTCACACATATTTGTGACACAAATTTGTAAGAAAATAACAAAAAAGTTGTTGACATGTATGTTGTCGTTTGATATTATTACACCTGTAATCAAGGAAAGGAGATTGCTCGATGTTCACAATGAACTTACTAATCGTCATTAGCATTATTAACATCCTCATGGTCATTAGACTGCACGAGGGTGCGATTGAGCTGTAGGCGATTGGGATTGAGTAATCGGGCAATTGATTGTCCACTTGAGTATGTTAACCGGCCTGCAGTTATGCAGGCTTTCTTATTGCCACCGGCAAGAGACGACCTGCTGGCGTAAGGCAAATTAAGAAGTTTCTATGGAGGAAAGAACAATGAAGAAAAATTGGATGAAAGTCGTAGTCGTGGCACTGTCCTGCATGATGGCATTCGCAATGGTAGGATGTGGCGGCGGCGAATCAAGCGAGGGCGGAGACGTTCTGAAGATTGGTGGCGTAGGACCTCTAACTGGACCTGCAGCTCTGTATGGTATCGCAGTACAGAACGGCGCACAGCTCGCAGTTGATGAGATCAACGCAAGCGATCCTGCTTTCCAGCTGGAGTTCACAATGCAGGACGACGAGCATGACGCAGAGAAGTCTGTAAATGCATTTAACAAACTGATGGACGAAGGCATGCAGGTAATGGTTGGTACAGTTACAACTGCTCCTTGTACAGCAGTAGCAGCAGAAGCATATGCTGCAAGAGTATTCGCTCTTACACCATCCGCTTCCGGCCCGGCTGTAACAGAGGGTAACGACAACGTATATCAGCTCTGCTTCTCAGACCCTAACCAGGGTATCGCTGTAGCTGACTACATGAAGGCCAACTATCCTGATGCTAAGGTAGGAGTTATCTACAATAACGCAGACAACTACTCAACAGGTATCTATGACAAGTTCGCACAGGAGTATGGCAAGGACAACATCGTAGCAACTGAGGCATTCTCAGACGACGCTAACGCTGACTTCACAGCTCAGCTGAACAGCCTGAAGGCTGCCGGCGCTGACATGGTATTCCTGCCAATCTACTACACACCAGCTTCCAACATCATGACTCAGGCAGCTAAGATGGGATACAACCCAACTTACTTCGGAGTAGACGGAATGGACGGAATCCTGGATATCGAAGGATTTGATACTTCCCTGGCTGAGGGCGTACTGCTCCTGACACCTTTCACACCTTACTCAGAGGATGAGAAGACTCAGGCATTCGTAGCAGCTTACGAAGAGAGATTCGGCGAGAAGCCAATCCAGTTCGCAGCTGACGCTTATGACTGCGTATATGCAGTATATGATGCATTCCAGAAGGCTGGATGCGACGTATCAATGAGCGCTGCAGAAATCTGCGAGCAGATGATCGCTACATTCAACGGTGGATACACATTTGAAGGTGGACTGACTGGAGACAGCATGCAGTGGAACGCTGCAGGTGAAGTTAACAAGACACCTAAGGTTTGCGAGATCAAGGACGGCAAGTACATCGAGAAATAAACTCGATACCACAGTTTGCTAAATAAGTCATATAGGACTTCATAGTAAATTAATTACGAGGAACCGGGGGAGAGTTTCGGCTGAAATTCTCTTTCCGGTTCATTCGAGCATTTAAGAAAAAGGATAAATTTAATGGGTATTATAAACAGTTTAATTTCAGGCCTGAGCCTTGGCAGCGTATATGCTATTATCGCGCTCGGCTATACAATGGTATATGGAATATCCAAGATGCTGAACTTTGCCCATGGTGACGTTATCATGGTAGGAGGATATATTTCTTTCTGCATGTCAATGTATGTAGGACTCCCGGGTTGGGTAGCTCTTATCGTTGCCATCGCAGCATGTACACTTCTTGGTATTCTTATCGAGAGACTGGCTTATAGACCACTCAGAGGAACAGGTTCACTGGCAGTACTGATTACAGCCATCGGCGTATCTTACTTCCTGCAGAACACAGCCCTCCTTATCTGGGGAGCTAACCCAAGAGTGTTCACATCTCTCTTTAAAGGCATTGATACAATCCATGCCGCTAATGGTGAGCTGACCATCACACCTGAGTCACTCTTCACCATCGTAGCATGCGTTGTAATTATGATCGTACTGACTATCTTCGTTAATAAGACCAAAGCCGGCAAGGCTATGCGTGCGGTTTCCGAGGACAACGGAGCTGCTCAGCTGATGGGAATTAACGTTAACCAGTCAATTTCACTGACATTCGCAATCGGCTCCGGACTTGCTGCAGTTGCCGGCGTACTGATGTGCTCCGCATATCCGGTACTCATGCCAACAACAGGAGCAATGCCTGGTATCAAGGCATTCACAGCAGCCGTATTCGGAGGCATCGGATCAATTCCTGGCGCTATGGTCGGTGGACTTATTCTGGGAGTAATTGAGATCTTCGCAAGAGCATATATCTCAACAGAGCTCTCAGACGCTATCGTATTTGCTTGTCTGATTATCGTTCTTCTTGTTAAGCCAACAGGCTTGTTCGGCAAGAAGATCAGTGAGAAAGTGTAGGTGGATTATGGATAAGATTATGACTAAGACACCGGATGCTAAGAACCTGATCAAGAAGGCAGGCAAGAACGCATACAGCAAGGAAGCATTAATTTCATACGGAATTATTGTTATCGGATACATCGTACTCAAGCTCGCAGCAGCAGCAGGACTGATTGGATTCAACCTGCAGGGACAGTTCGTTCCTATCTGTGTATATGTATCCCTGGCAATATCACTTAACCTAGTTGTAGGTATTTCCGGAGAACTGTCACTGGGTCATGCCGGATTCATGGCAGTTGGAGCATTCTCAGGCATCGTTGTTGCAAGAATGCTCGAGGGAGTAATTGCAGCAGGAGCACTTAGACTGGTTCTTGCGATGCTCTTTGGAGCATTTATGGCAGCCATCGCAGGATTCATTATCGGAATTCCTATTCTCGGACTCCGTGGTGACTATCTCGCCATCGTAACACTCGCATTCGGCGAGATCGTTCGTAACTTCATGAACGTACTTTACTTTGGTAAGGACGATAGCGGCCTGAGATTTGCATTCAACCACTCCATCGAGGACATCGATAACAGCCAGAGAATTATCACCGGCGCTATCGGAGCTACAGGAGTTCAAAAACTCGCGACATTCGAAGCCGGCATCATTCTGGTGCTGTTCACCCTCTTCGTAGTGCTGAACCTCAAGAACTCCAAGCACGGTCGTTGCATCATGTCCGTAAGAGACAACCGTATCGCCGGTGAATCTATCGGACTCGACGTTAAGAAGTACAAACTCACAGCATTCGTTGTAAGTGCCGCACTTGCCGGAATGGCAGGCGCACTCTTTGGCCAGAACTACAGCACTCTCGCATCAATCAAGTTCAGCTTTAACACATCCGTACTCATCCTGGTATTCGTAGTACTCGGCGGTATCGGTAATATCTGGGGCGGAATGATTGCAGCAGCACTGCTGACTGTACTGCCTGAGACACTGAGAGCTTTCGCAGACTACAGAATGCTGACTTACGCAATCGTACTCATCGTAGTAATGATTGGTACATACAATCCAACTATCAAGGCTAAGATTGGTATGTTCGTAGACAAAATCAAGCCTAAGAAGAAGGCCGCAGCTGTAACGGAAGGAGGTGGCTCTAATGAGTAATGAAGAGAAGAAAGTTAGAGAAGAAGCCAAGGAAGCCGGTAAGGTTTTCGCCGTTCACCAGGAAGGCCTCTATAATGAGGATGAGAAGGGCTCAGACGGATACACAGGTAATGTTGGCGGTATCGCTGTATATGTAGATGCCAAGGAACAGTACGGTGAGGATGAGCCTTATCTGGACAAGGTATATCTGCCTGAAAAGGATCAGAAGGCATTCCCAATCCTCGAAGTTAAGAATCTCGGTATCGACTTCGGAGGACTGACAGCTGTAGACAATTTCAATCTGACAATCGGAAGAACTGAGATCGCGGGACTTATCGGACCTAACGGTGCCGGCAAGACTACAATCTTCAATATGCTCACCAAGGTATACGAGCCAACAAGAGGCGAGATCATCTTCGATGGCGAGAGCACTGACGGCAAGGATACTATCGACATCAATAAGATGGGTATGGCAAGAACTTTCCAGAACATCAGATTGTTCGACAAGCTGACAGTTGAAGAAAACATTAAGGTAGCTCTTCACCACACAACCAAGTATGGACTGATTGACTCCATGTTCCATACTCCAAAATATCGCAAGGAAGAGAAGCGCATCCATGATGAGGCAATGAAGTTCCTGCAGATATTCAATATGGAAGACTTAGCAGACGCAAGAGCCGGCTCACTGCCTTACGGAGCTCAGAGAAGACTGGAGATCATGAGAGCACTGGCTACCAAGCCAAAACTCCTCCTGCTCGATGAGCCTGCAGCAGGCATGAACCCGTCAGAGACTGCTGAGCTGATGGACGTAATCAGAGAGATCAGAGATAAGTTCCAGATTGCAATTCTGCTCATCGAGCACGATATGAGCCTGGTAATGGGTATCTGCGAAGGAATCGCAGTACTGAACTACGGACGTACAATTGCCAAGGGTAACCCTGAAGAGATCCAGAGTGACCCTAAGGTAATCGAAGCTTACCTCGGTAAGAGCAGAGGCAAGGAAAAGAACGACGATAAGAAAGCAGATGAAGCTGCAGAAAACGCACAGAAGGAGGTAGAGTAATGGGTTCAGTATTAACAGTTGAAAACATTAACGTCTACTATGGTGCTATTCATGCGCTGAAGGGCATCTCCTTCGACGTTAATAAGGGCGAGATAGTAACACTTATCGGAGCTAACGGCGCAGGTAAGTCAACTACTCTGCACACAATTTCCGGACTGCTGCGCAGCAAGACCGGAGACATCCAGCTCCTCGGCGAGTCCATCGCCAAGACACCTGCTCACAAGATCGTTGCTAAGGGAATTTCACACGTTCCTGAAGGCAGACGTATCTTCCAGCAGCTGACAGTACAGGAGAACCTGGAAATGGGTGCTTTCGTAGCTGACCCTAAGAGAATTCAGCACAACTTCGAGTATGTTTACGATCAGTTCCCAAGACTGAAGGAACGTACTAAGCAGATTGCCGGAACACTCTCCGGCGGTGAACAGCAGATGCTGGCTATGGGAAGATCTCTGATGATCGACCCTGAACTACTGATGCTGGACGAGCCATCAATGGGACTTGCGCCTATTCTTGTAGACCAGATTTTCGATATCATTCAGAATCTGAACAAGAACGGTACAACAATCCTGCTCGTAGAGCAGAACGCTCAGATGGCACTCTCCGTTGCTGATAGAGCATACGTTATCGAGACAGGCCGCATTACCCTCTCCGGAACAGGCGAAGAACTCGCTAAGTCCGAACAGGTTAAGAAGGCATACCTCGGTGGCTAAATATCGACTTTCAATCCAATATCCAATATAGAAAGGCTTACCTGCTTGGATGCAGGTAAGCCTTTTTCAGTATGACGGGCATGCCGTCAGTCTGTGGTGAAAGTCCACGTAGGGCGTAGCCTTCGACGAACCCCATAGCGACTTGCAAGGTTCACATCGTGAGGTGTGGGCGAGAAGAAGCAATAGCGAAATCGTAGCCTGACGAAAA
>JAZUDV010000013.1:0-33081 GCA_045639825.1 Anaerovoracaceae bacterium
CTTCTTGTCTGGTGTCCAAAGTGTACACCTGCTTCGAGTAGCTGTTTCATTGATACTACTGACATTGTTTAAACCTCCGGTTCATTACTTCCACTATGGTTATTAGCCTTCAACCCCGTCTATGCGAAGCACCGCGGCCTGACCATGGTGTGCAAGATATAGTTTATGCGCATTAAACACGCCCATATATTATATGAGAAAACCCTTGCAAGTGCAAGGGTTTTTTTATGAACTTATTATTATCGGTCTTCTCTGAAGTACGGTAATCCGAGCCCTTCAGGTGGCTGGTATTCTCTCTTTCTTCTCATGCTTGTTACGATGAGAACGATAATTGTTACCACATAAGGCAGCATCTTATAGAGCTCCTTAACAGCCATTCCTGCACCAGGAATAAACAGGTTCAGAATGTATAGGCCACCGAAGATAATAGATCCGAAAATTGCAACATTTGGTTTCCACAGAGTGAAGATTACCAGGGCAATAGCGAGCCATCCTCTATCACCAAATGCATCATTGGACCATACTCCATTAGCATACTCCATTACATAATACAATCCGCCAAGGCCGGCAATCATGCAGCCTGCGCAAATCGCAATGTATTTGTACTTGTTAACATTGATTCCCGCAGCATCTGCTGTTGCAGGATTCTCACCAACAGCTCTTAGCTGAAGTCCTACTCTCGTCTTAGTAAGGAAGAATGCTGCAGCTACTGCAATAACAATTGCCAGGTATGTCATAAAGCCATATGACAGGAAGATCTGACCAAACCAACCGCAATCATCTGCGAATGGAAGTGTTGTTCTGAAAACATCACTTGTCTTAGTAAGTGCAATTGATGTTGAGCTTGATGCAGTAAGCTTCATCAGTGATCCACCGAAGAAATTACCGAATCCAACTCCGAATGTTGTCATTGCCAATCCTGTTACATTCTGATTAGCTCTAAGAGTTACAGTCAGGAATGAGAATATGAGTCCCATGACCAGTGAACCCAGCAGGCACGACAGAATCGGAATGATTATTGCCAGCGCAGGATTTAAGGCACCACCGCAGCTCTGCTCATAGAGGAATGAGCCTATTACCCCGGAAATAGCTCCTACATACATTACGCCCGGGATTCCCAGATTCAAGCTACCGGCTTTCTCGGTAATAGTTTCACCTGTACAACCGAAGAGCAGTGGCATTCCCTGCATAATTGCACGAGGTATAAATGATACTATTGCTGTCATTATGCTACCTCCTTGTCTTTCTTTCTGAATTCAATATGATAGTTGATGAAGAACTCAACGCCGATGATGAAGAAAATGATGATTCCTGTTAGAATATCACCAAATGCAGCATTAAGTCCGCATGAAGTTGCAACTTCACCTGCGCCCTGTCCCATGAAGATGATGAGCAGGCTCGCGAAGAACATTACAGGAATATTGAACTGAGCGAGCCAGGATACCATGATTGCAGTGAATCCCATGCCGCCCGACAGTGTAGTTGTAATTGTGTGGTCGCATCCGGAAACCAGCATCCAGCCAACGAAGCCGCAAACCGCACCGGACAGAACCAAAGTACGTACTATGACTTTGTTAACCTGAATACCTACATAGCTGGCAGTTCTCTGGCTCTCACCTACAACTGTAATCTCGTATCCGTGCTTGCTGTATTGGAGATATACATACATTCCTGCTGTAATCAGGATTGCGAAAACTATAATCATTATATAGCTGTTGCCACGTATCATCGGCAACCAACCAACCTGTGTATTCTGATTGATGATACCAACATGTCCGGAGCCCTTAGGTACTTCCCACAGAATAATGCAGAAAGCAACAAATTGCGTAGCAACGTAGTTCATCATCAGTGTGAACAGAGTCTCATTAGTACCCCACTTGGCCTTGCAGAGAGCAGGTATTACCGCCCAGATTGCTCCGAGCACAAGTGCAGAAATAAGCATGAAAACGATCAAAAGAGCACTTGGTAAAATGTCTCCCAGCTTGATCATCATAAGTGCCGAAATCCATGCACCCATCAGAATCTGTCCCTCGCCTCCGAGGTTCCAGAACTTCATCTTGAAAGCCGGTGTCAGAGCTACTGCAACAAGCAGGAGCAGCGATGTCTCCTTGAGCGTAACCAGGATCTTTCTGCTCGTTCCGAATGCGCCTTCCCAGATGGAACCATATACCTCCAGAGGGTTCATCTTGATGATGGTCGCAATAATAATAGCGTTAACAACAAATGCTACAACAATAGCAAGTATTCTATACAGCCAAGCCTTCTTCCATTCGAGTTCTTCTCTCTTGGAGATTCTCATCAGAGGCTCTTTTCTTAACTTCTTCTCGTTCATTATTATGCCTCCTCTCCTGCGTGCTCGCCTGAATACTTGGTCATCATAAGACCGATTTCTTCCTTAGTTGTTGATCTGGCATCTACAATGCCGCTTACCTTGCCTTCGCAGAGAACAAGGATTCTATCGCAGAGGTCAATCAGTACGTCAAGATCTTCTCCGACGTATACAACACCTACACCCTTTTCCTTCTCTTCGGAAAGAATGTTATAGATGGTGTATGAAGTATTAATATCCAGACCTCTTACCGCATATGCTGTCATAAGTACTCTTGGAGCCAGAGAGATTTCTCTTCCAACAAGAACCTTCTGTACGTTACCGCCGGACAGCTTTCTGATTGGTGTATCAAGGCTAGGAGTCTGAATCTTCAGTCTATCCTTAATCTCATTAGCCAACTCTGTAGGTGCTGTATCATGTATGAAGCTGCCTTTGCCTTCGTTATAAGAACGCAGCAGCATATTTCCTACCATGCCCATATTACCAACAAGACCCATTCCCAATCTATCTTCAGGAACGAATGCAAGAGATATTCCGAGGTTCTTAATATCGTTAACATCCTTGCCAATCAGCTGAATTTCAGGGTTGTTATCAATTGCTCTATACAGGATGCTGCTTCCTGCTTCAGCTCTCTGCAGTCCCGCAACAGATTCGAGGAGTTCTTTCTGTCCGGCACCTGCAATTCCGGCAATACCCAGAATCTCGCCTGAACGAATAGTAAAAGAAACATCATCAAGTGCCTTCATGCCGTATTTATTAAGACATGTAAGATGTTCGATTTTTACGAGGTCCTTAGTATCATGAGGCATAGTTCTCTTGATGTCGAGTTCAACCTTCTTACCTACCATCATCTCGGTAAGTGAGCTCTCAGTTGCATCGCAAGTATCAACAGTTCCAATATACTCACCCTTGCGCAGTACAGAAACTCTATCTGACAGCTCCAGTACCTCCTGCAGCTTGTGGGTGATGATGATAATTGTTCTGCCATCCTCTCTCATATTCTTAAGCACTTTGAACAGCTTTTCTGTCTCCTGTGGAGTGAGAACAGCTGTTGGCTCGTCAAGAATGAGAATCTTAGCGCCCCTGTACAGCACCTTGATGATTTCAACTGTCTGCTTCTCTGAAACAGACATCTCGTATATCTTTCTTGTGATGTCTATATCAAAGCCATATTTATCTACAGTAGCCTGTATATCCTTCGCTATGGCTGCTTTGTCTAATTTGAGTGATCCCGGCATGCCGAGAATAATATTATCAGCAGCATCAAAAACATCTACCAGCTTAAAGTGCTGGTGAATCATACCAATCTGATAATCGAATGCATCATGCGGTGATCTGATGTCTGCCAGTTCACCATTAACATAGATATCTCCGCTGTTAGGCGCATATATGCCTGCCAGCATGTTCATGAGAGTAGTCTTGCCGCTACCATTCTCTCCGAGCAATGAGAGAATTTCGCCTTTATAGATATCAAGACTAATGTCATTATTAGCAATTACTGAACCGAATTGCTTGGTAATGTGTTGCAGCGAAACTGCAACTTCTTTCTTTTCAGCAGTACCCAATGCTTTATTTCTCCTCTTAAATAATGCAATACCTTGTTCTTAAAGACTACGAAAACCCCGCATAGCGGGGTCTTCGTAATTGATATTTTAAACTATATTAGAATGACTCGTCAAGCAGCTTGATACCATCGATTCTCAGATCGAAGTATGGTGCTGAACGGAACTCTGACTCGTGGAATGCTCCATCTACGATAGCTTCTGTGTCTGGAGTGTAGTCAGCGTCTGTGTCAACGTCTGCCTTGTAGGAAGTCAGAGCCTTGCCATCAACTGTGAATGTTGCGCAGTCAAATACCTGGAGAGATCCATCCTTGAGTGCAGCAGCAACTTCATCAATTCTAGCCTGTGTGCCTGCTGCAGCAGCTCCCTCATTAACCTCTGTAAGAACTACAGACTCAGTATCGAGAGTACCAGTCCAGTCAGTATCAATAGCCTCACCGTTCATTACAGCGTTGATGATGTATTCATAGTATGGCTCCCAGTTGATTCTGGAAGAAACGATAAATGTGTTAGGGCAAGCCTCGAGTGTGCTGCCGTTGTAAGATACATTAGGTACTCCTGCGTTCTCACATGCTGTAGGAGCTCCCATGGAGTCAGCGTGCTGTGAAATCAGAACACAACCACCGTTGATCAGCTTAGTAGCAGCTTCCTTCTCAGCAGTCTCGTCATACCAAGAACCTGTGAAAGTAACATCCATTGTAGCGGATGGGCACTCTGAACGAGCACCAAGGAAGAATGAAGTGTATCCGGACATTACTTCTGCATAAGTGTATGCTCCAACATATCCGATCTTAGCCTCTTCAGCAGTAATATCACCAGCCTCGATCATCTCGTTCAGCTTCATACCAGCAGCAACTCCTGCAAGGAAACGTCCCTGATAGATGGATGCGAATGCGTTGTGATAATTGTCAAGACCCTCAGTGTGAGCCTTAGTTCCTGTTGCGTGGCAGAACTGAACCTCTGGGAAGTCCTTAGCAGCCTGAATTACATAGTCTTCGTGGCCGAATGAGTCTGCGAAAACGAGTCCGCAACCGGAGTCAACGAGCTCTGCAGCTGCATCGTAGCACTCCTGACCTTCAGGAATGTTAGTCTTAATTACAGCCTCAACTCCCATCTTCTCGCATGCAGCTGTTGCAGCGTCGATGAAGTTCTTGTCATAAGTTGAGTTCTCATCGTGTAAGCAGATGAAGCCAACCTTCAGGCCATCGCTCTCAGTTGTTTCAGATCCGCAGCTTGTGAATGTCAGTGCTAATGCCATTGTCATTACAACTGCAAGGAAAACGGATAATACCTTCTTCATTTCATTCCTCCTAGAATAGTCATTAATTCAAATAAGTTGTGCCGATTTATCGGCAAATTCTTCACGAGAATAGTGTATCAATGGACTCCCAATTCGTCAACGAAACAAAGTCCTTTTTTATATGAAGTACTGATATAAAAACAAAAAACAGCCGTATTTCCGAACAATTCGACTGTTTATACTTTAATTGTTCATTTTTTCCTTTGGTGCCGACAAGTGGCATTTTCTATCGGCTCAAAACCTTGTTGCAATCCTTGATTAGTGCATCGATATTTTTTCTCTTCACCAGATCGCAACCATTCTCAAGCCTGTCCTTCATCATAGCTGCAGCACCCTCTGCATCAGGAGTTGCGCCCGACAGCATCACCTTTTTGGCAACAGCCATCAGCATCTTATCAAGACCTGTAATTGCCGCAGGATCATACCTGCCGCCCAGAATATACATAACCGATTTGCAATCGTTATGAGGATCAATCTTGCCGATGTTCAGGCTCCATACCTGCATATAGTTATCCGGCGTCTCGTCTGCAACACCACAGCCGAATACAATCATCTTACTCAGCAGTTCTGCATCCAATTGCTTGCTGAGGGCATCGAAATCCACAATGCCACTGCCTCTGATCCATCCACCGTAAACGATCAAATCATACTCATAGAGGTTACAGGCTTTGCTGTCCTTGAATGCAACCAGGTCGCATTCACAGTTCTTATTTAGATCCTCTGCAATCCACTCAGCATACTGCTTGGTGCTACCGCGTTTACTTGAATATATAACTATTGCTTTCTTCATATGGTTAATCCTTAATATTTAACGTTCGCGTCTCCGAGAAGACGTGTTAATTTACCTACCAGCTCGGCATCAGTCTGAACGTTGCTATCGGCTTTCAATTTGCGTCCATCCGGCAGGAATATCATCACCTGTCTATCTCCCGGATACATTGATAAGATGTCCGTTATGTGCATGAGGGCGCCCTTGATATCACGGTGCTTGGTGATGAACTCCTCAGTTACTCTCAGTTTGACCAAAGTGTTCGGGTCTATTGCCTCAGTTTGCGGTTTGGTCGGTTGTGGCTGACGCATCTCAGGTGTGTCCCCTTTTTGCATTTTGGTCACAGGGGTCTGACCCCATTTTGCAATTTCTTCAATTGGTACAATGTCTTCAATCAGGATTTCAGAGTCGGTCTCATCCTTAACCGAAACACGTCCTGAAATTGCAACTATTGCATCATTTACAACAAGATGTTTCCTGCGCTCATAAACCTTAGGGAACGCTATAGCAGAGATGACGCCATCAAAGTCTTCGAGTTCCAGTCTTGCCATAGACTGAGCTTTTCTTGTCACCATGGTTCTGACACTGGTCAGCATACCGGCCATGATAACCCTATCGCCATCCCGGAATTTGGAATTATTGATTATAAGGCTCTCATCGCCGCCGCTTTCCGGAGTGAACTCTTCGTTGGAAGATATAAGATCCGCAGTAGTTGCTGAAGTGTTATTCCTTATCAGTTCCTCATATTCATCAAGAGGATGACCCGTCAGATATACTCCGATTGTCTCCTTCTCCATGGCGAGCAGCTGATCAGAGCTGAAATTCTTAAGACGAGGCAGCTCAGGACTAATCCTTGTCTCATCTGCAAAACCATCCATCTGGAAGAGTGACATCTGCGCTCTACCGCCTGTTTTGGCACGATTCTGAGCCCTTTTAACGGCATCGTCACATATAGCCATCAGCACCGCCCTATTCGAATTGATAGAGTCGAATGCTCCGGCCCGAATCAGTGATTCAATAGCCTTGCGATTTAGCTCCTTGGCATCAATAGCATCGATAAACTCGTAGAAATCATTTGTATCGCCCAGCTCTTCGTGAGCTCTGATAATGGCGTCAACAATACCTGTGCCAACGTTCTTGACACTTAGTAGGCCAAATCTTATCTTGCCATCAGTAGCAGTAAATCCGCCGCGGCTCCTCTGAACATCAGGTGGCAAACACTCTATGCCCATCTCGCGACAATTGCGTACATAATCCGCCACGTTCTTAGGGCTGCCGGCAACAGATGTCATCAATGCTGCCATGAACTCCACCGGATAATGAGCCTTGAGATATCCTGTCTCAAAGGCTACTACGGCGTATGCTGCGGCATGAGACTTATTGAAGGCATATGAAGCAAAGCTGACCATATCCTCGAATATGTCATGAGCCGCTTCCTTGGAAATACCCTGTGCAACGCAGCCGGCGATTTCTACATCACCTTTCTCATCTTTCTTGCCGTTGATGAAGTACTCCTTCTCCTCGAGCATGACAGCCATCTTCTTCTTACTCATGGCACGACGAACCAGGTCGGAACGGCCGAATGAATATCCGCCAAGGTCTCTTACGATCTGCATTACCTGCTCCTGATAAATCAGGCAACCATAAGTGACATCAAGAATTGGCTTGAGATGCGGATCTGTGTATTTAATATTCTCAGGATGTTTCTTGTTCTCTATATATTTTGGAATCGAATCCATTGGACCCGGGCGATACAGCGCAATACCCGCTACAACGTCCTCAAAGCAAGTTGGGCGGAGTTCCTTCATGAACTGTGTCATTCCGCCACTCTCCAGCTGGAAAATTCCCTTGGTATTACCGTCAGCGATTATTCTATAAACCTCAGGATCATCATAGCCCATGCTTGCCCAATCGATATGAACGCCATGATTCTCCTCTATCATGCGCATTGCATCGCGAATAACCGTAAGGTTACGAAGTCCGAGAAAGTCCATTTTGAGCAGTCCCAGCTCCTCAATTGTGGTCATGTTAAATTGGGTTGCAGGTCCCTTGTCTGATGAATACAGAGGAACGTATTCGTCAAGCGGCTGATTGGAAATAACTACGCCTGCAGCATGTGTGCTGGCGTGTCTCGGCAGTCCCTCAAGAGCCATGGACATATCCAGAATATTCTTAACGAGAGGCTCTGTCTCATATCTTTCCTTAAGTTCTGGGTTAATCTCCAGAGCCTTGGCGATTGTCATCTTAAGGTCATTAGGAATGGCCTTTGCAATCTCGTCGCCCTCCTGGTATGTCGCATCCAGCGCCCTTGCAACATCGCGAACAGCGGCTTTGGCCTTAAGCGTACCGAAAGTGCAGATCTGTGAAACATTGTCCCTACCGTACTTCTCGGTTACATAGTTGATAACCTCGCCACGTCGTTCGATACAGAAATCGACGTCGATATCAGGCATGCTGACTCTCTCAGGATTGAGGAAACGCTCGAAAATCAGGCTGTACTTGATAGGGTCAACCTCTGTAATTTCAAGCGAATAAGAAACAATACTACCTACTGCAGAACCTCTTCCCGGTCCTACGGCAATGCCGTTGCTCTTAGCATAGTGTATGAAGTCCCAAACGATAAGGAAGTACTCGACATAGCCCATCTTCTCGATGACGCCGAGCTCCATCTCGAGTCTCTGTCTGTACTCGGAAGTTTCCTTCATCGCTGATTGGCCATATCTCTTAACCAAGCCCTCGTAGCAGAGTTTTCTCAAATATTCCTGACATGTCATGCCATCAGGAGCAATATAATCCGGGATATGATACTCACCAAAAGTGAATTCAACCTCGCATCTGTCTGCGATTTCCTGCGTTCTCTCAACAGCCTCAGGAATATCTGCAAAGAGTTCTCTCATCTCCCGCTCAGACTTCATATAAAACTCATCGTTCTCGAACTTCATATGATTCTCATCATTTATATTAGTCTGAGTCTGAATGCACATCAGGACTTCCTGAGCGATAGCATCTTCCTTACGTATATAGTGCATGTCATTCGTTGCAACCAGCGGAATACCGGTCTCGAACGACAGTCTCTTCAGATCATTAATTACTTTAATATCCTCCTGGAGATGGTGATTCTGAATCTCCAGGAAGAAATTATTCTCGCCGAAAATTGACTGCAGCTCCTCAGCTTCTTGCTTTGCAGCATAATAATCTCCATTGAGAATCATCCTGGATACATTACCAACAAGACAGCCTGACAGACAGATAAGGCCTTCATGGTGTGCTCTCAGCAAATCCTTATCTACACGAGGCTTGAAATAGAATCCCTCTGTATAGCTCTTGCTGACCATCTTAACCAGATTCTTGTATCCGGTCTGGTTCTCGGCAAGCAGTATCAGATGTCCTGAATAACGATCCTTATCTACTTCTTTATCGTACATGGAGCGCGCAGCAGTATAAACCTCACAACCAATGATTGGCTTGATATCTGCTGCCTTACATGCCTTGTAAAAATCAACAACGCCAAACATTGCACCGTGATCCGTAATCGCAAGTGCATTCATTCCAAGCTCCTTGGCGCGCTCCGCAATCTCACTGATGCGGCTCATGCCATCGAGCAAACTGTATTCAGTATGGACATGTAAATGTACGAAACTCATAATTAGTTAAAAGAGCCTCTTCCGAGGCTCTCACATTTCCACCTATCGATTCCATGCAGGCTTAACTGTTCTATAAGGAATATCCGGATGCTTCTCAGCCATATATGCCTTGAATTCTTCCTCACTACCCTTAGTGAAGCATGCCTTGTCAAGTCTAGCCTGGTCACCTTCCTTAACCTTCAGATCCAGGAAGCTGTCAGCTTCTTCAAAAGCTTCAATTCTCTCCCACTTAACATATGCCTGTAACTTGCCGTTCGCACTGACTCTGATGCCGCCATCGTTAACCTCAACTTTGCACATCCAAGGAACGTCCTTGTACATGTTCAGCTTGGTCAGTCTGTACTGCTTGTCTACTGCCATATATCTGAATGCAACACCTCTATAGAATGAGAAAATCATCATAAATGCTGCAAGCGTCTGCCATCTGATAGCTGCTCCGTTGTGATCGAAGTAATACCAAGCGAATCCTGAGAACAGGAATATTGCGCAGTAGATATAGAAAACCGGAAGTCTATAACATACCGGTGTTGACCACAGCAGAAAGCGCTTTCTTGTCATTTCATATTCGTTTACAAACATTTCTAACCTCTCGTTTTAAGTCTATTTAGTACTACTCCAATATAACCTAAAACCGATGAAAATGCAATAAAAAAGGGTCTGTCCCCATTTTGCATTTTGGTCAAAGGGGTCTGACCCTCTGTTGCATAAAAATGACCGTCCCGAAGGACGGTCATTCATTTGAATAATAGATTTGCTAATCTGCTCTAGATTAAGCCTGTCCCTTATCCTTGAGAGCTGCGCTGATCAGAGTGTATGAAGTGTACAGAAGTACTACGCATACGAGGTTGATGAGCCAGAACAGTGGAAGAGAAGTTACAACCTTCCATGCCAGGAATACACCAACACAACCGCCGATCATGTTACCAAGAGTAGCAACAGCGTCGAATCTGCCAGTCTTGATGAATGCGATTGAGCAAGCAGGCATCAGGATTGCGCAGGATCCCATGAAGATAGGGAAGCATGGACCAGCGTCAAGTCCGAGCAGCAGGCATGTAGCCATACAAGGTGCATACAGACCAAATCCGATATCCATCAGAGCGCCCCAGAGAACGTTCAGTGCGATAGCAACGGCAGCCTTCCATCCAGTCAGACCGATAGCTGTTCCAACTGTTCCGAAAGGTCCGAATCCCATGTTCTTGCAGAACATTACGATTGCGAGGAGAGGCATGCAGAGACCAAGAGCCCATCTGATCTTGTTTCTAGGCCACTTAGTTACGATGCTAGCGAATCCGTATGAACCTACAGCTGCAGCGATGAACATAGCGATCATGAACTTAGGCTCGCAGTCTACAGTTGATGTGAAGATGAAAGCCTCGAAGATTACTGGGAAAGTATCTCCAACGTTCAGAGTTCCAGGGATATCGATGTCGTCCTGGTTGTTGAAGATCTTGTAGAGTGCTGTTGAAGGTGCGAATGATCCGCATCCAAGAGTGTCGAGGAAGTTACAGAGAACTCCTACGAACATACCAGCAAACCACTGCTTACCAGTTGCGTTCTTAACGTCATCCATCTTGTCCTTCTTAATCTTAACGAGAGTGCCGATAGCTGTAGCTACGAAGCAAGCACCGAGGACGATTTGTAAACCTAATAAAATCATTATTGTTCCTCCTTAAATATAAGAAATAAACTATTAAGCTCATCCTATAAGGTCTGCGTTCCCCGATGTTCGCAATCCTACAGGATAATTGATAGTGATATTTTATTATCATTGTCGTTCTATGTCAATGGTTTTTTCACACAATGTTCACATTTCGTTTACTCCGAAATTTTGGCGAATATCATGAAATTTCAACATAAAGAGCACCATATAGTACAATATGGTGCTCTAGTGTGTGAATAAAAATCACTGCCAATCAGCTATGTCCCCTTTTGACCATTTAGTCACAGAAGTCTGACTCTCTGTGATAATTGTTAAACAATCGGGGCGTATTTGTTGACAATAAAGCATATATGTGGTTTAATCCAATTAGTCGAACAATCTTGTTGAATCGACGAACAATCTTAAGATATAGTATAAATCACCAACGCTGTATTAACGCCCTTAGTGGGAAATGGAGGCAACAGTATGTATAACGCAACTAAAGAGCAATATGCTGCTTTTGACCAAGAACATGAATACCTTAAGAATTATTTGGATCTTGGCAAAGAAGTTCTGTGGTTGACTAAAGAACAGTGTATAGAATGTGGTCCTAACATGGACGAAGTCTTAAATCTCGTCAAGGAAACTATGATTGCACATGGTAAGGGTGAATATGAAATGCCGGCTAAAATTGGCATTCATCCATATGAAGATGTTTTCTACCATGCAATGCCTGCATATGTTCCGGGACAGAATGCTCTTGGAATCAAATGGATTGAATGTTTTCCAAGAAACCCAAGACAGTATGGTCTTCCTCAGACAACAGGTCTTCAAATAATGAATGATATTGCAACAGGAATCCCTGTAGCAGTTATGGACTGTACATGGCTTACCGAAATGAGAACACCTGCAGTAACCGCATTGTCTGCAGCAGCACTTAGACCTGATACAGAGTATTTTGGAATGTTCGGTTGCGGTGTTCAGGGCAAAGCTCATATGAGATACATTCCTCGCACGCTCAAGCACCTCAAGAAAATCTACATATATGATATTCACGAGGACGCAGTAAAGAAAGCTATCGAGGAAGTTCAGCCTGAGATTGACGTTGAACTCGTAGCAGCTAAGAGTCCTCAAGAAGTAGCTGAAAAATGTGAAACAATGTCATCTGCTACAATAATCCTACGCGACCCTTTATGTGTAGTCAAAGATGAATGGATCAGTCCGGGGCAGACTATCGTACCATGCGACATGAATACATACTTTGATCTTAAGACACAATACAAAGCAGACAAATACATTGTAGATAGCATCGAAGAACATCAGTTATTTGCAGAAATGGGCTATTTCCCTGATGCAAAACTTCCAGATGTTTATTGCCAAACAGGAGAAATCCTTGCAGGAAGCAAGCCGGGAAGAGAACGTGCAGATGAGCTGATTGTATGTTCCAATATCGGTGTATCAGTAAACGATATTGCAATGGGGCACGCAATTCTCAAAGGAGCATTTGAAAAAGGTATCGGAACTAAACTCTCACTTTAGTTTTCTAAGTAAAAATACGCAATCTATCCCTTATATAATGAAGAGCAGTCATACGACTGCTCTTCATTATTGTTTATTCAATTACCTTTGGCTGTTAATAAAGAATAGAAATGTAAATACTACTTTTCATTCTTTTTCTTGAACTCTGCCTCAGCATAAGGACAAGCAAGGAAGTGGCCCGGCTCTATTTCATGCAATGGAATGTCAGCCTTGGTACAGGCTTCCGTGCAATGCTCACAACGAGGTGCGAAACGACAGCCCGGAGCCGGGTCGATAGGTGAACTAATTTCTCCACGTATTACGTGAGCTTTCTTAGCTCTATAGTGAATATTAGGAACAGGAATAGCAGAAAGAAGTCCCTTAGTGTAAGGATGACATGGATTATCAAATAATACATTGTAAGGTGCTTTTTCTACGCAAGTTCCCATATACATTACCATAATCTCATCAGAAATATGCTTTACTACCGACAAGTCATGTGTAATAAACATATATGTAAGACCTGTTTCTTCCTGCAGATCCATCAGCAGATTAAGAATCTGTGCCTGAATGGATACGTCCAGTGCAGATACAGGCTCATCACATACGATAAAGCGAGGATTAAGTGCAAGCGCACGAGCTATACATACACGCTGACGTCTTCCTCCGTCCAGTTCGTGAGGATAAGTGTTAACCAAACGTTGGGCAAGGCCTACTGTATCCATGAGCTCTCTTGTTCTTGCATCAATGCTCTTCTTATTTCCAAAGTCCTTATACAATTGCAACGGCATGCTGATTGCATCATAAACAGACTGTCTAGGATTAAGGCTTGAATAAGGATCCTGAAATATCATTTGGATATTTCTACGATACAGTTTCATTTCTCTCTCACTGAGTTTAGTGATATCAACGCCCTCATAGAGAATCTGGCCTTCAGTTGAATCAATAAGTCTTGATATGGTTCTTCCGAGCGTACTTTTACCACAACCTGACTCGCCTACAACACCGAGAGTATGTCCCTCTTCAATGGAAATATTAATATCTTCTACAGCGTGCAACTTTTTATGGCCAACATCAAAATATTTCTTCAGACCTATTGTCTGGATTACAGGTGCCTTATCCATTAGTTCTCTCCTTCCTGACTGTTTCCATCAGCATATAGGAAGCATTCAATCTTATGAGTTCCTTCTTCAAATACCGGAGCTGCATGATTTTTGCATACATCCATGCACTTAGGACATCTATCCGCGAAAGGACATCCTTCCGGTAGTTTTGAAGGATCCGGCATAAGCCCCTCAATTGGTGACAGTCTCTTTGCTTCATTATCAAGATCCGGAATTGCACCGAACAGTCCAACAGTATACGGATGATGCTTATCTCCTGTAAAAATGTCTTCAAGTGTTCCAAACTCGATAATTCTTCCTGCATACATTACCGCAACCTTGTCGCAGGTCTGAGCAACAATACCCAGGTCATGAGTAATCATCAGCATGGACATTCCAAGGCGCTCACGAAGATCATCTATCATTGCAAGAACCTGTGCCTGAATTGTAACGTCCAGAGCAGTTGTAGGCTCATCAGCAATCAAGAGGTCCGGTTCACAGGAAAGCGCAATAGCGATAACAACTCTCTGTTTCATTCCACCTGAGAACTGATGCGGATACTCAATCTTTCTTTCGGCAGGAATGCCTACCAGCTCAAGAACTTCATCTACACGTTGTTCAATTTCCTCTTTGGAGAGATTATCTGAATGGTAACGGATTGCTTCAGCAATCTGGAATCCAACTGTCATAACAGGGTTTAGGGCCGTCATTGGATCCTGGAAAATCATTGCAATACGCTCACCTCTGATTCCGAAACGCATCTCTTCCTCAGATATCTCCAGCAGATTTCTTCCGTCAAACGTAATGCTACCGCTCTGAATCTTACCTGTACGGTCAGGAAGCAGACGAAGCATAGCCAGAGCCGTGGTCGTTTTGCCGGCACCGGTCTCACCTACGAGTCCCAGTGTCTCACCACGACCAACTTCAATGTTGACGTGATTAACAGCATGAACGATTTCTTCGGTTGTATGATATTCAACCGTTAAATCTTTAATTTCAAGCAAATTTTCGCTCATCTCTTTTCCTCCGATTAATCCTTAAGTCTTGGATCGACCGCATCACGTAATCCATCACCTAATAAGTTGAAAGCAAGTGCAGTCAAACTGATTACAATACCCGGAATTACGCACATGTACGGATAGATTCTCAGATAATCACGAGCGGCTGCAATCAGAGCACCCCACTCAGGTGCAGGTGGCTGAATACCTACGCCCAAATAGCTCAATCCAGAAGCAGTCAGCATGATACTTGCAACGCCCTGAGTTGCTACTACGATTACAGGTCCGATTGCGTTAGGAATCATCTGTGTTAATACTATTTTAAAATTGCTCATACCGGCAATTTTGGCAGCCTCAATATATTCATGTCCTGATACTCCCAGTACTGTCGATCTAACCAGTCTGGCACGTCCAGGAACAGTGGCAACAATCATTGCGACTATCAACGTTGGTACGCTGGCACCCAGTACTGCAACGATACACATCGAAAGAAGAGTCTCCGGAATAGCCTGGAACATATCCAGAATACGCATAATGATGTTATCAATCTTTCCGCCGAAGAACGCCGCTGTTGCTCCGAGTACTCCACCCAATGTTGTTCCTACAATAACAGAGATGATACCGATTGCCAGTGACAAGCGCGCACCGAAAATAATTCTAATGAAAATGTCTCTTCCGTAAATATCTGTACCAAATAAGTGCTGTAAAGATGGCGCCTGTGATAGTGCGTTAACATCTTGTGCAGTTACAAGACCTTCATCGAGAATAAGAGGTGCAAAGATTGATACCACAAGCAGCACAACCAGAAAAATACAACTAATCATACTACTCTTATTTCTTATCAGTCGTTTCCAAATCAGTGCTCCAGGTCTCTGGCTCTTTCCGCTTTTTACATTCTTATTACTGTTTTTCTTCATAGCAGGCACACCTCCTAGGACTGAAGTATCTTTGCCTTGATTCTTGGATCAATCATTGCAAGGATAAGGTCAACGACAAGGATTACCAGTGAGAAGAAGAATGCAAGCATAATAACGCTGGCAAGTATAACCGGCGTATCCTTGGATCTGATACTGAGTACTATCAGTAGTCCCATTCCCGGCATAGTGAATACACTCTCAGCAATAATAGATCCTCCAAGGATGATGCCAAATGTCTCACCTATTGTGGTTACAACAGGAAGAAGTGCATTCTGAAGAGCATGCTTATAAATAACTGTTCTTGATGGAACACCCTTAGCTCTTGCAGTTCTTACATAGTCCTCACGAATGCATTCAAGCATTGATGAACGTGTCAGACGAAGCGTTCTGCAGGCACCCGGAAACGCAGTCGAGAGTACCGGCAATATATAACTCCTAAATGTTCCGTCATCACTGGCAGGAAGCAATGCTAATGTTAATGTAAACAGAAGGCTCATCAACATCGCTAGCCAGAAGCTTGGCATGGCAACGAATACAGTAGATAGTACACGCATTATGTTATCTGCCGCGGTATTCTGTTTGACCGCGGAGAATACCCCGAGAGGAATACCTATCACCGTTGAAAGGATGATAGCCAAGATTGCGATCTTAATAGATACCGCAAACCTGCCTCCTATTTCATCGAAAACCGGACGATCTGTTCTCCACGAAGTACCGAAATCCAATTTGGTTACGACATTCTTCACATAGATGACATATCGTTCAACAGGACCTTTGTCCAAACCCATCTTAGCACGCTGAATCTCGACCGCCTCAGGTGTTGCCTCAGTGCCGAGCTTACGTACTACAGGATCTCCCGGCGTCAGTTCCATGATGGAAAAGACGATTATGGATACGCCAATCAGAATAGGAATCATCAGCAGTAGACGTTTCCCGATATAGCGCCCCCATTCCTGCATTCTTAACATCTCTTGTACCTCCAATAATTATTAATCCTTTATAGAATAGCTATAAATGAATTACGATCTTTCATAAACGATTTCTCCGCCTATTATAGTCATCAATGGCTTAATTGTGTAGATATCCTCCTTCTTACATGTGAAGATATCTTTATCAAGCACTACCATATCTGCAAGGAAATCCTTTTTAAGTCTGCCCTTTCTGTCTTCCTTAAATTCATTATAGGCAGATCCTATTGTATAAGCATCCACGGAATCTTCTACAGACACGCATTCCTGCGGGGAAAATCCACCTTCAGGCCATCCATTACTATCCATACGTGTAACAGCATGGTAGATGTTTTCAAATGGATTAATCCTATCCATTGGACAATCTGTGCTGAAAGAAATATGGATTCCAAGATTTCTTGCTGTCTCAAAAGCATATGATGTAGATGCCAATTCTTTACCCACTCGATCAATTAAGATATGTGAGTGGTAATCAAGGAATACAGGCTGATAGAATACCGATAGATTATCCTTAGCTATCCTTGCCAGTAATTCCTTATCAGTTATGGAACAATGAATGATGCTGTGTCGTAGAGGGTTTCCATTATCCGTGATTCCAAGGTTCTCATAGACCTGCACCATATGTTCTGTTGCTGCATCACCTATGCTATGCGTAACAACCTGCATATCCACTGCATTCGCTCTGGCTGCAAGTCCGAACATATATTCATCAGGGTGAGTTTCAACACCTCTGTTCCCTGCATCATCGCAATAATCCTTGCGCATATATGCGGTATGTCCACTCATTGAACCATCCTTAAAGAGCTTGAGTGGTCCCAGTTCCAGACGATCGGGGTCATCATAGACACCGTGACCATACTCTGTTGCGATGTAATGCTCAAGTTCTTCAGGATTCTCAACACCAACCTGGTGACGATAGCGTATTTTACCTATACCTGTATCATATATTTCATGAATCACACTGAATGTGTCATCCATAGTCATATGGCTCTGTCCAATGTCATTAGCCTGAATGCTTGTAATTCCATTTTCAAGCGCTATATCCTGAGCTAGGACGAAAGCCTTTATTGCTTCTTCTCGTGTGTGACGTGGAAGTCCTTCATGATGTAGTCTTGCAGCGGCATTCTCAGTAAAAACTCCATTTGGGAAACCGCTTTCCTCAGTCTCAATAGTGCCATCTTCCATCGGTTCGAATCCAATATCAAGACCAAGATTCTTAATTGCCATAGTATTACCGCATTGAACGTGACCGCATACTCGTGACATTACGACCGGAATGTCTGTCGAAATACGATCAAGGTCGTGTCTGTTAGGCGGACGTTTCTCGCCCTCGGTGAATGCATCCTCATTCCAACCGATACTATACAATCCTGTCTTACATAGCTCAGGATTCTCTTCCATATATTGGCGGCAACGCTCAACCAGTTCATCGATGGAACGAACACCAAGAGTATTCACCTCCATTAGACCATATCCATACATAAGGAAATGAATATGGCTGTCATTAAGGCCCGGTATTACAGTCTTTCCTTCAAGATCAATAACCTTTGTATCGGCATTAATCCGCTCCTTAACTTCATTACTACGTCCAACGTATGTAATAATGCCGTCTTCTGCATATAATGCTTCGACAAAAACACCTTTTTCTACATATATCTTTCCATTAATCAATGCAAGGCGTCCCATGAAATTCCTCCGAAATCTGTTTTCAGTAAAAGATTAAATGCTTTCTTGTGAAAGCTACATAAATCAAATAATAGAGGGGTGTGAAGGCAGGCGAGAACCTGCGTTAACAAATTCTCGCCTGCCCCTTTATGAAGTTTTGTATGTCAGGACAAACTTCTATTTCCAGCTCCACTCCCAGAAGTGGTAGCAGGATGCTGAGTTATCGTGGAATGTTGCATTCAGGTTCTTATCAAACAGATAGATGTTCTGTCTGTGCATGATAGGAAGTGATGGGCATTCCTCTACGATATAAGCGATAAGATCTTTGTACATTTCTTTTCTCTTCTCATTATCAGTTACCTTATCAGCCTCAGCAAACATTTCTTCAACCTTAGGGTTTGTGTAACGGTCAAAGTTTACGTTGCCGAATCCAGCCTTGCAGTAATGATACTGGTTGTATGAGAAGTCAGCGGAGTATGACAGACCCTCTGTCATGATTGTGAAGTCTCCAGCCATAGCATCCTCGTCAGGAGTCTCAGTTGCCTCGAGTTCAACAGTTACGCCGATATCAGCAAGGTTCTGCTGATAAACCTGAGCATATTTCTCGAAGTATCCGCCAGGAATCATCTTCATAACGATTCCCATCTCAGTCAGGTTCAGACCATCCTTATAACCTGCTTCAGCAAGTAACTCCTTAGCCTTCTCTGGGTCATAAGTGATTTCATCAACCTTGGAGTAGTCTACACCGAATGCATTAGTGTCAGCCTGGATGATAGCAGGAACTGCCATTCCTTCGTATGCAACCTGAATCATCTGTTCCTTGTTAGCTGCATATGAGAATGCCTGACGAACGAGCTTGTTATCAAACGGAGCCTTCTCACAGTTAAATGCGATTACTGCAGTATGCAGTGGAGTTCTGAGCTCATAGCTATACTTGTCGTTCTTCATGAGTTCCTTACCCTGAGCAACAGGAGCGTCCATAACTGTGATTTCGCCAGCCTCGAATGATACTGCTGCAGAAGCGGAGTCACTGATGTAACGCAGCTGAACTGTCTTGATAGCAGGTTCTCCATTACGATAGTCAGCAAATGCTGCAAGTTCGCAATTGTTTCCACCATCGAATGAAGCTACTGTGTAAGGACCAGTTCCGCACTCAACGTTCTTCATTTCTGGATCTTCACTGTTCTTAACATAATTCTCACAGAAAATTCTTACATTCTGTGCATATGGCAGGAACATTGGACATGGTCCGTTGAGCGTAAACTCAATTGTCTTGTCGTCGATAACCTTTACAGACTCAACCATGTTGATGTATCTGTCTGCAAATGGGAACTGCTTAGCAAACTCATAAGAGAATGCTACATCAGAAGCCTTGAAATCATCTCCGTTGTGGAATTTGGCATCTACCAAGTGGAAAGTATAGGTAGTTCCGGACTCATCAATATCCCAACTCTCTGCTAAGCAAGGCTCAACGCTACCATCATCATTGATAGTAACCAGAGTCTCATATACATTTGTAGCAATGTAGTAGTCAGGATAACTTGCGGTCGTAAAGCTGTTGAGTGAAGTCATGAGCTGTGCACAATACACAACAACAGGCTTGTCGCCGCTTTGACCTTCATCTGTTTTCTTGCCGCAACTTGTCATGCCTACAACAAGAGCTAAACAGAGGATCAAACTTGCGATTTTTTTCATCTTTCTCATATTGATCTCTTTCTCCTTCCTGAAAACACATCCGATAGTAAATCGGACAATCCCTTATATGATTTCTGACAGGAATAATTGCAACCAATCAAGTTGTAATCGTCAGAAATTACTACCTGAATTTTAACGTGATTGATTAGTTATTGTCAAACATTTTTTGAATATTGATAATCAATTTTGGGGATAGTATAATCATGCTACTCTTAAACATAAACATCTTTTCTCTTTAGGAGGTACCACTAATGAAAAACAATAAAGCCGTTGGTGCATTGGACTTCTTTGCTATAGGATTTGGTGCTATAGTCGGTGTCGGTTGGGCCGTATCCATTAACAGCTGGATGGAAGGGAGCGGTGGACCATTGCCTGCTGCAGTCGGTTATATCATTGTCCTTGCATTAATGATTCCAATTGCCCTTTGTTATTGTGAACTATGTGCCATGCTTCCTGTTTCAGGAGGCGGAATGGCTTACGCATTTAGAGCCTTTGGCGATAACATTGCTTTCATATCGGGTTGGGCGGCTTTCGGTGCTTTCATTACTATCATACCATGGGAAGCAATTTACGTTGTAGATATTCTGAATATATTATTCCCGCAACTTAAGGCAGGAAGTCCCCTCTATACACTGGCAGGGTCAGACATCTACCTTGGTCACATACTGGTGGGATTAGCTATTTCCGTTATTCTATATCTTATCAATCGCAAAGGAGTCTCCTCTTCCGCATCAATGCAAAGAGTATTCTGTCTTATATTGGTAGGTTCCGGCATTCTTGCTATGATTTGTGCTTTTTTTAAATTTGACTGGACCAATTTACAGCCTTTTTACGAGAACACAGGTGATGGATCACATCATTCATTCATAGGCGGTGCTATGGTCATCCTTGCATCAGCACCATTCTTTCTTGCCGGTTTCGAAACTATACCTCAAGGTATCGAGAGTGCAGGCGGTGAAGCCAAGACAGTAGGTAAGACCGTAGTATTAACGGTCATTCTATCCTGTCTCTTCTATGCCCTACTATTATTCACACTTGGCGGAGCTATGCCATGGAGAGAATTTGTTAAATACGACAGCCCTGCTGCAGCTTTACTCTTCCACAATATTTATGATGGTCCAATAGGAACATGCCTGTATCTATTAATACTTATTGGTGCAATCTGTGGTCTGATTACTACATGGAATGGTTTTATGATGGCTTCATCTCAGATACTTATGGCAATGGCAAGAGTCAGCATTGTTCCTGATGTACTGGCTGAACAGCACCCGGTGTATAAAACCCCTGTAAACGCGCTAAAAGTTTGTCTTGCTGCCTCGGTTCTGGGTCCTTTTCTTGGAAGTGGACTTATCGGTTCTCTAACAACCTTTTCAGCTGCCGGATATGTAACAAGCTGGATGATAACAGCATATTCTTTAATTAGACTTAGACGCACTGAGCCAGCTCTTGACCGTCCTTACAAAATTCCGGGCGGCGAGAAAATGGCATGGTTTGCCGGAATCAGCATGACACTGTTACTCGCACTTCTGATTATTCCCGGCCAGCCGGTATTCATGGGTAAGTTTGCAATAGTGCTTTTCTTCGGCTGGATGTTTATCGGACTAATACTTTTCATACTGGATTATCGTCAGAGACGCCAATACTCAAAATTGAAGAGAGCCTCTTTTCTCTTCGCCAGCATGATGGTTCAAAACGAAACAGAGTTGCCTGATTTTACCGAATACTTTGAAGATGACTATCGATATCTTTCATTTATTGTTCCAAAGGAAGCTGATTACTCGGGTTTTTCTTTGCATGATCTCGGTTGGGGTAAGAGCCATAACATTTTCATAATTAAGGTTGAACACGGAACTCAAATGATATTCCTGCCTAATGGCAAAACCAAAATATACAAGGGTGATCGAGTATTTGCTGTCGGTGTTGAGAGATCTATTCTTAAGTTCCGAGATGGACAATACATTGGTGGCAAATGTACTATCGGAAATCTTAAGGATTTTATGGGCATGGGTTCAACCGAAGCCCAGGTTCCGCTAATCTGTAAGGAAGTTCTTGTTACACAGGAGTCACCTTATTGCAACAAACCTCTCAAGTATTCAGGAATTACCGAATACACAGATTGCATTGTCATAGGTTTACAATCCATGGGTAAAACTTTCATGATGCCTAGTGCCGATACTTTGATAGAAGAAGGTGACTTGCTTTGGGTATTGGGCTTAGAAGAAAATGTTGACCTGCTTCTTTCATTAACAACCTTTTCTAAGTAGTCAATAGAACAACAAAAGCGAACTATTGTTGAACATTTTTCGACAATAGTTCGCTATTTTTTTACGTATTCATTGGATAATTAACAAGATAGCTAAATACCGCAACATTGAATTTGAAAAAACACACAATATATCATTTACATATTAGTGGAAATTGTATAAAATTTACTGGTGATTGACATTTAATTAGCAAACAATAATTGAAAGGAGGAGTCCGTACAATCAGATGAATGAAGCTGTTAAAGGAAAGGCTGCGATTCAGCAGACATGTGATGAAATTAAGAAAAAAATTGTAATGCACGAACTTAAGCCCGGAGAGAGAATTACTGAGTTGGATTTATGTAAATCCCTGGGTGTAGGAAGAAGTACTGTAAGAAATGCACTAATCAGCTTGTCTCAAGTTGGACTTGTTGAGCTGATACCTAATGCAGGTGCCCGTGTAACAGTATTCTCAAGAGATCAACTAATATCATTGATGTCAGCCAAGAACGACATGGAGAGCCTCGCATTGGAACGTACATTTGATTATTACTTTGACGTAGACTTTAAGGTTCTGTATGAATTGGTTGAACGCCAGCAACAAGGAATTAAAGATAGAGATATTCTTTCGTATCTTCAGGCTATAGAGGAATTCCATAACTATATTGTAGACAAGCTCGGCAACATGTATATGTCTAAGATGTTCCATATACTCAGCAGTGACTATACAATTTATCAGCTTCTGTATGACGACTTCTACGACATCACATATGACGAGTTTGCGTCCAACAGATGCCATCCGCAGATTATTAAAGCTATTGAGAATCATGATTTAGCCTTAGCTCAGGATGCACTTAATGAAATAACTAGAGTTGTGATTTCGAGATTTGATCATTCTCACAGAATGCCGGGTCAACTGTACTCTAATACAACCTTGTTCGGATAGACACAACAATTCAGCTCCGTTGATTCACAACGGAGCTTCTTTTTTATTGTCATTTCCATTATTGTTATATTTTTTGTATATATCATCGAACAATGCAGCCAATTCTATTGACATTAATTACCTCCTGTGATTAAATTTTGTTGGTCAAACAATTATATATAAATTGACGAACAATTTTTTCTATAGGTAATCGAGGTGAATAAAATGGCAAAAGTTGTAAAAAACATCACTATTTTGGGCGGTGGCAACGGAGCTTTCTGCGCTGCCGCAGATTTGACCTTAAGAGGTTTTGATGTAACCATCTATGAGGATCCTAAGTTCGTAAAGAATGTTGAGGATATCATGAAGGACAAGGTTATCAATCTCGTGGGTCCGGGACCTGAAGGTGCTGCCAAGATCAAGAACGTAACAACTGATCTCGCTGAGGCACTTAAGGACGCTGACATCATTATGCCAGTATCACCTGCATTTGCACAGGAAACTGTTGCAAAGACTCTCGTTCCTTTCCTTAAGGAAGCTACAGAGCCAGTGGTTATTTTCCTTTGTCCAGGAAGCTGCGGTGGCTGTCTGGTATATGGTAAGATTTTCCACGAGGCAGGCGTATGGGATAAAGTAAAGCTTTGTGAAGTAAACACTCTCCCTTATGCAGCACGTAAAGTTGATGCGAACACAGTAAAGATGATTATGAGAGCACCTGAAATCTTCTTCGCAGCATTCCCTGCTAAGAATAATGAAGAGCTCTATGAAATGGTTAAGCCAATGTTTAGCTCAGTTGTTCAGTTCTCTGATGTACTTGAAACAACTCTTAACAATGGTAACATCGACTCACATGCAACACCTGTTGTTCTGAATGCAGGAAAGATTGAATATTACGGCAAGCATGCACATTACAGAGAAGGTATTACTCCTTCCGTAGCTAAGGTTAATGACAGAATCAATCATGAGCGTATGTCAGTATGTGAAGCTCTTGGATACAAACCAATTGATATTCGTGAGAGACTTGAAAGAACAGGTTACTGCAAGGCATGTGATAGCCTGTACGACACATATCAGACAAGCAAGGATGTATTCATGACTATTGAGGGTCCTAACAAGCTGTCAGATCGTTATCTTACTGAAGATGCACCATGTTCACTGGTCTTCATTGCTAATCTTGCTCATTCAATTGGAGTTGAGACTCCTGCTATGGATGCAATCACCACTCTGGCATCTACTCTTATGAGCGAAGACTATTGGACAACAGGTCGTACACTTGATGTAGTTGGTCTTGCCGGCATGACTAAGGAAGAGATGATTAAATTCGTTAAAGAAGGTTACTAATAGTTTGTTTCTTTATAACATTCTCCTTACAAAAAGCACGTGAAGATAATCACGTGCTTTTTTATTTCCAATATTGAAGAAACACGTGCTGCCACGTGTTTCTTCACTAATAAAGGGAAAATACGATTGTCGATTTAGAAATCTTTCTCAAATACTGTCTGAGTATCTACAGGAACTGTCAGAGTCTTCAGAGCTCTTGCTACGAGCTTGGTACGGATCTTCTTGGAATCAGCATCGCCCAGAGTAGGATCTCCAAGAGGATGTGGAATACCGATAGCAGGTACGATTCTGTTAGCTCCGATTGTCAGCGAGATAGGAACTACTGTACATACATGTACGATTGGAATTCCGTGCTTCTCAATGCCCTTAACCATCGTTGCACCGCAACGAGTACATGTTCCTCAGGTTGAAACGAGAATGACGCCGTCAACTCCTTCTTCCTTCAGCTTGGCACCAATTTCATCACCGAATTTAGCCGCAGAATTAGTAGCAGTACCTGTTCCGGTTGTTGTTGCAAAGTATGGATAGAGGCTTCCGATCTCGCCTGCTGCTTCCATCTCACGCAGTACATCCAGAGGAACTACCAGGTTAGGATCTTCCAGAACGAACTGTCTGTCATATCCACCATGAACTGTCATATAGTCATCCTTGGACATTCTCTCCATTCCATCAATTGTGTACCATCCGAACTTAGTAGCATTGGATGATTCAATATGGTCAGGGTTGCCCTGTGGTACGATACCACCGGAAGTAACAACAGCAATCTTAGCCTTGGACAGGTCAGCAATTGGAGCTGCAGGAACCACTCTATCGAATTTAGGCATTGGAAGATCTGTCTCGAATTCTTCGCCCTTAATCTTCTTGAGCAGCATCTGGATTCCTCTCTCGGAACCTCTCTCATCTGCGAAATAGTTAACTCTGATTCCTCTTTCAATATATCCCTCGATTGATGGTCCGAGAATCTCCTCTCCTGTTGCCATCTTCTTTACGAGAGCTGCAATTGTAGGAAGAGCCTTTTTCATTGTTGCAGCGGAGTCTCCTGTAGAAACAATGATAACGTCCTGCTTGAACATATCAGCGCCCGGATTCTCAACATACATTCCTGTTACTGTAGGGATTCCCAGTGTTTCCTCAACAGCCTTACATACAGTTCCACAAGCCACTCCATAACGTCCTGCGTTGAATGCAGGTCCTGCTACGAATACATCCGGAGAATACTTCTTAACCATATCGAGGACAGTCTCTGTTGCCTCATCAAGATTCTCGCCAAAATAGTTATCTCCACATATTACTGTGGCAACTATTTCGTAATCATCGCCAAGCTCCTTAGCAAGCTGAGTTCCAGGTCCCAATGCACCTTCTCTTAACTCAGCTGCGATGCCGGCCTGTTCTTCGCCGCCGATACCGCCATAGAACTGGTTAAGATAATGAACGATTTTATATTTAGCCATTTCTTATTCCTCCTTCTCTAGTATCCTCTTGCAGCAAGAGTGTTAAAGCCGTTGGCGATAGTTGATGCGATAATGATCTGGATTTCTGCTTCGAAAGATCCATCCTCGTTGATGCATCCTGCCCATCCGCCGATCTGGCTCTCGATATACTCCTGAGTTCCGATAACCTTATCCATTGCAGGGAAATTCAGAGTCATATTGCCCTGTCCGCAGGATGCAAGTGCAGTTGCCTGCTCGCAAGTATCTGCAAGTGATGCAGACTTTCCGTCCTTGCCAGGGAATTCGTCAGTGATCAGTCCAACATTTACGCCTGCCTTCTCTGTCTTCTCGCAGTTAAGCATCAGGTCTGTATCCGGGTTTCCATATCCTTCTTCTGTAATGAGAACACCATCAAGTCCCATCCAGTTAGCCAGTTTAGCTACCATATCTGAATGACGCTCCTTATCAGCCAGGAATACGTTCTCATTTGTAAGAATAACTCCCATGAAGTTGAGGTCCTTGCCGTGATGCTTGTAGAGGTCCTCAATAACAGGGTTGTTAAGATGATGATATGTTGTTACCTTGTCGCAAGGTGCTACGCAGTTACCGGAAACAATTGCTCCATCCATGATCTCAGTAGGATACATGATTGTTGGAACAATCTGCTTAGCATCAACGCCATAGTAGAATGTGTCATGCAGCAGTCCCTGTGACTGAAGCATATGTACATATCCGATCTTAGGGAGATCAGGATACTCTGCAGCCTGCTCGAAAATAGGCTTTGTTTCATATGTATCGATGGTATCAGGCTCGATTTCCTTAGCGAACTCTGCAAGATATGTTGCAACCTTGAGTCCTGCAAGGCGGCCTGCTTTCTCATATACGTGAGTTTCGAGTCCCTCCTGAGGCTCAATTACTACGCACAGGTTAACTGTCTTGGAGAATGGGCAGTAATCAGCTGCAACTCCGCTCATATCAATAACTCCCTCCTGGAAGCCTACGATGCGGCCAACTGTTACAACAGTACATCCTTTGAGGGCATGTGTTCTTCCGCTTCCTACAGCAGGACTAACCTTTCCAATAATGCCGGGGAATACCTCTCCGCCACCGCTAACCTTTACTCGAGGTTCGATGACATCCTTAACTGGTGTGATTCTTGTTGAATCTCCCG
This sequence comes from Anaerovoracaceae bacterium, assembly GCA_045639825.1. GTDB lineage: Bacteria > Bacillota > Clostridia > Peptostreptococcales > Anaerovoracaceae > Crickella. Next base: position 27,218 of record JAZUDV010000013.1, read on the forward strand.
GTCTTGCAATATCCAACTTGCATCCAATCAACTTATCGTCTTCAAGAACAAGTGCTTCAACTTCTTCTTTATTGACGTAGAGAATATGATTCTCTATACGAGTTGATGAATCAAATTGAATATCTTTAATTTCAATCTTTCCTAGTTCTAATTTCATGTAATAAGCCCTCCTTCTATTTATTTAACCGCTCCATTTTCCGTCGGTTACTAACTTAGTTAATACGAGAAACGACATTCTCTATAATAGATAGATCTATAGTCTTAAAATCATTATCCACCTTCTCCGAATACCTCGCCGGACTATGTGCAATACTCTGCCACTCCTCGAATACAGCAATGCATTTCTCAATCAGTATTACGTTCTTAGAATTATCTTCTCCACATCCAGGATAAACGATAACCGAGCGATAAGGGGTTTGATTAGGTTTAAGACTCGATGCCTGCGGGTGGGTAAGAAGCCTGTATCCCGCATGTATCATATCTCTGACTTCAATTAGTACAGATATGTAATCATCCATCATGATTACTCTCAATATGTCACAATAGGCATCTCTCACTTTGTCATTATTAGTGATAATAATAGCCTTCTCTACATCAATCATTCCGACATTTCTCCAGTTTCAGCTATAATAACAAACTCCTATACACGTTTATATTGTTCGACTTGATATTATAAATATGCGTCCTATTTTATTAGATTGTTCGACTTGTTTATATTATTGGTCGACCTTTTTATTTTATATTATATCCTTGGTAATGTATCGTCAAGAGTAAATACAGAGATTTGAGAATAAAAGAACGCCATATCCTACGATATGGCGCTCGCTTACATTATTAATAATGTCGTTCAGCTATGTCCCCTTTTGACCATTTGGTCAAAAGGGTCTGACCCTCTGTTACAGAAGGCTTGTTGATGCGATCAGTCCGGCAAATACGATTGATACCATGCTTACCAGCTTGATAAGGATGTTGATTGAAGGACCGGATGTATCCTTGAATGGATCGCCGATTGTGTCTCCAACAACTGCTGCCTTGTGGTTGTCACTTCCCTTACCATTGAAGTTACCTGCCTCAATGAACTTTTTAGCGTTGTCCCAAGCACCGCCTGAGTTAGCCATGAAGATAGCCATGATAAATCCGGAAACAGTTGAACCACAGAGCATTCCGATTACTCCGAATCCACCCAGAACAAGTCCTGTGATGATTGGTGCTGCGATACCTACGCATGCAGGGAGAATCATTTCCTTGAGGGAAGCTCTTGAGCAGAGGTCTACGCACTTAGCGTAATCAGGCTCTGCCTTTCCTTCCATAAGTCCTGTAATCTCCTTGAACTGTCTACGTACTTCAACTACTACACTCTGAGCTGCTCTTGATACAGCGCCCATTGTAAGAGCTGAGAACAGGAATGGCAGACATGCTCCGATGAAAAGTCCTACCAGTACCTTAGGATCAAGAAGGTTCAGTGTGAAGTCAGTGCCGTCCGGCATGTAAACGAGTAATTTCTCCTTGAAGTTAGCGATAAGAGCGAGTGCAGTCATTCCTGCGGAACCGATTGCGAATCCCTTACCTGTTGCTGCTGTTGTATTGCCGAGTGAGTCAAGAGCATCTGTACGCTCACGTACCTGTGGCTCCAGTCCTGCCATCTCAGCGATACCACCGGCATTATCTGCTACAGGGCCATAAGCGTCTGTTGCAAGAGTAATTCCGAGTGTTGACAGCATACCAACTGCTGCGAGAGAAATTCCGTAAAGTCCGATGTTAGCTTCGCTTACGTCAACAGGGCAAAGTCCTGAGCAGTAATAAGCGATAAGAATAGCAACGCCAACGATGAGGATTGGGAATACTGTTGAGAGCATTCCTGTTCCAAGACCACTGATGATCAGTGTAGCTGTACCTGTCTCAGATGATGCTGCGATTTTCTGTGTTGGCTTGTATGTATCTGATGTGTAGTACTCAGTGAAGAGACCGATCAGTACTCCTGCTGCAAGTCCTGCTACGATAGCAAGATACAGACCATAGAACTTGATTCCGAACAGCCATACAACGAGCAGGAATGATACAACTGCTGTTGCGATTGCTGCTGTGTTAGTTCCTCTACGCAATGCAGAGAGCAAGTTCTTCTGGCTAGCGCCTTCCTTAGTCTGTACGAAGAATGTACCGAGGACTGAGAAGAGTACGCCTACTGCAGCCATCAGAAGTGGCAGTGCAACTGCTCTTACACCAAAATCAGTTGCAGCGAATGCGATTACTCCGAGTGCGCAAGTACTTACCATTGAACCAACGTATGACTCATACAGGTCAGCGCCCATTCCGGCAACGTCACCTACGTTGTCTCCTACGTTATCTGCGATAACTGCAGGGTTACGAGGATCGTCTTCCGGGTTTCCTGCCTCAACCTTACCAACAAGGTCAGCACCAACGTCCGCAGCCTTAGTGAAGATACCACCACCAACTCTTGCAAACAGTGCCATTGAGGATGCACCCATTCCGAATGTAACCATTGCAGCTGTAATATTCTCTAATGTCTCATGGAATACAAGGTCAAGCAGTGCATACCAGAGAGAGATGTCCAGAAGTCCGAGTCCTACTACAGTGAATCCCATTACGGAACCTGCCGAGAAAGCAACTCTGAGTCCTCTGTTGAGTCCCTGCTGTGCAGCACAAGCTGTTCTGTTGTTAGCACGTGTAGCAATGCTCATTCCGATGAATCCGGAAAGTCCTGAGAAGAAACCACCTGTCAGGAATGCAAATGGAACGTACCAAGTCAGCTTGCCGAAGAATGCCATGATGCACAGTACAACGAACATGCATGCGAAGAAAATTGATACTGTCTTGTACTGACGCTTCAGGAATGCGCTTGCTCCTGTACGAATAGCATTGGAGATCTGCTTCATTCTGTCTGTACCCTCGTCTGAGCCAAGAACGATCTTAGCCTGCCAGTAAGCGAAGATAAGAGCAAGAAGAGAAGCAATCAAGCTTATCCAATAAAGATGTGATAATAGATAATCTAACATACTATCCTCCTTGAAATAAGGCTGTTGTCAGCCTGATATATGTGTTGCGTTATTATTATAACTAATTTCTGATTCTTTACATATATCTATGAGAGATGTATTTCAAAATGTGCAATTGTTTTTTTCTTTAGTACATTTGAGTACATAATTTAAATTTTTATTGATATTTCAATAAAACACGCCTGCCGAGACGGCAGGCGTTTTGTTTTTTTGTTCTAGAAGAACTTCAGGCCTCTATCCTTCTTAGCCATCTGAATCTTCAGTCTCTTAACAGCCTCTCTGGCATCTTCTTCAGTGTAGTTGTTCTCACCGATGATGTTGGACTCAATTCCCTCAGGATTCTTATTGAAGTCAACAACGTCTGCCAGGTACTTACTCTCAACTACGAAAGTTCCTGCTGTACCGGACCAGTTCAGTCCTGCTACAGGAATTCCTCTCTTGCCGATTTCCTCTACGCAGTTAACGTAGTCGACGTCCAGGTTGCCCCATCCGTCTGTCTCTACGATAACGCCATCACATCTTGAGCACTCAGCAATAACTGCTGCGCTTCTTGAACAGAGAATCTTATCAATATTGCCTTCAGGGGAACCGAATACCAGTACTCCCATCAGATCGATACCGGGATCCTCGCCGAGAACCTTAATCAGTGGATCTCTGAAGTGATGTAAACTTGTCTCTTTAGTTGAAGGACCTACTCCCATGATGCCACCTCCTAGTTCATAGCATGGATTGCGCCGTCTCTGAACTCATTAGGCGTCAGCATTACAGGCATGCATCCCATATCAATAGTTGACTTACCGCCCTCTACGCCACATGGCTCATCTGCGAAGAACCAAGTGTCGAGCATAGCGCCGTGACCGATTACCTCTTTGATAACGAGAACCTTCTTCTGTCCAGGTTTAATCTCATCATAGTAATCATGTCTCTCTGTTGCAGCGTTGCCGTCGAACTTCTTCATCTGCATTCTGAACTGCTGCATCCACTCATCAAGAATTCTATAAGCCTCGATGATAGCGTATCTTTCCTGTCCGAGACCCTTCTTGAATGTGAAGTCTACAGAAATAATGATGTCGTCATCAGCAGGAGTTCCTGCCATGTTCAGGTGAAGCATTTCCTTGAGGTTGCCGTTGCAGGAACCGAATTCATGAACCTGCTCGCCCTCTGTGTCAACGCCTGTAGGCATTACATAAACGCCTGTTACAGTATGTGTAATTCCCTCGCCTCTCTTGCCAAGAACCTTAGTTGAGAGTGGGATAATATCCATAATTGCATTAGTATGTCTGTCATGGTCATTAGGCATGATAATCTGCAGTTTAATATCTTCGATTACCTCGCTGTGTGCCTTAACGTACTCAGACATATCTTCCTTGAATGTCCACTTGCCATCAGTAGTAATCAGATTCTCATCTCCGAATGCTACCTCTGTCATGTGGTATGACTTGATTGAAAGTCTTCTCAGCTCGATATTTTCAGCCATTGGAAACACCTCTCATTTATAGTGTTTATTTTAACAATATTCCTTTTGAAATGGGGGCAGTGTTACCTGCCCCCATCTACGTCCATCAGGACGTTGTCCTATTCGCTTATAGTCTAATTATGCAATTAGATCTGTGCGTGATACTCGTATGGCAGTGGAACGATTGATCCAGGTGCTGAAAGCTCCTCTAAGAGCTTGAGAGTATCTGTAACGATTCCAGTCTGCATCTCGATGTTGTGAGGTTCACCAGCGTTAGCGCCCATAGGTACCATAGGAGCAACTGCTCTTGGAGTACCAGCCTGTCTTACTACAGGTGGCAGTGCTGCGATGATGATAGTAGGGATACCTGCTGCCTCGATTGCTCTCTGCACGATTGTTGCAGAGCGGTGGCAAGTTCCTCATCCAGCTGTCATGAGAACAGCGTCAACACCCTGCTCTACGAAGAACTGAGCGATTGCAGGACCTGTCTCATCAGTGAACTTCTGAATGTTTCCGCCGCCGCCCATGAAGCCAGCGTGGAACTTAGCTACTCCGCCGATAACGCCAGCCTTAGCGAGCTCGTGAAGTCTCTCATAAGGGAACATAGCGTTGATGTCTCTGTTTACGTCAGAGTTATCATATCCACCGTGGGATACCATCAGCTGATCTGGTGCATAGCTATCATCTACTTTTCTCCAAGTGAAGTCTCCTGCGCGATTGAATCTCTCCTGATCCTTCTGGTGAACGCCTGCAGCTGTTGCGATAGCGATAGTCATCTCGCTCAGCTTCTTAGTAACAGGAGCCCAAACTGGAGCTGGAGTAACAGGTACATAAATCTCGGACTGTAAGCCCTTTACAACTGTTAAACTCATTTGTTTATTCCTCCTCGTTGTATTGTCTTAATATTTCTAGTCTACGTGCTTCTCTAATAGTGAGATTGTTGAAATACTTGTCGTTGATTTCAGGACCCTTCTGTTCGAGGAAGCTCATGTTCCAAGCAACGGTCTGACCAACCTTAAGTTCACCTTCTGAAATTACCATTCTCTTAGGTACACTGATGAATCCGAGTCTTCCCATTAGGTCAACGTCGATAGCTCCATCCTTGACTGCGACAATGACGCCTTCCATCCTAATTAACTTATCACCGTATTTCATTTAACAAATTCTCCTGTCTAGATTAGTCGTATTTCTCTTTTCTCTTCTGTGACATTGGGAGTGACTGCTCGTTTGCAGCTCTCTCGATCTTAATGCCAAGAGCCTTCTCGCATGCCTCGAGGTTGTTCTCCTTAACGTTAGGATTCCACTTTCTCTCAGCTGGCTTGATCTCCTCGCCTGCCATCTTAGCCTTGAGCATTGCGATACCTCTGATTGCATCTTCCTTATCAAGGCAGTTG
>JAZUDV010000014.1:0-22742 GCA_045639825.1 Anaerovoracaceae bacterium
ATAAAAAGTCAAGCCTTAACAAACTGATTAACAATTCTGAACAAAAAACTGTGGTTTGAGAGTCCCCAAACAGTCTAAGCTGTACGGTTCTAGATACAAATCCACAGTGCATAACTATTATACATTAAAAAAGACTAATACTATCTTTCTACAGTATTAGTCTAATACGACGGTCCTAATTGTAATTTTGTGTACAAGGGGACAGTCCTGGGCGAGTCACTATGTAATGTTGCGTTGTTGACTTGCAAGAAATCACTAAGCGGCTGCTTGCGGCCGCAATTACATATCATAGGTGCCTGTGAAGTGACGGGCATAGCATTCTAACCTATGTAGCTATCGTTGCTACGATTGTGGTAGCTACGGAAAGAGAGAATTAAATGTTTAATACAATTACAATGGACGACCAAAGAGTGATTTCAAGCGACGTAAAGTTCTACACAATTAGCGACATTGCCGAGATGACCGGATGGTCCGAGAAGACCGTACAAAAGCTCTTCCTGGATCCGCAATTCCCTTCAGCAGACTACGGCCGCATCAACGTAGTCGAATCACATGCACTGATCGACTTCTTCAGCAGCAGGCACGACAGAGCCAAAGAAAAGCACTGGAGAGGGTAAATGTTCCGATTTTATTCCTTTTTTGAGAAAACGAATACCCGATTTTATTCCTTAATTGACATCTTCACGATATTGTGATAATGATTAAACAATAGGAGGGAAACACTATGTCATTAGTTTCAGTTACAGAGTATTCAATGATGACGGGAAAAGATCCGGGAACTATCAGGAAATTGTTAGCGTCAGGTAGATTAAAAGGCTCCAAAATCGGCAATCAGTGGGCCATAGATGAAAGTGAAGTGTTCCCTGAGGATAAGAGAATTCGAACAGGAGATTATAAAGGCTGGAGAAACTATTCTGCTTTAAATTCTAGCAGGAACTTAGCAAAGACCGTTCGGTCATTGGTTAGGGAACTGAGAAAAATCTATGGCAGTTGTTTGGAAAGCGTAATCTTATACGGATCATATGCTCGTGGAGAACAGACACATGAGTCAGATGTGGATATAGCACTGAAGCTTACACCAGGATATAATAAATCTCAATACAATCAAATGATAGATTGTGTTGCAGAAAAAGAATTAGAATGCGGTAAAGTGCTATCCGTAATAGAAATAGATTGTAATAAGTATAATGAGTGGAAAGAAATCGTTCCATTCTATATGAATATTAAGGAAGAAGGAATTGTATTATGGCAGGCGTAGCAATGGAATTGTCGGAAATGTTAACTTATTCTACAGTAATGATAAGGGAATAACATCCAGTCATCCTCGTAAAGATTATCAAGGGAAAAAGGAAACATTGCTAGATATTGCTTGTTTCCCAGGATCGAGTGGATCACCGGTTTTTATTTTTAACCAGGGATCATTTTCGACGGCAAAAGGTATAACTGTTGGGACTAGGATTATGCTTTTAGGTGTATTATATGGTGGACCGGAGTTCAGTACGGAGGGTTGCCTTCAGTTTGCTAATGTACCAAATACTCCAGTACCGGTCATGAGTATTCCTATGAATTTAGGAGTAATGATTAAGGCGGAAAGGATTTTGGAGTTTGAGGAAATGATAAAGAATTGTTAACTCGGCAAGTGCAAAAATTGCACCCGATTAAAAAGCAAGAGTGCAAAAATTGCACTTTGCTATTTACAAAAAAGTGCAAGAAGTGTATATTGTTTTCAAGAGGTGAATACAATGGAGACAATAAAAACAATTAGAAAGAAAAATGGATTAACTCAATCTGAAGCCGCGCAACTTACTTCGATTCCGTTGAGAACCTTTAAGATGTATGAAAATGAGGACTCGAAAATTGGAACTATTAAATATAACTATATTCTTGAAGAGCTAACAAAATATGGATTGGTTGATGAGGAGCATGGGATATTAAGCCTGGAAAATATAAAAGAAATGTGCGCTGAGGTATTTGCTGAATACGACGTGGAGTATGCTATTCTTTTTGGATCGTATGCGAAGGGTACGGCAAATGAGAAGAGCGATATTGATCTTTTGATTTCTACGTCGGTTGGTGGATTGAAATTCTACGAAATCGTGGAAAAGCTCAGAACAACACTGAAAAAGAAAGTTGATCTTTTAGACTTAGAACAATTAAACAACAATCAGGAATTGCTAAATGAAATCTTGAGAGATGGAGTAAAGATATATGGTTAAGAATGATAAATACTACAGAGATAAGCTGGTTGAAGATGTAGACTTCATAATTGAGCATATGGCTGGAGAAACTCAAGAGAGTTTAGAAACAAATCCGGTTCTGCTTGATTCAATGATGTTCAGATTAATTCAGGTTTCTGAAAGTGCTAAGAATTTAAGTGATGAGTTTAAAAATGAGTACAGTGATATTCCGCCACGAACTGAGCCCTGAGACAATGTCTCGGGGCTCTTGATTTTAATGAAGTTGTCGCAATGTGACATTTATACTGGGATTTGTGCACTTTTCAGTGCAGAAAAGTCGTGCTGTGTCGCAATATAGGAAAGAATAGCTGATATGTGCAACAAAAAATGATTTGAGAAATAAAAAAGAGGGTTTTGGCACAAGAAATGACCCGAATCGGGGATGGAAGTGTGCACAAAAAAGAGTATCATTATCATATTGCGAAACGAACACCAATAATCGACATGAAAGTGTGCACAAAACAAGGGAGAGTTCTCATATTGTGAATAGGTGAGTGGATGAAGAAAATTGGGATATTATAGAGAGGATTAGGAATGAATTTTGCGTTTAATTGGGAAATACCGTTTATGGAGTGGTTGCAGGCATTGGCCGGTGAGGGCGTGGTTAAGCTCTGTGCACTGCTGTCAATGTTTGGCGAGAGCTATCTGATGATAGCCGCAATCGGTGTTTTCTATTGGGGTATTAATAAGGAGATGGGCAAGAAGATTGCAACGAGTTTTGCTGTTGCCAATCTTCTCGCGCCTTGTGTGAAGAATGTAATCAACCGCAGACGACCATACATGGACCATGGCTCTGTGAAGTGTCTGCGTCAGGCTTATCCGGGTGATGTTTATGATGTTAATGTTCAGGGCTATTCATGTCCGAGCTTGCACGCATCCAACACCGGTGCAGTTTTTGCGACAATTGCTATGTGTCTTAAGAAGAGATCAGCAAGCATTATCTTTACAGCTCTGATAGCGTTGATCGGCGCGGCGCGCATAATTCTGGGCGTGCATTATCCGACGGACGTTTTGCTCGGCTGGCTGATTGCGGCAATTTCCGTAATAGTTGCACAATGGCTTGTTGCCAAAGCGGGCAGCTATCTGCGCGTGATGCTGATTCTTGCGTTAGTTGGTCTTCCGGGCTGGTTCTTCTGTACAAGTGATGATTTCTTCGTGGGCTATGGAGCAGTAATCGGGATCTTCCTTGGATTCCATGTGGAGGAGAAGTACGTCAACTTTGAGAACACAACCAATGTTGTAAGACTGATACTGAGGACTATTGTAGGTATAATCGTTACCCTTGGCGTGTTGGAAGGCATCAAACTGATCTTCCCGGATGCGCTGATGGATACGCCCGGTCTGGCTGCATATTTAATAAGAACATTCAGGTATGGAGCAGGAACCTTCGTAGGCATGGGCGTCTATCCGATGCTGTTCAAGCATACGGACAGATTCTTCCGCAAATAGGACACCTTAATAAAAATAAAGAATAAAACAATAGACAGCAGTGCATTAGATGATATAATACGCTCATGAGGTTATACTGCATGATGAGTTTAAGTATCAAGAAGAGAATTGCATTTATTGTGGCAGTAGCACTCGTAGTGCTTGCTACTGTTAACGTGTTCTCAATTGATGTTTATGCGAAGGCTGCCGGTAACAAACCGATTGTAGGTGTATCTTATAAACTTAAACAGCCACAATTCGTTTATAGAGGACATTCTAAGAAGAGCGGGAAGAAGAAAATTGCTGAGTTAAGCGATACGGCCAAGAAGTTCGCTGTTAAGGGAAGAAAGGATGTTAGATTTAAGAAGGGCACCGTTGTAACATGCCTTGAGGTTTATAAAGGCTGGATAAGAGTACCGAGTGGTTGGATTAAATTCAATTACAAAGACTTCAAGAGAATAAAACATAGAGGCTGAAATAGAACTTAGTCTATTGAGCCTCTATTTTACTTTAAATCTATAACCCATACCACGTACAGTTTCTAAGTATCGAGGGGAAGAAGGATCATCTTCGATTTTCTGGCGAAGCCTGTTTATGTAAACCATAATAGCGCTTTCATCAATAATAGTTTCACCCCATATGATGCTGTAGATCACGTCCTTGGAGAAGATATGGTCAACATTATCTATGAATAGTTTCATCACAGAATTCTCCTTGGCAGAGAGTAGTATCTCAACACCATTTTTATATAACTTCAGTGTTGAAGTGTCATATGAGAATGGACCTGCTTGAATGATAACAGGCGATTGCTGCTTTGCGGAGCTGCTGCGGCGTATAAGCGCCTTAACCTTCGCAACCAGGGTTACAGGATTGAAAGGCTTGGTTATATAGTCATCTGCACCGATTTGCAGACCATACAGAGCATCTTGATCTTCCTTGCGACCGCTTACGACCATGACAGGAATGTCCGAATTGTTGTCACGAATATGCTTGATTACTTCAAATCCGTTCATACCCTTCATATTGATGTCGAGCAGGAGCAAATCATATGAATTTTGTTGCAGCAAAGATAATGCATTTTCACCGTTTGTCGTTACATCGGCGTTAATGTCATTTTGTAATAATGCCTTGTATAACATTTTAAGGATGACTTTGTCGTCATCAACTACTAATACTCTGTGCTGCATTATTTCACCTCGTAAGAATTATAACTAAAAATGACTGGTATTACCAATATCATAAATAATTGTTAAGAAAAACATCGGATTATGAGCAAACTGAGGAATAAAACAATAATAGTAATAATTATGCTGCTTTCTTTAGTGTGCATTGGAATCAGTGTCCTGAAAGTGTGGGATTCTTTCAAAAATTTTGAGAAATCGATTATAGAGGAGAAGGATACACAGATTAAGAAAAGAATAATGCTCGAGGATGCCAATCTAAAAACGACTTTGGACAATTTTGCTCGAGAGTCCAAAATCATTGGTGGCAAATCGATTGTGACTAATCCGATTAATGCGGGCGTTGTGGTGTGCGAGGACGGGGTAATTAATAAAGAACGGTCAGATATAACGAACTGTAAATTTACGGAGCTATCAAACACATCCAAGTATGTGATTTGTTCAAGTGAAGACGGCCGTATTAATTTGGCATACAAGCACCAGAAGGAAAATCTGACGTATTATAGGTTAATAAGTCTGGAGAACCTGTTAAATGATGCAATCGGAACCGAGCAGGATTCGGAAGAAATGAACTTCTTGGTAGACTGTGATGGCAAGATCGTAATATACAAGGTTGGAGAATTTATACATGCAATGGAAATCGGCACAACCGATGATGAGAACATAAACAAATGCATTAGACTCCTTCAATCCTATGTTGCAAATAATAGTGGCGGTGCTACATCAGTTACTCTGCTTAACGAGGAATCAGAGGAATATACTTCAAGAATAGTAATCCAAAGTATTGGTGAAATAGACAATGGCATCTTTGCAATTGGCAAGACTGCTAATTATGATGCAACCATTAAGCCTTCAATGGCAGCAGCAAATACTATTCTGATATACGGAGGAATTGTTGCCCTCGGAATTGCAATTATCGTTTTAGTATTTATAATGCTACAGAAGTCTGCGGAAACAGAGATTCAGAATATCAGAACAAGAAATAGTATGCTGGAAGAAATCAACCGAAGAATGCAGGCTTTATCACATCATCAGAGGCTGGAGACAATTGGCACTATGACGGCGGGATTAGCACATGATTTCAACAATCTACTAACACCTATTATGGGATACAGCATGATGTCAATGGACATGCTACCTCGAGACGAGGATGAAATCCAAGAGAATCTGCAGGAAATATATAATGCATCATCCAAAGCCAAAGAACTTGTATCAAGGCTTGCAGAACTATCCAGAAAAGGTGATTCTTCAATGTATGAATTAATTGAACTTGATGAATTGGTGCGTAACACCATTAGGATCAGCTATCCGGTTAAGCCGGAAGGCGTTGAAGTTGTTGAGAAATTGGAAGCATCAGGTGAACATATTAAAGGCGACAGAACGCAGATATCTCAGATGATACTCAATTTCACGCTCAATGCATACGATGCACTGGAAGAAACGGGCGGCACCTTTATGATATCAACCAAACGCGAGGATGATAGACTTGTCATGCAGTTCATTGATAATGGACCGGGTATGGATGCCGAAACGGTTTCCAAAATTTTCGATCCGTTTTTTACTACCAAGGAGTCGGGAAAGGGCACCGGACTTGGCCTTGCAATTATTGCTCAGATAGCGGAAACGCATAATGCAAAAATCTATGTAGAATCTGTTAAGGATAAAGGAACAGGTTTTAGAGTGGTGTTCGTCTGCGAGGAAAACATTTCTTAATATTCATTCATAATCACAGTTTAAAATGAACGCTTTTGATACAATTGCCGCATCAAGATAAGAAAGGTGCGGCTTTTTATATGGATCATTTAGACAGGCTTGAAGCTGAATCAATATACATTATGCGGGAGGTTGCGGCTGAATTCGAGAATCCGGTCATGCTGTATTCAATTGGCAAGGATTCTTCTGTTATGTTGCACCTGGCAATGAAGGCTTTTTATCCGGAGAAGCCACCATTTCCTTTTATGCATGTAAATACTACTTGGAAATTCAAAGAGATGATTACATTCCGAGATGCCAAGATGAAGGAACTGGGAGTGGATTTCATTGAATACATCAATGAGGAGGGCGTTAAGCAGGGCATTAATCCGTTCGATCACGGGGCTGCTTACACGGACATTATGAAAACTCAGGCCCTGAAACAGGCACTGGATAAATATGGATTCGATGCGGCTTTCGGTGGAGGGCGTAGAGATGAGGAAAAATCCAGAGCTAAGGAGAGAATTTTCTCATTCAGAGATGAACACCACACTTGGGATCCTAAGAATCAGAGACCTGAAATGTGGAAACTATTTAATACAGTAATTAATCGTGGGGAAAGCGTTAGAGTTTTCCCTATTTCTAATTGGACAGAAAAGGATATCTGGCAGTACATACGAAGAGAAAAAATAGACATCGTTCCGCTGTATTATGCCAAGGAAAGGCCGGTTGTTTGTCGTGATGGCAACATCATAATGGTTGATGATGATAGGATGAAGCTGAAAGAAGGCGAGAAGGTTGAGATGAAGAGTGTTAGATTCAGAACACTTGGCTGCTATCCGCTGACCGGTGGCGTTGAATCTACAGCCTTAACCTTGGACGAAATCATAGATGAAACTCTTGCGGCAGTAGAGTCAGAGAGAACAAGCAGAGTTATTGACTCTGATGGTGGTTCGGCAAGCATGGAGAAGAGAAAAAGAGAGGGTTACTTCTAATGGACAAGGGACTATTGAAATTCATAACCTGCGGTAGCGTAGATGATGGAAAATCAACTCTTATAGGACATATGCTGTATGATGCCAAATTGCTGTTCACTGACCAGGAGAAGGCGCTTCAGCTCGATTCCAAAGTAGGATCTAATGACGGTAATATAGACTATTCACTGTTGCTTGACGGCCTTATGGCTGAAAGAGAGCAGGGAATAACTATTGACGTTGCTTATAGATATTTTTCAACAGAAGAGAGAACATTCATTGTAGCTGACACACCGGGTCATGAACAATATACCAGAAACATGGCTGTAGGAGCTTCATTTGCCGAGCTGGCAGTAATACTGGTTGATTCCAGTAAGGGCATACTGATTCAGACTCGCCGACACTCCAGAATCTGCGCACTGATGGGCATCAGACACTTTGTCTTTGCAGTGAATAAAATGGACCTTGTTGGTTATGATCAGTCGATATTTGAAGGTATTGCTAATGACATTCATGAGATGATGAATGAGTTCGAATACGACACCATGCAAGTAATACCTGTATCTGCAACAGTTGGAGATAATATTACAACAAGTTCCGGCAATACTGACTGGTATAGTGGACCGATTTTGTTATCGTATCTGGAGAACGTAGATACCGGCAGTACTCAGAATCATAGAGGATTCTGCATGCCTGTTCAGAGGGTATGCAGACCAAATTCCAGATTTAGAGGATTCCAGGGTCAGATAAGTTGCGGAGAAATCTCTGTAGGTGACAGTGTTAAGGTGCTGCCAAGCGGAGAGGTTTCAACAGTAGCATCAATTATTGTTTGTGATAGACCTGTGGACACAGCTGTAAGCGAAAATCCGGTGACAATTAGTCTGAATGATGAAATTGATATCTCAAGAGGGGATGTTCTTGTTTCGGGTTGCGAATTGAACTGTCTGACTTCATTTGAAGTAAACCTGCTGTGGATGGATGATGATGAGCTGCGTGAAGGAAAGAACTATCTCCTTAAAATAGGAACCAGGAGTATTCCGGCAACCATCTCCAAGATTGTTAATAAGGTTGATATTAATACCGGAGAAATAATAGAAGCAGACCGATTACTGAAGAATGAGATTGCTGTTTGCGAAATAATGGCAAGCGGCAAGGTTGTGTTTGATTCATTCAACACTAATAGGGATCTTGGTTCTTTTATCCTAATTGATAGAGTTAGTCATGCAACTTCTGCTTGTGGAACTATTACCGAGGGAATTGAAAAGAGCGAGAATGCAGTATGGCACAAAATGGATATTACCAGAGAGCTTAGGGAGGGTCTGATGAATCAGAAGGCAATTACGCTCTGGTTTACAGGCTTATCAGGATCCGGAAAATCTACGATTGCCAATGCGGTGGAAAGAAAACTATTTGCTGCAGGGCTGAAGTCCATGCTGCTGGATGGTGACAATATCAGATATGGACTGAACAGTGATCTTGGCTTTAGTCAGAAGGATCGTTCAGAAAATATAAGACGAATTGCTGAGGTCTCCAAATTAATGAATGACGCCGGATTGATTGTACTCACTTCATTTATTTCACCGTATATTGATATGAGAAGACGTGCGAGAGAAATAATAGGGGATGGTTTCATTGAGGTTTTCATTGATACTCCGCTGGAAGTATGTGAGGAGAGAGATCCTAAGAACTTATATAAATCTGCAAGAGCAGGCAAGATTAAGAACTTTACAGGTATCAGCAGTGAATATGAATGTCCTAAGAATGCTGAACTTGTAATAAAGACCTGCGATAGAACAGCTGATGAATGCGCAGATGAGATAATAGAATATCTCAGGAAAAGGATTAACAATGAGTAAAATGCTGGAAATGTGCAAGAAGATGTTCGAGGTCGGTTGCATAGGTTTTGGTGGTGGTAACGCATTGATACCGATACTTGAAGATACATTCATAGATGATAAGGATAATGGTGAGACAGCTGCTGCACTGGACCGTGATGTTGTTGTTGCTAATGTTACACCCGGTGCGCTGCCGGTTGAGATTGTTGGTTCTCTTGGTAGAAGGGCATACGGCATTAAGGGCATGTTCCTTTCACCAATTATGTTCACATTGCCGGGAATACTGGGCACACTTATCTTGATGATGCTAATGTCGAGCCTTCAGGAATCGACCATGAATCTGGTTCTTGTTGGAGCTGTAGGTATATCGGCATTTATCTGCTCCCTCTTACTGGAGTATATGATTAGAGTATTCCACTCGGCAATTGAAGAAGGAATAAAGAGGACGATTAAGGTCATTCTGCTTGTTGTCGCTATAACGATTCTTATTTCAGGCGGCAGCCTATTCAAAATCATGGGAATTAATCGCACCCCATTCTTCGGCATTTCGACCCTGACGTTATTGCTCGCAATGTTTTTCTGGGCATTCTATGTTAATAATCATCGTGATTTTATACACCTGGGTGTGGGAGCAGTTCTAACTATTATTTTCCTAATTGGATCAGGTAAGAACAAACTCCTGGAAGGCACTCTTTTTTTATCGTTGGTAAAGCTGGCAATGCTGATTCTTGCAGTTTGTGCTGTTGTTCAATCGGTAAGAAGGAACAAGACAAAGATGGAGATCAACACCAGATCTCTTATTAAAGATATACTGCTCTGGGTCGGATTTGCGGCAACCTTATCAATTCCTGCAATACTCATTGATCCCTCGATGATGGAATTCCCCGGCAGAGCTTTTCTGTCAACGCTGATGTCGTTCGGTGGAGGAGATGCTTATCTTACTATTGCAGACGGAATGTTTGTTGATAGTGGAATGATTTCTGAAGAGGTGTTCTATGGACAGGTTGTTACTGTAGTAAATGTTCTGCCCGGATCAATTCTGTGTAAATGCCTATTCGGCATGGGCTTCTATATCGGAAACATGATAGGAGGAACCACTGCCGGAATTGCACTGGCTCTTAGCGGATATGCATGCAGTGTTGCTGCATCTTGTGCAATTTTCTTCTTGATATATTACTTCTATGATGCGCTTACTTCGTTTGAATCATTCAATTATATTAGCAGGTGGATCAGACCAATTGTAGTAGGGTTGCTAATAAAAGTCATGTTAGGTCTTCTTACGAGTAATACAGCACTGAGCGATTTTTCGGGAAATAGTACGGCAGCAATTGTAATTTTTACAGTAGCGCTGACTATAGGTAATTATCTGTTCCGCAAGAAGAACAGAGATATGAATTTTATACTGATAATTATTGATGTAGCAATTGCGATGGTATTTATGTTGGTATAGAGATACCATGCGAAAGGAAAGAAATATGAAAACATTATATGTACATATAGGAATTATGAAGACTGGATCTACTGCTATTCAGACCTTCTTATATCGTAACAAGGAGTATCTGGACAAGAATGGATTTGTTTACCCTCGCTCAGTATATACCTATCCGTTTGTTACACCTACGAGAAATGGTGCTTTTCTGGGATCTCCGGCCGTCCTGAATAGGGACAATGATGATATAGACGATCAGGCTTTATTTGATCAGGAAATCGCAATGCTTGATGAATGCCTGGAAATGTACGATAACGTAATTCTGTCCGAGGAAACGGCGTGGTATCGTCTTGCATATAAGAGAAAAGATGTATGGAGAGCTCTAGTTGATCATATGAAGAGCAAGCAGGTTGCTATTAAGGTGATAGTATATCTTCGTCGCCAGGATATGTTCATGGAATCATACTGGAAGCAGCTGGTAAAGCATAATATGTATAAGTATTCTTTACAAACATGCATAAACAATCGCAGTGAAGTTGTTCAACTTGACTATTATGACAATCTTGAGAAAATTGCTGAGAATATTGGTAAAGAGAATATCATAGTCAGAAGATATCAGAGAGAAGAACTGGCTGGAGGTGATGCTGTAACAGATTTCCTGTCCATTCTCGGATTGCCGATTGATGAGGTAGAAGATGAAATATCAAACAGAGGCATTAAAAATGTTTCAATTACTAATAATGTAACAGCAATTGCGAGAGAATTAAACCGAACTCCTGACATTAGCAAACAGCAGTGTAACAGATTGGAGCCTTATCTTAGAGAGGTAAGCGAACTTGAGAGTAATAGAAAGAGACAATACAGTATGCTGTCAGCTGAAGAAGCCAGAGCAGTAGTTGAACCATATGATGAGAGTAATGCCCGAGTGTCTGCGGAATACATCGGAGATGGCAGACCTCTGTTCGATGATGTATACAACAATGGTGACAAATGGAGTTCAGACAATCCGTATCTGCTAAAGGATACAATCAGATTCATGGGCATAGCTATGAACGATATGCTGGACAAGATAGAAGAACAGGAACGAAGAATCAAAGCATTGGAACAGTCCCGACGCGTAAATTTGCTAAAACGACTAACCTCGGCATTGAAATAATACTCAATTCACGATACAATAATAAGGTATTTTTATAGTGCATTTCATAGGAGGCCGATTTAATGAAACCACTAGTGTATCAAACAGATTTTGGCATTTCGGATGGTGCTGTCAGCGTAATGTACGGTGTAGCCCTCAAGGAATGTCCGGATCTCAAGATATATGATTTAACTCACGATATTGAGCCTTATAATGTATGGGAAGCCGCATACAGACTGCTGCAGACAGTTGATTACTGGCCTGAGGGAACAGTCTTCGTATCGGTTGTTGACCCGGGAGTTGGCGGACCAAGACGTAGCGTTTGTGCCAAGCTCAAGACAGGCCAGATTATCGTAACACCTGACAACGGTACTCTGACCTTCCTCGCCAAGCGCGGTGAGATTGAAGAAGTCAGATTGATCGATGAGGAGACAAGAAGGCTGCAGGGATCTGAGGAGTCATACACCTTCTACGGCAGAGATGTCTTCGCATATACCGGATCACTGCTCGCATCAGAGAGACTTGATTTTGCCCAGGTTGGCGATGAGGTTCCGGTTGACTCAGTCGAGATGCTGCCGACAAGTGACCCGATAATTAATGAAGACGGATCTATTGAGGGCATCATCGAGGTATTAGATATCAGATTCGGAAGTCTGTGGACCAACATTCCTAAGGACTATTTCAAGAAACTTGGGGTCAAGGTTGGCGACAGAGTAGAAATCGAGATACACGATGAGAAGAGAACTGTTTATCGCAATATAATGCGTTATGAGAACTCATTCGCAGGTGTCTATGTGGGCGAGACACTGACTTACGTTAATTCGCTGGGCTGTATGGCGGTAGCGATTAACCAGGGTAATTTTGCAAGAGCCTACAATATTGGAACAGGTAATAATTGGCATATTACATACAGGAAGAACTAAGGAGGAAATCATGGGAGCTAAGAAATTTTCAGTAAAGACAATCGTAGCAATTGGTATTGGAGCTGCACTGTTCTTCGTTTGCGGTAGATTCATTGCAATTCCAAGTCCGGTTCCTAACACCAGCATTACAATTCAGTACGGTGTTCTCGCATTCGTAGCAACACTGTTCGGACCTATCGCTGCAGTATTTGCAGGACTTATCGGACATGCTCTGATCGACGCATCATATGGATGGGGAATCTGGTGGAGCTGGGTTATCGCATCCGGAGTATTCGGCGTACTCATGGGCATTGCAACAAGAAAGATCAACCTCGAAGGAGGAGTATTCGGCAGCAAGGAGATTGCTAAGTTCAATATCTCACAGGTTATCTGCCACCTCATCTGCTGGGGCGGCGTAGCACCTTGCTTGGACATTCTGATTTACAATGAGCCTGTTGAGAAGCTCTTCGCACAGGGCATGGTATCCGGAATCTCCAACGCTGTAACTACAGCAATCGTTGGAACTCTGCTGTGCCTCGCTTATGCTAAGGCTAAGCCACAGGCAGGAAGCCTTAAGAAAGAGGACTAATAAAAAATGACCGAGAAAGTAATCAGCTTTTCGGATTTTACATGGCAATATGAGTCTCAAGCTGAGCCTACACTTCGTGGGCTCAGTTTTGATATTAAGAAGGGTGAGAAAATCCTGATTGCAGGACCTTCCGGTTGTGGCAAGAGCACCATTGCTCATTGCCTGAACGGACTCATCCCATTTTCGTACAAGGGCAAGATGACCGGTTCACTCCAGCTCTTCGGCAAGGAGACAAGAGACATGAGCCTCTTCGAGATATCCAAAATGATCGGCACGGTTCTGCAGGATTCTGACGGCCAGTTCGTTGGACTTACGGTTGCCGAGGATATCGCTTTTGCTCTTGAGAACGACTGCGTTGCTCAAGACGAACTCTTCAGGAGGGTTGATGAGACATCAGCCCTTGTTGAGGTCAATCAACTTCTTAAGTCAGCACCAAACGAGCTGTCCGGTGGACAGAAGCAGAGGGTTTCTCTTGCGGGCGTTATGGTGGACAATGTTCCGATTCTGCTCTTCGATGAGCCTCTCGCCAATCTTGACCCGGCAACGGGCAAGCACTCAATTGAGTTGATCGATGAGATCCAGAAGAAAACCGGAGCTACTGTTATCATAATTGAACACAGACTTGAGGACGTTCTCTGGAGACATATTGACCGTGTCATTCTGATGAGTGAGGGAAGCATAGCGGCGGATATGACACCTAATGAACTGCTGTCAAGTGATATGCTCGTCAAACACGGCATCAGAGAGCCGCTGTACATCACAGCTCTGAAATATGCAGGAGTTGAGATTACTCCGGATAAGAATCCTGAACACATTAACGGACTTCAGCTGAATGAGGATGATAAATCTCTGGTTCGCAAGTGGTATGAAGGTGTTCCTGAACCGGAAGCACTTGATGATGCACCTGTGCTGTTAAGCGTTAAGGATGTTACTTTCAGCTATACCAGCAGCAGGAAGGACAACGAGGCAGGAGATATCAAGAAGGCTCTTGACGATGTATCTGTTGTTATTCACAAGGGCGAGATGATGTCGCTTGTCGGCAAGAACGGAGCCGGCAAATCCACGCTGGCCAAAACCATCTGCGGTTTCAACAAATTGGACGACGGCTGCATTAAGCTGCTTTTGCCTGATGAGATAGATCTTAAGGATCTGTCCATCAAGGAGCGTGCGGACTACATCGGTTACGTGATGCAGAATCCTAATCAGATGATTTCGCAGGTTATGATACGCGATGAGATCGCGCTGGGCCTTGTTAAGCGCGGCGTCGATGAGAAGACTATTGAGGACAAGGTAAATAAGGTTCTCAAGACATGTGGTCTGTATGAATTCAGAAATTGGCCGATCTCTGCGTTGAGCTACGGTCAGAAGAAGAGGGTTACGATTGCGTCTATCCTGGTTCTTGATCCTGAGATAATCATTCTGGACGAGCCGACTGCTGGACAGGATTACAGACACTATACGGACATCATGGAGTTCCTGCGCGAGATCAACAGGAACGGAATAACGATTATCCTGATTACTCACGACATGCACCTGATGCTCGAGTATTGCAAGAGATCCGTTGTGCTGACTGATGGTCAGAAGGAAGGGGATACGACACCTGCACATGTTCTTACTGACAGGGAGCTCGTTAAGAGAGCTTACCTTCGCGAGACAAGTTTGTATGAGCTGGCGCATCTCTGTAATATAGAGGACGGCTGCCTCTTCACACAGCGTTTCATTGATTTTGAGAGGCTGCAGAGGGAGGAGGTGCAGAATGGTTAATATCTTTAACTACATTGATAGACAATCGCCTATCCACCGCCTGACAGGTGCGACCAAACTTGTGGCAACTATTCTGTGGACTCTCGCAGCTATGATTACTTACGACACCAGAATTCTAATCGTGATGCCTATCGTGTCACTGGTTCTATTCAAGGTCTCGAAGATCAAGCTGTCGGATGTCAAGGTTGTCCTGATTGCGACTATCATATTCATGATAATGAACAATCTGTTCGTGTTCATCTTCTCGCCGCAGCATGGTTGTGAGGTTTATATGAGCAAAACCGTCATCTTCGGCGGCGATGCGCGTTACGCAATTACGCAGGAGCAGCTCTTCTACCATCTGAATCTGTTGCTCAAGTATTTTGCACAGGTACCGATGATACTGCTCTTCGTCTCAACCACTGAGCCGAGTGAGTTTGCGGCTTCGATGAACAAAATCGGTGTCAGCTACAAGATTTCCTATGCTATTGCGTTGGCTCTCCGTTATATACCGGATATCCAGAGGGAGTATGTGGATATTTCCCAGGCTCAGCAGGCAAGGGGTATCGAAATGAGCAGCAAGGAGTCGCTGATTAAGAGACTCAAGGCCGCTTCACAGATCCTCGTTCCGCTGATACTCTCGTCGATGGACCGCATCGAAATCATTTCGAATGCGATGGAGCTCCGCGGATTCGGCAAGAACAATAAAAGAACCTGGTACGTTGCGCGCAAATTCGCCGTAGCAGATTACATCACGATGGCCCTCAGCGTATTGCTGCTGGCGGGCACCATCACCGGAATCTACCTCATGGGTACCAGGTACTATAATCCATTTGTTTAAGTCAACGTTATCCCGAAGTCAATGTTATCCCGGGCTTAAAGTTGGCATCATGCCAATGTTATCCCGGGCTTAAAGATGACATTGATAGACTTACTACAACGCACGTAGTTCGTCTACATTAAAGTTGTACGCTTTGTTGCAGAAATAGCATTTAACTTCAACGTCTTTTCCGTCAGCGATTATCTCCTGAAGGTCTTCCTTCCGGAGTGTCGCGAGTGCGGAAGAGACTTTTTCTTTGCTGCAATTACAGTGGAATTGAACCGGACTCTTATCTGTAATCTCGAAATTGAGATCTCCGAGTATGGTATGCAGGATGTCTTCAGCTGTCATGCCCTGTTCAAACATATCCGTAACGGAAGAAATGCCGGCGAGTTTGCTCTCGATGGCGCTGATAGTTTCATCCTGTACGTCGGGCATCATCTGAACGATAAATCCACCGGAATGTTTGACTGAGCAATCGGTGTCGACCATTACGCCGAGTCCGACAGCTGACGGAGTCTGCTCAGATACAGTGAAATAGTATGCGAGGTCGTCGCCGATTTCGCCTGTCTGGAGTTCAATCATGCCGTTGTATGGCTCTGCCAGACCGAGGTCCATCACCACGGTCAGAGTGCCGTGACCAATCGCACCACCTACGTCTAATTTGCCCGGATACTTGACCGGAATGTCGACAGCCGGATTGCCCGGAAAACCCTTGACGTTGCCGTGGCTGTCAGCAGTTACCGTGATGCTACCGATAGGGCCGTCGCCCTTGATTGTGAGCGTGATAATATCCTTGTCACCCTTCATCATCGAGCCCATCATGGCTCCGGCTGAAAGCAGCCTGCCGAGGGCAGCCGTCACCACCGGATAAGTCTGATGAATCTCAGCTGCATGAGCAGCCATTTCTCTTGTATTTACAGCGAAAGCACGAACTGTGCCATTCGCAGCTATTCCTCTTACAATGTAATCTTTCATATATACCTCTCAATGTCACCACCATCCCGGGCTTAATGTTGACATCAGGTCACCATCATCCCGTTATTAAATGGTACATTTATAATTTCTTTCTTTTATTATATAATACATGCGTAAATAATACGAATGAAACTTGATGTTATGTCACTGTCAGAATGATAGGAGCGGTGAAATGAGTTGTGGTTTTGTTTTTGCGGAGCGTAGGGATGTTCCGGTAATACTGGAGTTTATCAAGGCTCTTGCTGAGTATGAGAAAATGAGTGACGAGGTTGTTGCTGAAGTTGCGACTCTCGAGCACTGGCTGTTCGACCAGAAGAAGGCTGAGGTTATTTTTGCCGTTGAGGATGGGGAGAAAGTTGGATTTGCGCTGTTCTTCCATAATTTTTCGACTTTTCTCGGGCGAGCAGGAATATATCTGGAGGATTTGTTCGTCAAGCCTGAGTACAGGGGCAGGGGTTATGGAAAGGCACTCTTAACTGAGCTCGCCCGCATTGCTGTCGATCGCAGGTGCGGCAGGCTGGAGTGGTGGTGCCTTGACTGGAATGAGCCGAGTATAGAGTTCTATAGATCTATGGGTGCAGAGGCGATGGATGAGTGGACTGTGTACCGCATAGCAGGGGATAGATTGAAGGAATTGGGTACGAGATAAATATCGTGTAGTGGTTGCATTAAGGAGGTAACCGATGAAGGTTAAAATGATACACCAGAATTTCAATGTTCTGGACCTGGGCCGTTCGATGGAGTTCTACGAGAAGGCTCTGGGCCTTAAGGAAGTTAGAAGGATGGAGGCTGAAGACGGCTCATATATTATTGTGTATATGGGTAATGAGATGAGCGATTTTGAGCTCGAGCTGACTTGGATCGCAGAAATGGATAGGCCTTACAATCTGGGTGATGAGGAATTCCATCTGGCTTTTCGTGTAGATGATTATGAGGCGGCGTACAGGCTCCATGATGAAATGGGTTGCGTTGCTTTCGTTAATGATGAGATTGGTATTTACTTCATTCAGGATCCTGATGGATACTGGCTGGAAGTTCTGCCACCGGAGGAGTAACGAGCTATGAAGAGATGTAATAATGTCAATGTTAAGCCCGGGATAATATTGGCATTGGTGATGATGTGCTTGATGCTGGTGGCTTGTGATGGCCGGCAGAGCTGGCCGGTGGAGGCATTGACCGCGGATGAGTTTAGTAGCTACGCGGATAATGCCAATGTCTTTGCGGACAGCGTGCTGGAGAGCGGCGCGAAGTTTCTGTATGTGCAGCTGGGGTGCGCGGCCGACAGCGGGCTGTCAGATGAGGAGTTGGCAGTGGCGAATGACAACGCTGATGGCATTTGCGCAATGATAACGAACGACTACCATGATGTTTTGGACCTGAGAAATGGTGAAGAGGGTTTGACAGAGGTAATCGGTAAGAAGCTTGAACTATCAGAAGATACGAAGATCCTGGTAATAGGCGATGCAACAGGAGAGTCGGCGGTATATGAGGGACTTGTCGAGATATATGGCAACATAGACTACCTGAGTTCGGTGGGACTGGGCGAAGGATATTACGATGAGATATATGAGCGTGCAACAGTGGCAGGATGGGATGCTGTAATTGTGGCAAACGACGCGGCTGCATTTCACGAACAGTCATTTCCGTTTGGCTCGTAAACAAGAACGTCAATGTTAAGCCCGGGATAATGTTAGCATGGGAGGTATAGAGATGGATTTTATGGAGTTGGCTAAGGCTAGATATTCGGTGCGTTCGTTCAAGGATACACCGGTTGAAGAAGAGAAGATTGAGAAGATTCTGGAGGCAGCAAGAATTGCACCTACTGCTAAGAACGCACAGCCTCAGAAGATATATGTGCTGAAGAGTCCTGAATCAGTAGCTAAGATTAATGAGCACTGCAGATGCATATACGGAGCACCGCTGGTTTTCGCAATAGGATATGATGAGTCAAGAGTATTCGGAATCAGCGAAGAGAGAGTGTATGGATTTGGAGAGATTGATTCCAGTATCGTAACGACGCATATGATGCTCGAAGCAGCTGAAATCGGACTCGGCTCATGCTGGGTAGGCCTCTTCAATGACAAAGAGGTGAGAGCAGCGCTTGAAATCCGAGAGGGAATCAGAATTACGGCGCTATTGCCTGTAGGATACGCCGCAGATGACTGCGTGCCTGCTGAAAGACATACTATTTACAGACCTGA
The DNA here is from genome assembly GCA_045639825.1 of Anaerovoracaceae bacterium. GTDB lineage: Bacteria > Bacillota > Clostridia > Peptostreptococcales > Anaerovoracaceae > Crickella. The sequence goes on from JAZUDV010000014.1 coordinate 19,145, forward strand.
TGAAGAAGTGGTAGTAACACTTTAGAGCAACTATGGCTAACGCTCAGTTATAGCACTTACAAGTGACATAACGCAGAAATATTATATTTATTAGGAATATAGGGGCTTTTTCAAACCCCTATTTTTAATTGCACTTACTAAGTGCAGAAGAAGGTCTGGCGCACGTATAAAATTGGAACAATCATTTTTTATTTTAATAATTAAGGAGGTTATGAAAATGAGAAATAATAGGGCAATTTGTGAAGTATACGAGCGTGATGAATTCATTGCATATATGAGACAGAATGAGAGGTCTGCCGGAACAATCGGGAAATATGCAAGCGATATGGATGTCTATGCGAGATGGTTAGTTGAGAACGATTACCTTAACCCTTTTGAGAGCGAGGAACGTGCTAAGCAGATTGCATTGGAGTACAAAGACTACTTGCGAACCGGCAAGAACAATCCTTCAACAATCAATGTAAAACTTGCGGCAATTAACGCATATTTCAGATACAAGGATTACAACCAGAGAATCAGGTACCTCAAGATACAGAGAAGAATTTTTGTTGATGAGAACAGAGAATTATCTCTGCCGGAATACAAGAAACTGGTAAACACAGCCAGAGATATGGGAAACGAAAGGCTGGCACTTATCATGGAGACGATGGCCTCTACAGGTATGAGAGTCAGCGAATTGCAATACATTACAGTAGAGTCGCTTAAGAGTAATAAGATACAGGTCGATCTTAAGAACAAGATAAGAACAATATTCCTTCCTCAGAGACTGTGTCTCAAGCTATTTATATATGCTGCTAATTTAGGTATATCGGCCGGATATATATTCAGAACGCAGGATGGCGAATCTCTGTCCCGCAAGCAGATATGGCACGATATGAAGAGGGTGAGCCGCGTGGCCGGGGTCGCCTCAAGTAAGGTTTTCCCACACAACATGCGCCACGTCTTCGCACGCACCTACTACAAACAGTGCAAAGACATAGCGCGCCTTGCCGATGTCCTGGGCCACTCCAGTCTTGAGACGACCCGCGTCTACCTCATGGATTCCGGCGCAGAATGCGAGCGACAGATCAACAGTCTAGGCATTGTAAGTTAACTCCCCTTATTAATAAAACTGTATTATGTTCCACTATTATTAACTTTAGATTAAAAAGGGGTTAATACCCCCTAAATATCATTGACTATAGCGGTAGGGGTTAGTAAAATAGGGGACAGAAAGGGTGAAAGTGCGTTTAACCCCTTTCTTGACGACGGTATGTTCGGGCACTCCTGCTCGTTCATATAAATGCATTTTAGTTTTATTAATAAAACGAAAAACAGAAAGGAGAAAACGAAATGCGCAAGAAATTATTTGCCATCCTCATGTCTGCTATGATGATGGTAACATTCATGCCAGCAATGGCATTCGCATCCAATCCAGATCCAGATGTTGATGGACATACATTCCCAACATTTGAAGAGGATTTCTACGTTGACGCTCATGGCGTGTTCAGAGACGTGGACACTGATAAAAAGGTTGACTATGTAGTTGACTATCAGGCAGCTACATGCACAACAGATGGTTATGTAACTGTAAAGTGTGACAGAGATGAGTACACACAGTACGGATACCTTAAGTGCGATGCAACTTATACTCAGGTACTGGAGGCAGACCACGCATGGGGTGGTGGACAGGACGTAACTGTAGATAAGTACATCAAGCTGAATGTACAGCAGGGTCTCATGACTGAAGCAGTAGCAGCATGGATTTCATCCAAGCTTGCAGATCAGACTCTTCCATGCCACGTAGAGGTTAAGCAGTGCGCATACTGCGATGCTTACAAGACAACTAAGGTAGGTGGATTAGAAGTTATTAAGTTCGAAGTAGGAAAGAACAACGGAGCTCATAGCCCAGCTAAGGCAGCAAAGTGTGCTGCATGGACAACATGCCAGGACTGCGGACTGAAGGTTGCTAACCCTGCATTCAATTGGTTTGAGGCTCAGAAGAATCACGCACCTGGAAACCTGCAGGGACTCAAGGAAACTGTAGTTGAGAAGTCATGTGCTCATGGTTCCAAGGCTTACGAAGGAACTTGTAAAGTTTGTGGCGAGACAATCACTGGATACTATCCAGAATCACTGGCAGGCACAACTCACAACTTTGGAACTGCTCTGACAGCAGAAGATTATGCTAAGTTGACAGATAAAACTGGATATGTAGTATACAACACTGGCAAGAAATTCTGGTCATGGGCTACAGCTCTTGAAAAGGCACCATTATTAGTTATTGACGATGCAGTTCTTACATATTTTGAAGAGACAGGTGAAACAGTAAGCATAACAAAATGGAGTAAGAATGCCGCATTCTTAAAATGGACTAATGAAACCAAATATGTTAATAAATCTGGTAAGTTTGTATATGCAGAGAATGGTGATAAATTCTCCATCGATGAACTCGTATACTACAAGGCTACAAACAAGTGGGCAGGACAGGACTTCGTAGAGTGCTCAGTATGTGGCGACAGACTGTTTGATAATGGCGTAATTTGGCCTGCAGAGTATGTAAACAAGGCATTCGATGCTTGCCAGCACACATATGTACCAATGAGCTTCAATGCAACTTGCGACTTCCCTGGTTACAGCTTCGAGATTTGCACTAATTGCCTCGAGACAAAGAACTGGGTAAGAAATGGACAGGACAAGCTCGGCCATGACTATGTTGTAACTGCAACAAAGGCTACTTGCACAACTGCTGGAACTATCACAGTTAAGTGCAATAGATGCAAGGCAGAGCATACATATCATGCTAACCTTGGAAGATTCGGAACTGCAGATCACGGATATCTCTACTTCAAGGGATTCTGGGGCGAGCTTAAGGCAGCTGATCAGATTAGAGTAGAAGACGTATTCGCACCAATGAACTTACATGAGTATTCAGGTCACGTTCTGTATCAGGAAGCAACTTGCGAGATGCCAGCAGTATATGCTAAGCAGTGCAAGACTTGCGGCAAGTTTGACATTCACCTTGGAGTAACATTCGAGGGCAAGCCAGCAGGACACAAGTATGAAACTACAGTAGTAGCTCCTACTTGCGGAACTCCAGGATATTCATTCGATAAGTGCACAGTTTGTGGTAAGTATCAGGGCAAACTTGGATCAGTAGAGGATTTTGAGGATGCAATCTATGATAAGAAGGCACCTCTCGTAGCTCCTGGCGCTGAGTGCACATGCTCCGGCGAGTACGTAACAACAGTAGAGCCTACATTCGCTGAGGTTGGACATAGAGAAATGTACTGCTCAGTATGTAACGCTAAGGTTGACGAGGAAGACATCGCTAAGCTGAGCCTGAAGAGAGCTTACATCCCTAAGCTGACAGCTGGTTCCAAGAAGATCACTGTAAAGATCGCTAAGGAAACTAAGAACGCTACAGGATATCAGATTGCTTACAAGGTAGCTGGAAATAACAACTATAAGTTCGTTAAGACTACAAGCCTGACTAAGACAATCAAGAACCTGAAGAAGGGTAAGAAGTACTGCTTCAAGATTAGAGCTTACGCTGTAGAAGACGGCAAGACTTACTATGGTGCATACTGCACAGTTAAGTACTGCAAGGCTAAATAAT
>JAZUDV010000015.1:0-15026 GCA_045639825.1 Anaerovoracaceae bacterium
AGGGTAATCAGATGAACCCGAGCTTAAGAATTTAATATAGTCCTTTCTTGCTTTATCACCTTCATTTAAGAGCCTATTGGCTATTGCATTTGCGGCAGAATAACCAGTTGCATATTGATAAACATAGAATGAACTATAAAAATGCGGTATTCTTGACCACTCATATTGTATCATATCATCTTCGGACATTGCAGGTCCAAAGTACTTAGTATTTAGATTATTATACAGATTATTCATATATTCTGCGGATAATGACTCACCGGCTTCTACGTGTTCATGAACAAGCTTCTCGAATTCAGCAAACATTGTCTGACGGAAGAGTGTGCTCTTGAACTCATCGATGTAGAAGTTGATAAGATACTTCTTCATTTCAACATCTTCACAGTTTTTCAGAAGGTGCTTGATAAGCAAAGTTTCGTTAACTGTACTTGCCACTTCTGCAGTGAAGATGGAGTGATCTGCATAGATATATGGTTGTGTCTTTCTTGTGTAGTAGGAGTGCATAGAGTGTCCGCCTTCATGGATTAGGGTGAAGATATCTCTAAGGTCTCCCGTGAAGTTCATCAGAATGTACGGATAGCTGTCATATGAACCAAAGCTGTATGCGCCGGAAGTCTTGCCGGCGTTTTCATATATATCGACCCATTTCTCATTCTTAACGCCGTTACGAAGAACCTGAACATATTCCTGACCAAGAGGTGAAAGCGCTTCACAGGCGATATTAAGGGCCTCCTCGAAGCTGTAATCAAGGCCTTCAGGCTTTACGAGAGGGCGATAAACATCATACATCTTCATTTCATCTAGTCCGAGTATCTTCTTGCGAAGCTCTACGTACTTGTGCATTGCAGGAAGGTGTTCATTAACAGCAGCAATAAGATTGTCGTAAACTGATGTAGGAATCTTCTCAGATGACAGAGCTGCATCGAGAGAAGAACTGTAATTCCTGAGTCCTGAGCAGATAACGTCTGACTTGACATTAAAGCTATATAGAGTAGCAATAGTGTTATTCAGCTCTTTGTACTTGGCGTACATCTTGTAATATGCATCCTTGCGAACGTCTCTGTCAGCTGACTCCATAAAATGAGAATAGCTGGCATGGGTAAGAGGCTTGGTAATACCATCTGCATCCTTGACCTGTTCAAATTTGAGGTCAGCATCGTTAAGTACGGTGAATATTACATCAGAACAGCCGACTATCTCACTTAAGGAAGCCATAATAAATTCCTGTTCCTTGCTGAGAGTGTGTTCTTTTCTCAGCATGATTGCGTCCAGCATAAATCTGTATGTTTCAAGATCAGGCTCACTATTTATATATGAGTTAATCGTATCTGAATCTGATTGAAGTAATTCCGGAGTAATGAAAGAGAAGGAAGCAGCCAGTTCTGTATATGTTGATACAGACTTACTGTACATCTCGGTATATTTAGTATTAGCATTGTCTTCGTCATGTCTCATATGTGAATAGACGAAAACCTTCTCAACAAGGCGAATAGCTTCAGAATAATCCTTAAGTACGCTTAGCAGTGAAGCAGGTGAATCCATGATGTGACCCTGCTGCTTAACTACATTATCTGCCAGTGTCAATGCTGATTTGATATCGTCATTTATCTTACTTTCATCGGGATACATGGCTTCGATGTTCCACTTATATTCTGATGAAATTTCCGCTCTTGTTTTATCTCCGTTATTGTTCATATTCATTTCCTCTTGTGGTATAATTTACTGTCAAGAATTATAGCATATATATTGAAGAAGAGAAACTATGGACAAGACTACATTTTACAACATTCTGGATATAGACAAGCCTGAAGAGTTCCAGTATTATGAGAACCTTGCTTCTTTGCTTGAGGAAGATAATTACATTGAATCCAATCTGATTAAAGATCTGTTTAAGGATGTGGATTTTGAAGTTGTATCAGAGAGCACTGATAACTATTTCGAAGAGTTTCTCAAGGCTATTCCTGATGAGGAGACTAGTCTGTATATTACCGTTGAGGCTATTAAGAGAGCTTTCTTGGATATGATGGCTGACAGCCCTAACGATGATGATATTGCACTGCTTGCCGACGAAATCGTAAGATTCCGCAAGTGGTATATTCATGATAATTTGGCTTACGACAGAATTAAGAAAGAGGAAGTATCCGTTCGCGACGCTCGTTATGATATTCAGGCTGCAAAACTCCTGGGCGAGAAGGCTGATATTGATTTTCACAATGCATATGACTATGAAGTTAACGGCGGTGGCGTGAGGATTTCAGAGATAATAGATGATTAAGATAGTAGAACTGGAGTCGGGCATTAAACTATTGCTCGACAAGATGGACAGCGTTAAGTCTGTCAGTATAGGAATATTTTGCAATACGGGTTCAGTTAATGAACTGCCTGAAGAATACGGCATTTCACATGCAATTGAACATATGATGTTCAAAGGGACGCCGACAAGGGATGCTTATCAGATTGTTCACGATATGGAGGCGCTTGGTGCTGACATCAATGCTTTCACATCCAAGGAGCGCACTTGCTACTATGCTAAGTGTATCGAGGAGCATCTGTTCATTGCTGCAGATATACTTACTGATATGATTGAACATCCGCTCTTCGATAATGCTGAGCTTGAGAAAGAGAAGCTGGTAATAATCGAAGAGATTAATATGAATATTGATGATCCTGATTATGTTGCAATCGATGAGTTCGATAGGATCGTAATGGATGGAACAGGACTGGCTCATCCGGTTCTCGGATATAAAGAGACCGTTTCATCATTCGATCATGACATGCTGGATAAATATTATAGAGAGCATTACACAAGAGACAGCATTGCTGTATCCGTTGCAGGATCTTTCGATGAGGACAAGGTTATTGAATTCTTCAGCTCCAGATTCCTTAATCTCGGAGACAAGCAGAGAGTAGATGATAAAGGAACACTGAGCAACAATCGTGAAACTGTGACAATTGTTAAGGACATTGAGCAGGCTCATATTGTTATGGGACTTACTCATGTCAGCGCGGATGATCCTAGAAGATATCATATGTCCATTATCAGTACTTTGCTGGGTGGAGGCATGTCTTCAAGACTCTTCCAGAATGTCAGAGAGAAGAAAGGTTTGGCATATTCAATATATTCTTCCAATTCGTTCTATAAGAATACGGGAGATTTTGGTATTGTTGCCGGAATCGCCAAGGATAGGGTTGATGAAGCGCTTGATGCAATTAAGGAAGAAGTAGACAAGCTTGCTAATGAACCGATTAGCGAGGAAGAGTTCAATGTTGCCAAGCAGCAGCTCAAGTCATCCTATATTTATTCACTTGAGAGTACTCAGGCAAGGATGAGAACCAATGGAATCAACTATTTTTCATGGGGAAACTGTCCTGATCAGGAAGAGACTCTTAACAGAATTGATAGGATTACACTTGCTGAAATCGAAAGCAGCAAACATTTAATAGCAGATTACGATAAATATACTATCGTTAACGTTACAGGAAAGTAGAATGCTGGATAGAATTGCATGTGAGAAAAGAGAATATTCTATACTGTCACCGCTTGCGTCCAAGGCTGCAGAGTCCAGAGGGCGTGTGTATCCTGAGGAGAAGTGCGAGTTCAGAACTGAGTATCAGAGAGACAGAGACAGAATCGTTCATTCCAAGGCCTTCAGAAGACTGATGCACAAGACACAGGTATTTCTGGCACCTGAAGATGATCATTACAGAACACGTCTGACTCATACTCTTGAAGTTGCTCAGATATCAAGAACATGTGCAAGAATCCTTATGTACAATGAAGATCTGACTGAGGCAATTGCGCTTGGTCACGATCTGGGACATACACCTTTTGGCCATGCCGGAGAGAAGGCTCTAGCCAAATTCCATCCTGATGGCTTTGCTCATAATGTTCAGAGCCTGAGGACAGTGGATAGAATTGAGGAGTCTCCGACAAGGCTCGGCATGAATCTTACATACGAAGTAAGGGACGGCATCCTCAATCACAGGGGCAGTGGTGTTCCATGCACTCTCGAAGGGCAGATTGTTAAGATCTGCGACAGAATTGCATACATAAACCATGATATCGATGATGCGATACGTAGTGGAATTATCAGTAAAGATGATCTTCCTAAGGAAGCCATTAAGATACTCGGATCCAAGCACAGCGAAAGAATTAACACTCTGATTGTGGATCTCTGTTGCAATAGTGAGGGCAGGGACGTTGTTGCTCTTACAGATCCTGTTTATGACGCACTGATGGAATTGCGTGCATATATGTTTGCTAATGTTTATGGTAGTGAGCCGGTTCTTGCAGTTGCCAGCAAGAGCAAGATTGATGTTATTATCGGTTCACTTTATGATTATTTCCTTGGGCATCCTGAAGAATTGCCGGGTGTATACAAGAGAATTGAACAGGAAGATGGCACTGCAGTTGCTGCTAAGGACTTCATTGCAGGAATGACGGACAGATACGCGCTCAACCTGTATGATCAGTTATTCGTACCGCACGGCTGGAGGTAAATATGGCTTGGGACAACAGCTTTATTGATGAGCTGAAGATGCAAGTGAATATTGTTGATGTAGTCGGCAGAGTAGTTGACCTCAAGAAATCAGGTGCGAATTATAAGGGCCTTTGTCCTTTTCATTCTGAGAAAACACCATCCTTTATGGTTAATGAAGAAAAGCAGATTTTCAACTGTTTTGGATGTGGCGAGAAGGGTGATGTAATTAAGTTTGTTGAGAGCTATCACAAGATTCCTTTTATCGAGGCGGTGGATATGCTCTGCGATGAGTATGGTATCAAGAAACCCGAACGTGCCAGTTCTGGACCTAAGATTGATTATGATCACTTCTATGATATCAATGCCAAGGCAGCCAGATTCTTCTACAACAGCCTGAGCACTAAGAATAACAGAGGACTTGCTTACTTCAAGAAGAGAGGTCTCAGCAAGGAAACTATTACCAAATGGGGTCTTGGTTATGCGCCGGGAACGGGTACTGCGCTTGTCGACTACCTTAGAAGTGAGAAGGTCAATGATGCAGATATGCTCAAACTCGGACTTGCCAATGAAGGTAAAAATGGACTTTATGACAAGTATCGGGATCGCTGCATTTTTCCGATATTCAATATACAGGGCAAGGTAATAGGCTTTGGCGGACGTGCGATTGAAGACATCAAGCCAAAGTACATCAATTCTTCTGAAAGCGACATTTTTCTCAAGAAGAATAATCTCTTCGGTCTAAACTTCACCAAGAAGGACATTGCCGATGAGGATAGGGTAATCATCGTTGAGGGCTATATGGATGTTATCTCGCTATACCAGGCAGGTGTAACCAATGTTGCAGCTTCTCTTGGTACTGCGCTTACTGAGAACCAGGCGAGACTGATTACAAGATATACCAAGAACGTTGTTCTGTCATACGACTCCGATGGAGCAGGTATCAATGCAGCATTGAGGGGCATTGAGGTTATGTCTGCTGTAGGAGCCAAGACGAGAGTTCTTTCAGTAGTTGATGGCAAGGATCCTGATGACTATGTTAAGGCACATGGTAAGGATGGTTTCAACAAACTTGTCGATAATGCAGTGCCTGGAACTCAGTTCCGATTGAATCTCGCCAAGAGAGGTTTTAAGTTCGACAATGATATGGAAGTTCTCGAATACATTGAGAGAATTGTTCCGATACTTAAGAGTATAGGTCCTGTAGAACAGGATTTATATATAAAAAGACTTTCGAACGAATTCGGAGTTTCTGAACACGCTATTAATATGGCGGTCAGGTCTGGTACGCCGGGAAATGTTAGAGCCGGTGTTACTGCAAGAAGACCTGTAAGAACCGCTGAGGATGAGAACAGATATATGAGAATTGAAATGTCTCTGATAGTTCTCGCAATGAAAAATGCCAGATATATTAAACGTATTAGAGAAGATGGCATTGAATTTTATTCAGGTCTGGGAAAGAAGATAATGTCCGTTATGGAGTCTTTTGCTGCCGACAAACAGCTTGTAGCCGACGGAATTAATGAGAATAGTATCTTCAGAGAACTGGATCCTGATGAAGAAAAGCTCTTCGCTAAATATGTTAATTCAATCAAACTGGGACCTGATGATGAGGTTTTCTACAAGGAGACCAGGTCCGGCTATTCAGTCAACAAGCTCAAGGATGAGAAGGTACAGATACTTAATGAGCTGGCTGTTTCAGAACAGATGGGACAGACAGATGAGATGGACAAGCTTGCAGCAAGACTGATTGAAATAGATAAACTCATCAAAAATACTATGGAGGGTTAGAATGCCAAACAAAGATTTATTTGAAAACGATCTTGAGAACAAGACAGAACTCACCAAAACTGAAGAAGTTGCCCTTGAACTGATTGATGCTGCTAAGGCTACAGGTAATGAACTTACTTATGCTGAGATAGGATTGCAGCTGGCTGAAATGTCCCTGGATAAAGATCAGATTGATGAAATCTACGAAATCGTAGAGAGCAAGGGCGTGTCTATCGTTGATTCCAGAGAACCATCTTCAGAAGAACTTGAGGCTGAGATGGAACTCGATGTTAATCTCGATGAAGATCTCGAAGACTTCCTTGAATTGGATATGGATCTGGATCTTGATCTTGACGATGAAGACGATCTTAGACGTGAGGAAGAGGACGAGAAGAAGAGCGGCGTTGTCATCAAGGCAACCGGAGAGATTGAAGTTACTGAATCCGGAGTAAAGAATATTCCTACAGATGACCCTGTAAGAATGTACTTTAAGGAAATCGGTAAGGTTCCTCTGCTGACTGCTGATGAAGAAAGAGACCTTGCCATCAGAATTGAGCATGGTGATGAAGAAGCTAAGAAAAAACTCTGTGAATCCAACCTGAGACTGGTTGTATCAATTGCAAGACGTTATCTTAACAGAGGTCTTTCTTTCCTTGACCTTATTCAGGAAGGAAATCTAGGACTTATTAAGGCAGTTGAGAAATTTGACTATACTAAGGGATACAAGTTCTCAACATATGCAACATGGTGGATAAGACAGGCTATTACAAGATCTATAGCAGATCAGGCTCGTACTATCAGAATTCCTGTACATATGGTTGAAACAATAAACAAACTGATTAGAATTTCCAGACAGCTGCTTCAGGAGTACGGTCGTGAACCGACTTCAGAAGAAATCGCTAAGGAGATGGGAATCTCTGTAGAGAAGGTAAGAGAGATTAAGAAGATCAGTCAGGATCCGGTATCTCTGGAAACACCTATCGGTGAGGAAGAAGACTCACATCTCGGAGATTTTATTCCGGATGAGGATATTCCATCACCAGTTGATGCTGCAGCATATTCAATGCTCCAGAAACAGCTGAGAGAGGTTCTCGATACACTTTCTGATAGAGAGAAGAAGGTTCTGATACTGAGATTTGGTCTCGACGACGGTCGTCCTCGTACTCTGGAAGAGGTTGGTAAGGAATTCAACGTAACCAGAGAGCGTATTCGTCAGATTGAGGCTAAGGCACTCAGAAAGCTCAGAAATCCAAGTCGCAGTAAGAAGTTGAAGGATTATCTCGAATAGCAGATGAGATTAAGCGAACGTATCTATGCATTAAGAGACGCTGTGTGTAAGGGCGAATCAGTCGCTGATATCGGCACGGATCATGGTTATGTACCGATGTTGCTGATGAGGGATGGGATTAGCCCTTACGTTGTTATGTCGGATATCAGTGAGGATTCTCTGTCCAAAGCTGTTGAGACTTTCAATACGGTCGGAATTCCCGCTGAGGATAGTCAGTTCAGAGTAGGAGATGGCATCACTACAATTGCTGCAGGAGAAGTTGACGATGTAATAATTGCCGGACTTGGCGGATATACTATCCGAAATATTCTTGATGAGGACATTAATAAATCCAAGTCTTTCAACAAGCTGATACTCCAGCCTCGCAAACATTCCGGTGCTCTTAGAGTATGGTTATACAGAAACGGATATAACATTACAGATGAGATACTAACTGCAGAGGGCAAATTCATCTGCGAGATCATCGTTGCAGTTCCGACTGATGAGACTCGCAACGTTTTGCCTATGGGAGAGGATGATATAAGATGGGCATATCCGTCCACTCTTAGGAAGGCTAATCCTGATTATCTGAAGAAGAGAGTCGGATGGAAGCTGGGCAGTATCGAGGAACAGATTGTTAATCTTAAGAAGAGTGGTAATAATTGGTCTTCACTGTTATTACAGCTTGAATCTGAACATCGATATCTGAGTGAACTGATAGGAGAGAAGCCGCGGGATTTATTAAGGAATGAAGAAGCTTAACTGGTTAGAAATAGCTGCTCTATATGTAGGCATAATAATGGGAGCAGGTTTTGCTTCAGGCCGTGAGTGCTGGCAATTCTTCGGAGTGTTCGGTAGTAAAGGGTACTATGGCGCTGTTACAGTTCTTATTGGTTTTGTCTTACTGGGTACTATGCTGACATATATTGCCATGAGTAAGAATACTTATGATCTTGGTGAGCTGGTGTCTCCGCTTAGCAGTAGTGTTGTTAATAGGTCAATTGCATATATACTGGCTGCTTTTTATTACTTCGATATAGTCGTAATGTCAGCTGCAGGAGGTTCGCTTCTTAATCAGCAGTTTGGCATTAGTAAGGTTTTCGGCGGTCTGCTTATTACTGTGCTTGTAATTGCAACAGTTCTCGGTAATTTCGCCAGAATATCGAATGTGTTCAGATATCTTGTCCCTGTATTGTTTGCAGTAGCTGTAATTATGATAGTTCTTATTTTGAACGCTGACTATTCACAGAGTGGTTCTGTGAATTTTGAGCCGGGACAGATGACACCAAATTGGGCAATTAGTGCTGTGGTTTTTCTGTCCTATAACGGAATTGCAATGATAACGATGGCAGGAAATACTGCTCTAAACGCTAAGGATAAGAAGACTGCTTATCTGGGATCATTAGTCGGTGCAGCATCGCTTGGAGTCCTTATAATTGCTCTTATGAGTGCACTTACCAGGGATATGGCCTTTACATCAAGTTTGGATTTGCCTATGCTGGGCTATGCTTCCAGGATGAATCCTGTTATTAATGCCGTATACGCCATAATACTTTTTGGCTCTGTGTATTCGACAGGTTGCAGTTGCTATTATGGCTTTTCTACAGTTATTCCGGACAAGCCTTGGAAGAACAAGGTAATAGTTGTAGCGGCATTTGCAGGCTTTGGTCTCAGCTTGATAGGATTTAAGAAAATGATTGAGTACATATATCCGATGCAGGGATATATTGGGATTGTTATGCTAGCTATGATTGTTTGCAATTTTTTTAATGAGCTGCACAAAAATTAGAAGCTTAACACACAAGAAACATCTTAGTGTAGTACAATTAAATATAGTTAATATTTCGGGTAGACCTGACGATCGCGTGCAATGCATGAGGAAAGTCCGGGCTCCGCAGGGCAAGGATGACGGATAACGTCCGCCGCAGGTAACTGTAGGGAAAGTGCAACAGAAACATTCCGCCGAAACGGGTAATGCCGTGGTAAGGTTGAAATGGTGAGGTAAGAGCTCACCGGGGAGTCGGAGACGGCTCTGCCGTGTAAACCCCATCCGGAGCAAGACTGAGTTGGGCATTAAGTGGTGCGGCCCGTACCCGCCCGCAGGTAAGTCGCTTGATGCTGCGAGCAATCGCAGTACTAGATGGATGATCGTCTAATACAGAACCCGGCTTACGGTCTGCCCGATTCTATTTTATAAATTCATGGGAGCTATTATGAGTTTAAGATTAGGTATTGATGTTGGTTCAACAACTGTAAAATTAGTCATTCTGGATGAACAGGACGCAATAGTCTATTCCAGATACGAGAGACATATGTCCAGTGTTTTCGAGAAGGTAAGAGAACTTCTTGAAGATCTGTATAAAGAAAAGGGAGACATGTCACTGAAGCCTGTTATTACAGGGTCCGGTGGCCTGTCTCTTGCTAATCTTTTTGGCATAAAATTTGAACAGGAAGTTATTTCCTGCACTAATGCTGTTGAGAAACTCATCCCACAGACTGATGTAGTAATAGAGCTCGGCGGAGAGGATGCCAAAATCACATTCTTCGGTCAATCTGTTGAACAGAGAATGAACGGTACTTGCGCAGGTGGTACAGGAGCCTTTATCGATCAGATGGCTATTCTCCTTAACACTGATGCAGCCGGCCTTAATGAGGCAGCCAAGGATTACAATATCTTATACCCGATAGCTTCACGTTGCGGTGTATTTGCCAAGACAGATATTCAACCGCTTATTAATGATGGTGCCAAGACGGCTGATATTGCTGCTTCAATTTTGCAGGCTGTAGTTAATCAGATGATTTCTGGACTCGCATGTGGACATCCTATTAAAGGCAATGTTGCTTTCTTGGGTGGTCCTCTTGAATATCTGTCTGAACTGAGAAAGAGATTTATCGAGACTCTTCATCTTAAGGATGAAAACGTTATCTTCCCTGATAATGCCAAATATTTCGTTGCTATCGGTGCAGCATATCTTGCCGATCAGGAAGATGAGGTAAAGCTATCAACTCTTGTTGACAGAATCAGTAATGCCAATCCGGATGAAGTAGCAGATACACAATACCTGCAACCACTCTTCGAGTCTGAAGAAGATTATATTGCTTTCAAGGAAAGACATGCCAAGGCTAAGATTGAGAGAGCAGATATTGCCGATTCAATCGGACCTTTATTCCTTGGTATTGATGCAGGAAGTACTACAACCAAGGCTTGCCTGATTGACTCGAAAAGAAGAGTTGTTTACGATCACTATCAGAACAATGAAGGTGATCCTGTTGGAGTTGTTAAGAATATTCTCAAGGAGATATATGAGCTCATTCCTGAGGGCGCATATATTGGCAGATCTACAGTAACAGGATATGGTGAGAGCCTAATTCAGGCTGCATTCAGACTTGATGCAGGCGAGATTGAAACCATGGCTCATTATAAGGCGGCTAAACAATTCCTGCCGGAAGTAAGTTTTATTCTTGACATCGGCGGTCAGGATATGAAGTGCATGAAGATTAAAGATGGTGCTATTAACAGCATCATGCTTAATGAGGCATGCTCGTCCGGCTGCGGTTCATTCATTGAGACTTATGCCAAGTCAGTTGATATGAGTGTTCCTGAATTCGCACAGGAAGCTCTCAAATCAACCAAGCCTGTTGATTTGGGAACCAGATGTACAGTTTTCATGAACTCCAAGGTTAAGCAGGCACAGAAAGAAGGCGCTACTGTTGCAGATATCAGTGCCGGACTTTCATATTCGGTAATTAAGAATGCTCTTTATAAGGTTATCAAGTTAAGAAATCCATCCGAGACAGGCAAACACGTTGTAGTACAGGGCGGAACATTCCTTAATGAGGCCGTATTAAGGAGTATCGAGATTATTCTTGGTAAGAATGTTGTAAGACCTGAGATCTCCGGATTGATGGGAGCCTTTGGTGCGGCTATTGTTGCACTCGAGAATAACATCGATTGCGAAGAAACTACTACAATGGGTCCGGATGAACTTGATAATTTCAGCGTATCAACATCAAACGGCAGGTGTAAGGGCTGCGGTAACAGCTGTGTTCTTACAATTTCCAAGTTCTCTGATGGCAGTAAGTTCGTTACAGGTAACAGATGTGAGAAGGGAGCCGGAATCGAAAAGTCCAACAGTGATATTCCTAACCTGTATAAGATAAAAGAAAACTTGCTATTTAACAGAGCTGTTCTTGATGAGGAGAATGCTCCGAGAGGTGTAATCGGTATCCCTAGAGTCCTTAATATGTATGAGGATTATCCGTTCTGGCATGCATTCTTCACTAAGCTGGGATTTAGAGTAATTCTTTCTCCTCCTAGCAATAAGAAGATGTATGAAAGTGGAATGGATACTATTTCATCTGATACGGCTTGCTATCCTGCGAAGTTGGTTCACGGTCACATCAAGTGGCTTGTTGAGAACGGAGTTAAGAGAATATTCTATCCATCGCTGAATTACGAGGCGGTTGAGGACAAGGATGCTCCTAATCATTATAATTGCCCTGTTGTAGCAACATATCCTGAAGTAATCGATAAGAATATGGCAGATTACTTCTTCGAAAACGATGTCGAATTCTATCATCCGTTCATTCCTTATGATAATGATCAGAGAATGAATGAGGAGTTTGTAAAATTCTTCTGTGGCACGAGAGATGTTGATATTGCAGCAAGAGATAATGTAGTCGAGTCTTTCCATCTTGGCAAAGATACGAGAGAGTATTCGCTTAATCATCTTCATACCGATTCTCTCGAGATATCTCACGCAATATCCGAAGGCCGTTTTGCCCAGAAGCAATATAAAGAAGCTGTGGCTCATGCGGGTGATCAGGCCCTCAAGTATATGAAGAATTATGGCAAGAAGGGTATAGTCCTTTCCGGCCGCCCTTATCATATTGACCCGGAGATTAATCACGGTATTGACAATCTGATTATCCAGCAGGATATGGCTGTTCTTTCTGAGGACTCTGTCAGCTGGAAGATTAAGACTAAGAGGCCTATCAGAATTCTTGATCAGTGGGTTTATCATTCAAGACTTTACAAGGCTGCTGTATTTGCCGGACAAAGAGATGATGTTGAGATAATTCAGCTTAATTCGTTCGGCTGCGGTCTTGATGCAGTTACTACTGATGAAGTTGATGAGCTGCTTGAGCAGAACAATAAGCTATATACGGTTCTTAAGATTGATGAGGGTGCCAATCTGGGCGCTGCCAAGATAAGAATCAGATCTCTTAAGGCTGCACTTCAGGAGAGGGATAAGCTCGGAACCATTAGCAAGAAACTCAACAATCCATATATCAGACAGGTATTCACCAAGCAGATGAAGTTAGATGGATACACCTTGCTCGTTCCGCAGATGTCTCCTATACACTTTAAGTATATGGAGAAGGTTATGCAGAATTGCGGATATAACGCCGTACTGCTCCCTGAGGTTACCAAGGATTCCGAGGAAGAAGGACTGAAGTACGTTAACAACGACGCTTGCTATCCGACTATAGTTACACTTGGTCAGATTATTTCTGCACTTAAATCGGGTGAATATGATCTGAACAAAACTGCTGTATTCATGTCTCAAACAGGTGGCGGCTGTCGTGCCAGCAACTATGTTGCTCTACTTAGAAAAGCTCTTAAAGAACTCGATATGGAGCAAGTGCCTGTTATTTCGTTTAACCTTGCCGGCCTTGAGAAGAATCCGGGATTCAAAATTACTCTGCCGCTTGGTATGAAACTGTTCTATGCTCTCTTCTACGGCGATCTGATGATGAAGTGTCTGTATAGAACAAGACCATATGAGATAGAACCCGGTAGTGCGCAGGCACTTATGGATAGCTGGTTCGATCGAATTGTCGAGAACTCAATGAATCTTAATAAGAAACAGTTCGTCGACAATATTTATGAAATTGTAAATGATTTTGATAATCTGCCGATTGATGACAGCAAGAGAAAGCCTCGTGTTGGAATTGTAGGCGAGATTCTGGTCAAATATCATCCTAATGCCAATAACAATCTGGTTGATATCATTGAACAGGAGGGTGGAGAAGCTGTAGTTCCATCGCTTACGGACTTTGCTGAGTACACCATTTATAACAAGATTTACAATTACAAAAATCTTAATGGTACTTGGAAGGATATGAAGATCAATCAGGCTGCACATGCACTGATTGAGACATTCCGTAAACATACGAGAAGAGCTTGCGAACAGAGTAAGCGTTTTGAACCTGACCATCATATCGAGGAGACGGCTAAGAATGCCGAGAGATTCATCTCTGTTGCCAACCAATGCGGCGAGGGCTGGCTCCTAACCGGTGAGATGGTTGATCTGATTGATGACGGTGTTAAGAATATTTGTTGTCTGCAGCCGTTTGCCTGCCTGCCTAATCACGTTGCAGGCAAGGGTATGCTGAAGGCTCTCAGACAGTATGATTCCAAGGCAAATATCGTTGCGATTGACTACGATCCTGGCGCATCCAATGTTAATCAGCTCAATCGTATCAAGATGATGATGGCTACCGCTTTCAAGAATCTTGAAGATTAGTCTGCATGGTAGTATACTATTAACGAAATTTAAACGTGCTACAAGCACATATTTATTAATTTATGACGAAGGAGGTGCCTCCCTATGGGTAGACATGGCACAATAGCTAACAGAAAAGCAGCTCAGGATTCAAAGCGTGCTGCAATGTTCACTAAGTATGCAAGACAGATTATCGTAGCAGCTAAGGCTGGTGGAGATCCTAACTTCAATCCATCTTTAAGAGTAGCTATCGATAAGGCTAAGGGCATTGGAATGCCTAATGACAACATCTACAGAGCGGTTAAGAAAGGTACCGGAGAACTCGGTGGCGAGACTTACGAAGAGAAAATCTTCGAGGGTTACGGTCCTTCAGGAGTTGCTGTAATCGTAGAGTGTCTTACAGATAACAACAACAGAACAACTGCTTTCGTAAGATCAACATTCGATAAGAATGGCGGCAACCTCGGTACACCCGGATGCGTATCCTATATGTTCTCACGTAAGGGTGTTATCGTTATTGATTCAGAGGGTCTTGATGAGGAAGAAGTTATGATGGCTGCACTTGATGCAGGTGCTGATGACATGAACGTTAACGAGGATAACTTCGAGGTTCTGACTGATCCTGGCGCATTCAATGATGTTCATACTGCCCTTAAGGATGCAGGTTATGAGATCGTTGAAGCTGATATCGAGCAGATTCCTTCAATGCAGGCTAATGTAACAGATGAAGTTGCAATTAAGCAGTTAACTAAGCTTATTGATGCACTTGAAGAAAATGACGATGTTCAGAATGTATACTACAACTGCGAATTACCTGAATAACTTTAATTTATAATAAAAATTTTTCCTGGAATATTCGTTGAGTCATCATAATTGAACCTACACTTACTTAAAGGGATTCTGGCTGCTATAGACTTATGTAAAGCCTCCATTGAGTGGACTGCAGAATCTATAGCTATAGAAGTACCCACCTTATCTTATTCGATAGGGCGTCAATTATAG
>JAZUDV010000016.1:0-3532 GCA_045639825.1 Anaerovoracaceae bacterium
TCTTATTACTTAGCTTCGATTGCTGCGAGGATGTCAGCCTTAGTTGCCTTAGCTGTAACCTCGATGCCCATATCCTTAGCGATAGCAAGCAGCTCATCCTTCTTCATTGAAGCATTAGCCTTTACAGCAGCCTTTTCTTCCTTAGCCTCAGCCTTCTTAGCAGGAGCCTTCTTCTCAGCAGCCTTAGTGCCTTCGCCGATAGCTGTTACCTTAACCAGAGTATATGGCTGTCTGTGACCGTTCTTAGTTCTCTCGTCCTTCTTAGCCTTGTACTTGTAGATGATAACCTTGTCATTCTTACCCTGCTCAAGTACCTTTGCAGTAACTGCATAGCCCTTAACGAAAGGTGTTCCAACGATCAGCTTGTCTCCACCAACTGTGAGAACCTCGTCGAAAACGACTTTGTCACCAACCTTAGCTTCGAGCTTCTCTACCTTGAACTCGTCGCCTTCCTGTACTCTGTACTGCTTACCGCCAGTCTGAATAATTGCGTACATAATTTTTAATTCCTCCTAATACCAGTCTCGCCTAATCAGGTGCTACGCTTAAGATAAAAAACCTGTTTCGTGCGGCTAACCGACGTAAATGATACTATAAACAAAAAGCAATGTCAACACTTAAAATGCTGACATTGCAAGGTTTTACTTATCTTCTTTGATGATGATATGTACGTCGTTAGTGAACTCGTCAGGATCATTATCAGGGCACTTACCTACTTCTACCTCACTGGCTCTCTTAACGATAATCGGCCATGAGAAGAAGAACATCGGATCATCAGGATCGATATAAGGACCTGTGAACTTAACATGACCTCTGATAGCACCCTCCTTCTTGTTGAATTCGAAGGAAATATGCATCTTGTTCTCTTCAATAGGCTGAATAATAACCATCTGATACAGCTCTTCCAGGATAGCAGCCAATCTCTCCTGCAGACGCGGAGGAATGCCATTGGCGAAAGAGAACTGCTGAACTCTCGTATTATTACCGATAAAGTCGAAATTCTTGGAATCTACGTCAAATTCGAGTACTCTCAGCTGTCTTACGAATCTTCTTGTTGCAGCCTTCTTAGGATGCTCGAAGATTTCATCAGGAGTACCTTCTTCATAAACAGTTCCTTCATTCAGGAATATTACTCTGTTACATACTCCCCTGATAAGCTCCATCTCATGGGAAACGATAATCATAGTCTTGCCCTGAGCGGCAATCAGTCTGATTACAGCCTCAACCTCGCCCTTCATCATCGGGTCGAGAGAACTTGTAGGCTCATCGAGAAGAATGATGTCAGGATCCATAGCAAGAGTACGTGCAATTGCTACACGCTGCTTCTGTCCGCCTGACAGTCCCGCAGGATAATGATAAGCAACATCTCCAAGACCAACCGTACGAATAATCTTTATCGCTCTTTTAAGAGCATCTTCAGGCTTTTCATCAGTTAAATGGATTGGACCGGATACTACATTTTCCAGTACAGTAAGATGGTCGAATAGATTGTAATCCTGGAATACCATACCTATCTTTCCATTATCCTTAAGTGCTCCGTTAGCACTTCTTACCAACTTCTCACCATCAAACAGTATCTCACCGTCATCTTGAGTATGTAAGTGGATCATTGTACGTAAGAGCAGAGACTTACCGCAACCTGAAGGTCCGATAATACCTACTACTTCTCCGTCATTTATGGTCAGATTCAGATCTTGAAAGATTGAACGACCGCCTGCTTTAACTTTTAAGTGTTCTACAGATATCATTTAAATTCTTCCTTTCAAAATCTTAGCCTTAATTGCTTCCGGATCTTCCATGCGTTCAGCTGCCTTGTGTGCGAAATAAAGTATTGTCTTGAATACTATAATACCAATAATTGCATACAGAACAGCCGGTATGAACAGTGGCAGGAACGGTACCTGTGACTCAGCAAGAATTGTGTCTGCAGCAGACTGAATATCATTAACTGCAACGAGTTCAATAAGACATGTTGTCTTAACCATTCCAACCATTTCTATTGCGATATTACCAAGGAATATCGGCATAGCCTGTGGCAGGTATATCTTAAATAAAGCTTTATACTTGCTATAACCCATTGCGAACGCTGCCTCTCTCTGGCTGTCATTAACCTGACCGACAGCATCCTCAAGAACGAAGTCAACCACGTCACCGAACATAATTGTGAACGCTACAAGTGCAGCAATAAATCCGTTTGTTTTGCTTCCGGTAAATACGATATAGAAAACTATATACAGCCATACCATTCCAGGAACGAACTGGATAAATCTCTGCAAAGCTTTGAATAATTTATTAGCAACCCATGAACCTGTGTACTTCCAGAGGAAGATCAGGAAACCGAATGAGAATGCACAGAACAGTGAAAGGAGCACGAAGATGATAGTTGTCTTAACGCCTTCCCAGAGAACCATATATCTTTCATCCTCAATGAACACCTTGTACAGAGCAGTTCCTACAGTGAACTTAATACTCTCAGCTTCACTGCCACTTGCGCCAAGCTTCTTAACAAGAATTACAGTGCTGTTACTGAAGTAAGGATCGGAGAATGCTACAAGATTCTCTCTATCTTCAGTAATTGAAACTCCTGCTGCACCGATATCGTAGTTACCGGCAGCAACATTAACAAGAATCTCTGAAAAAGTTCTTGACTCAAATACAACCTTGTAATCAAGTTCTCTGGCAACAGCAAGAATAATGTCAAGATCAAGGCCTTTGACATCTCCGTTTGAACCAATGTAAGAAAGTGGCTGATTGTCAGTATCTACTACAACCTTCCATGTACCTTCCTCTCCCGGCCAATTCTGAATAGTCAGCAGCTTGGTATTGTCATCTTCAATAGACATCCATTTCTGACTGAGTTCATCAACGGATCCATTCTTAAGGAGCTTGTTAAGAGCCTTGTTAAAATCTTCCTTGATTGTTGTATTCTTAGGGAATATAAAACCATAGTCAGATTCATCAAGAGTCTCTTCCAGAATTGTCAGGCTGTTATATTTAGTAGCAATTTCCTGGGCATACAGATTATCGCAAACATATCCATCAGACTTACCGGAAATCAATTTCTGAAGTCCGTCGTTGTTGCCTGTTGCATACAGTTTCTCGCAATCAGCTAACTTCTCACAGTTAACAAGTGCCGTTGCATTGATTGTACCCATCTGAGCATATACAGTGCGTCCATTCAGTTCTTCTAGCGTTGTAATCTGCTTGTTCTCTGACTTATCATCTGAAGATGATGTGCCACATCCAGCTAACAGCAGAGTACTGCTGACTATCAGCATTATCAGGCACACAGCCATTAATCTTCTTGCATCAAATTTCTTCTTCATGTTATTTTCCATCAGTTAACATAGTAATAAAATATTTGGATATATTCTATCATACTATATAAGTGAATTCTATAAATATGATGTTAACAAATGCATTAAAAAAGAACGGATTCTTGATGAACCCGTTCTTGGTTAATACTATATTTCAATCACAACGCCGTCAGCACCAACCTGGAATGTATCATCATCATTATAGAGGACTCCAC
>JAZUDV010000017.1:0-22641 GCA_045639825.1 Anaerovoracaceae bacterium
CCGAATGTATATACGTTACGGAATGCCAGGGCCATAATCTCTGCCTCAAGCTGTCCCGAAACTGTCAGATTAGCTTTCTTACCGAAGAAGTCCTTGCTGTAATCTATCTTGCCCTGCTCATCTCTTGGCAGATTGTCAAGATCGAGTGTTGTAACCTGGAACATCTCTCCTGCACCCTCGCAGTCACTGCATGTAATTTCAGGTGAGTGTGAATAGATAAATCCTCTCTCCTGGAAGAACTGGTGGATAGCATATCCTGCTACAGATCTTACTCTGAATACTGCGGAGAAAGTATTGCTCCTTGGTCTCAGGTGTGCGATCTCTCTTAAGAACTCCATTGTATGGCGCTTCTTCTGAAGTGGATAGTCGGAATCTGAGTCTGCCTCCAGAATGATCTCGCTGGCCTTAATCTCAAATGGCTGCTGAGCTTCCGGAGTGAGTTCGAGTACACCTCTTACCATGATTCCTGCACTCAGACGGAATTTGCTAACCTCGTCGAAATTCGCAATCTTGTCAGCCTCATAAACTACCTGAACAGGTTTGAAGAATGTACCGTCATTCAGGGAGATAAAACCGAATGCGTTAGAGTTACGGTTACCTCTTACCCAGCCGCGTACAACGACCTCCTTGCCGCCATAAACCTCTTGGTTTTTAAATAATTCTCTAATCTCAATATCTTTCATTTTTCTGTCCTTAGAATAGAATTAGGCTAGTATTACACACTAGCCTACAGATTATATCACAACTATTAAAATAAAGTCATTATAAATATTAGAAAATAGAGTTTGATTAGAGAGTACGGCTCTCGCCTCGCTGCGGCTTAACGTAACGGCACTAAGTTCTGACTTCGTTGACACTCGTCAATCACTAAGTGCCGACTACCGCAGAGCCTCTCTATCAAACTCTATTTATCTTTCCTGTTCTTTTTACGCCACTCTTTTATTGATTCATAGCGTTCTTTGAAGCGTGGTTCGTAACCTTGGTTGCCCGGATGGAAATATTCCTTGCCTCGGAGACTATCAGGCAGGCATTCCATGTCGGCTATCTTGTCCTCAGTGTCATGGGCGTAAATATAGCCTTTGCCATAATCCAGCTCTTTCATGAGCTTGGTTGGGGCGTTGCGGATCTGCAGCGGCACCGGTTCAGCGATCTGCTTGTTGGCGTCGGCTGCTGCCTCCATATATGCAACTTCCATGGCATTGGACTTTGGAGCCAGAGCGTTGTAGATTACAGCTTCAGTGAGGTGCACGCTGCATTCCGGCATTCCTATCAGGTGACAAGCCTGGAATGCCGCAACCGAGAGCTCGAGAGCTCTCGGATCCGCAAGCCCCACATCCTCAGCTGCGAACCTTGTAACTCTTCTTGCGATGTACATCGGATCCTCACCGGACTCGAGCATTCTTGCCAGCCAGTATACCGCTGCGTTAGCATCCGAATTACGCATCGACTTGTGCAGAGCCGAGATAAGATTGTAATGCTCCTCGCCATTTTTATCGTACAGAAGTGACTTCTTGGAAGTACACTGCTCAAAATTCTCTGTGGTTACAGTGATGATTTCCTTGCCACTTGCAGGATCTGTAGTGGTCTCACCATTAAGAATCACCATCTCCAGTGTGGACAACGCCGTTCTCGCATCACCGTTAGCGAATCCCGCAAGAGCGCAAATAACGTCGTCGTCAATACGCACATCCTGCTCTCCAAAACCTCTAGGGTCTGTCAGGGCGTTATGAATCAGCTGGGCGATATCGTCCTGCGTCAATTGCTGAAGTACGAAAACTTTGCACCTTGAAAGAAGCGCGCCGTTAACCTCGAATGAAGGATTCTCAGTTGTCGCGCCGATAAGGATGATGCTTCCCTTTTCAACAAATGGCAGGAAAGCATCCTGTTGTGCTTTGTTAAAACGGTGAATCTCATCGATGAAGACTATTGTCTTGGCACCGAGAGAAGTCATCCTGTCAGCCTGCTGCATGACTTCCTTGATCTGTTTGATACCGCTGGTCACCGCACTGAAAGTGATGAACTGCGCGTCAGTACTGCCGGCAATAATCTGCGCCAATGTAGTCTTGCCAACTCCCGGAGGGCCCCAGAAAATCATCGAGCTAATTCTGTCCTGCTCGATTAATTTGCGCAGGACCTTGCCCTCACCAACCAGATGCTGCTGTCCAACATACTCATCAAGAGTTCTTGGGCGCATTCTCGCAGCCAATGGCTGATTGCCATTCTCTTGTTCAAACAATGAAATCTGACTCATATTACTTGTTTATCTGTAATCTCTTCTCAAGCAGCACTAAATCTACGTCCGGAATTCCGTTAAACACAGTCGATACGATATCTGCCTCTCTATATCCTAATGTCGGATAGAATTTTCTTGCGATTACATTCTTCGCATTGGTGTCCATTCTGAGAACAGGGCAGTTCATTTCTTCGGCCAGTTTCTCATAATAGCGGACGAATTCGGCGCCTATACCCTTCTTGTGATGAGCCGGGTCTACGGCCAAAGTGTGAAGTACGAGGACCTCATCATCAGCGGCTTCGTACTGCCAATTCGCACCTTCGTAAACATCTACCTGAAGTTGGTTAATGATGGCGGTTGCTACAATCGCGCCGTCATCTTCACACACATAGAGGTCGCCGCGATTGCAGGCTGCCTCTGCGGTGTTCTTCAGCGGATAAATATTCCTATCCCAACAAGTCGTAGTAATACCGGCAGCCTCTGCATCATGAACATGTTCATAGATGCAGGCAACCGCCTCCACATCTTTCTCTAAAGCCTTGCGAAATACTAACATTTTATACCCTTTACTATATCTTCAATAGTCTTACATTAACGCTTTACAATCCGTTGTTTACTTAAGACTTACAGGGACTTCTTCTCTTATTTCCTGCAGGAGGTATTCAGGATTCTCGAGCAGGAATTTGGTTATTCTTAACGACTTGGCGAAGTAGAATCCGTCAGCAATTCTTTCGTCAAGAGTAATTGTCATATCTACCAGCGTTCTTTCCTCTGTTGTTCCGTCGCTTCTCATCCTTAGCTCATTACGCATTGTACCGATGGTTCCCATCAAGGAACATGTTCCGTAATTACTCAGATGATGATATGCCGCACCGGCTCCTATTGAGCCCAGATTGGACAGGAGTACAGTTGAATAATTAGGGTCGTCCTTGCGGATTGCCGCCGGCACAACTCCGTTATACTCCATAAGTTTAATAGCCCCAAACAGGCACTCAAGAATAGGTCTAGGCAGTTTGCCGACTGTCGACATCAGCTTGTCGAGGTCGTTATTGTTTGGCAATTTTCTTACTTTCTCGACATCTCCAAGTATCATTTTGGATACCCTGTCAAGGGTCATGTCAGGCTCAACCTTCATAAACATCAGAGATTCTTCGGAATGATCCTCGAACTTGCGCTTAACAACAAACGACAGAGTTATGTCGTTACGCATATAATAGGTTCTTCCGGAGATGAAGATGTTGAGCTTTGGCCTGTGATAGATTGTCCTGGCAACTGCATAGCAGATTGCATGGAACAGCTTGTACTCCGTGCCGTTCTTCTCATTGTGTTCCTTCATGAACTTGCAGAGCTCAGTGATATCGAAAATCTCAGTCATTGATGCCTCTGCCTCTGTTCTCTTAGGCATTACATAAGGAACGATTGAATGGAATCCATCAACTTCCTTAATACGGGTTCCGTCTTTTCTACGATTTCTCATATATATCCTCGTTCTTTCATGCGGGGTAATAACTTATATTTCGTTCCTTAGTACTCAATTCTATTCCATCACCTGTCTAAACACTTCACCGATATTGTCATTGATAACAAGCTCAGCCAAGCTGTCAGCAGATGTCGAAGATTTATTTATCAGGACAAGATGTTTACCATGGAAGTAATGAATCAGTCCTGCTGCAGGGTACACAATCAGTGTCGTTCCGCCAATGATCAAAGTGTCTGCCTTGCCGATTGCCTCGATAGCACCTTCAACAGTTGCGTCATCAAGTCCTTCTTCATATAGTACAACATCAGGCTTAACTCTGCCACCGCACTTCTCGCAGGTTGGAACTCCGTCTGAGGCCAGCACGTATTTCTCATCATAGAAAGCGTGACACTTCTCGCAGTAGTTACGGAGCGTAGATCCGTGAAGTTCATACACAACCTTGCTGCCCGCCTTCTGGTGAAGTCCGTCAATATTCTGTGTTACGATAGCCGAAACCTTGCCCTGTCTCTCGAGTTCAGCGAGTGCCTTATGACAGTCGTTAGGCTCAGCATCAGGATATATCAGCTTGTCCTTATAGAACTCGAAGAAATACTCAGGGTACCTCACATAGAATGTATGCGAAATCAGTTCCTCAGGCGATACGTTCCTATCGAGTTTCTGATTGTACAATCCGCTTGCACTACGAAAGTCCGGAATACCACTCTCTGTGGATACTCCTGCGCCACCGAAGAACACGATGTTCTTGCTGTCGTCAATTATCTCTTTTAATCTCTGTATCTTATCTTCCATGTTTATATTATCCCAGGCTTAACATTGACATTGATGTTGACATTATTTAACTGTAAACCCGTCTCTCTTAAGAAGTCCTATATCTACTACTTTGCCCAGCATTGAGATGTCGATGTTACCACCGGATACTATGCTGACCGTCCTGAGTGATGTATCAACTTTGCCGAACATGAAAGCCGCAAGTCCTACTGCACCTGCACCTTCGGAAACCAGCTTTGGTCCTTCGAGTTGTGAAACTATTGCTGCACAGATTTCGTCCTCGTCTACAGTAACGATATCGTCTACATATTTCTCTACCATCTCGAATGTGAGTTTGCCCGGTGTCAATACGTGAATTCCATCTGCAAAAGTCCTGGCATCAGGCACAGTCTCTATCTTGTGGTGAAGATGCGAACCGTACATGGATGCCACAACAGCAGCCTGTACTCCTATTACCTTGCATTCAGGCTTAAGCTGCTTAACTGCACACGCGACACCACTAACCAAGCCTCCGCCTCCGATAGGAACCAGGATCTGTTCAACTTCCGGCATTTGCTCAATTATTTCGAGCCCGAGTGTTCCCTGGCCGGCGATAACATACGGATCATCAAAAGGATGAACGAATACAAGTCCTTCTTCTCTGCACAGACGCTCAGCCTCAACCGCACAGTCATCGTAAATGCCATTAACTTCTACGACATCTGCTCCGTATCCCCTTGTTGCAGCCTTCTTCATCTCAGGCGCACTCTTAGGCATGCAGACTACCGACTTGATGCCACGGCTTGTTGCAGATATAGCAACGCCCTGCGCATGATTGCCGGCAGAGCACGCAACTACACCGCGAGCTGCCTCTTCATCGCTAAGATTTCTGATTTTGTTATAGGCACCTCTTAATTTGAACGACCCTGTGCGTTGCAGGTTCTCAGCCTTAAAGAAAATATTAGGGCTGATTTTGGTTGCAGTAACTATAGGTGTTTTAAGTGCCACAGCCTTCATAGCCTCTGCAGCCTCTTTAATCATTTCTAATGTAACTTTTTCCATCTTCTTCTCCTAATATGTCAATGTCATCCCGGGCTTAACATTGACATTGAGAGAAGAATGTCAATGTTAAGCCCGGGATAATATTAGCATTGACATTACAGTTTCACATCAATCGCATCCTCGATTGGCTCGAAGAGGTGTTCCGGCTGTTCGAGCAGGAATTTGACGATTTTCATAGACTTGGCAAAATAGAATCCATCAGCAATTCGCTCATCCGCCGTTGTCATAATATCAACCAACTTGCGAGTCTCAACAGTTCCATCGAGTTTGAGGCGATTCTCGTCACGCATTGTTCCTATAGTAGCCAACAAGCTGTTGGTTCCATAGTTGTTAAGATGATGATAACAGCCATTTGCACCTATGGAACCGAGATTCGATAAGAGCAATGTCGAATAGTTTGTATCACCATCAGTAAGAGCCTTGGGATTAATACCGAAGAACTCGAATCTCCTTGCAGTCTTCATCAACAGCGCAATCATTAACCTTGGTAATTTTGCCACAGTATCAAGGGTATCACCCATGTTATTACCGTGCTCCTTACGTATAGTATCAACCTCACCAAGAATCTTCTTGGAGATTTCCTCAATGGTCATATCCGGTCTGACCTTCATGAACATCAGAGATTCCTCTGCAGTGTCGCTTAACTGGCGCTTAACGACGAAGGACAGAATGATGTCCTTCCTCTGATAATACGACCAGCCGGATACGAATATATTCAATTTGGGACGATGATAAATAGTCCTTGCAAAAGCATAGCAAATAGCATGGAACAGTTTGATGTTCGTTCCGTTATCTTTATTATATTTCTCAAGATACACCATCAAATCAGTTATATCGAAAGTCTCATTCATCGACACCTCAGCCTCAGTCCTCTTGGGCATCAGGAAAGGCATGATTGCATGTACTCCGTCCAGCTTCTTGATTCTGACAGCATCCCTTCTCTTGTTTCTCATTTATCTGTCTTATCTTGCCATCATGTAGATGTTGAAGATGTCCTCCGTATTCAGTGACTTGAAATTACCTATTGTACGTGCATCCTGGAATGTTACTCCAAGAGCAGCCTTGCGGCATTCTTCCTCTCCAAAGTCAAGACCGAGTTCCTTGAGGCTTGTTGGCATTCCGATTGACTTGAAGAATGCTTCAAATTTCTGAATAGCCTTCTCCGGATCACTCTCACCGAATACGCCTTCGCCCAGCTTAACGAATCTGTCTCTGTTAACATCAAGGCAGTATCTTGCCCATGATGCCCAGATAGCAGCAAGTCCTGCGCCGTGTGCTACGTCATACTCAGCTGACAGCTCATGCTCAATCTGGTGGCAAGCCCAGTCGCCCTTGTTGTTGTTGCATGCAGCCATCAGACCATTATGTGAAAGTGAGCCGCACCACATCAGGTTGGCTCTTGCCTCATAATCGCAAGGGTCTTTGAGCGCCTTAGGAGCGTTCTCCATTACTTCCTTGATCAGTGTGAATGACAGCTGGTCTGTAAAGTCCAGTGCATATCCGTCATGGAAGTATCTCTCGAGAGTGTGCATGATGATATCTGTTGAACCGCTACCTGTCTGATAAGCGTTAACTGTATAAGTCAGCTCAGGATTCAGGAATGCGTATTTAATTCTCCCGTAGTTGGTGTTAACACCACGCTTGTAAGTAGGCTCTCCGTCATCGTTAGTAAGAACCGAAGAGTCACTCATCTCACTACCTGTTGCCGAAAGAGTCAGTACTACTCCTACAGGCTCAGCTCCTGCAACCTTCCTCTTACCGCAGTAGAAGTCCCATACTTCGCCGCCACCGAACACACCATAGCTGATTGCTTTGGCACTATCCAGAACGGAACCACCGCCAACTGCGAGAATGAAATCGCAACCCTCATTCTTGTAGAGCTCGATGCCCTTTCTTGCGAGGGAAATTCTAGGGTTAGGAACTACGCCGCCGAGCTCAACAAAGCCGATACCGGCATCAGTCAGATTCTTCTCAACTCTGTCCAAGAGTCCGTTCTTCTTAACCGAGCCTGTTCCATAATGAATCAGGACCTTCTTGTATCCTGCTGCAGCGAGCTTCTCTCCAACGAGAGACTCTGCATCCTTACCGAAATACACTTCTGTTGGTGTGTAAAATTCAACAAATCCCATAGTATCAACCTCCTATATCTTCATTGTCAGCGCGATTCTCTTCTTCTGAAGGTCGACCGACAGCACTTTAACCTCTACAATGTCTCCGACCGAGACAACCTCGAGCGGATGTTTAATATATCTGTCACACAGCTGTGAGATGTGAACCAGTCCATCCTGGTGAACACCTATGTCTACGAAGGCGCCAAAGTCGATTACATTACGAACCGTACCCTTGAGTATCATGCCTTCAGTCAGGTCTTCCATCTCGAGAACGTCCGACTTGAGTATCGGTGCCGGCATCTCGTCACGCGGATCTCTGCCGGGCTTCTCCAGTTCCTTAACTATATCTCTTAGTGTAGGTTCTCCAACGCCCAGATGTCCTGCCAGTTCCTTGTAGCTGCTGATGCCTTTGGATACTCCCTGAATACCGCCAGAAGCGATGTCGTCAAGCTTGAGTCCAAGTGACTTAAGAAGCGACTTGGTTATCTCATAAGACTCAGGGTGAACGGCTGTTGCATCAAGAGGCTCTTTGCCTCCTCTGATACGCAGGAAACCTGCGCACTGCTCATAGGCCTTAGGTCCGAGCTTCGGAACCTTGAGGAGATCCTTACGGCTATTGAACTGACCGTTCTCTTCTCTATACATAACGATGTTAGTCGCAAGAGTTTTATTGATGCCCGATACGTACTGCAGCAGTGATGCCGAGCCTGTGTTGAGGTCAACGCCTACATGGTTAACGCAGTCCTCTACAACAGCAGCAAGCGAGCCTTCGAGCTTCTTCTGGTTCATATCGTGCTGATACTGACCAACGCCTACCGACTTAGGATCGATCTTAACCAGTTCTGACAGCGGATCCTGTAGTCTTCTTGCCATCGAAGTCGCTGATCTCTGACCTACATCAAAATTCGGGAATTCCTCTGTCGCGAGCTTGGAGGCAGAATATACAGATGCGCCTGCCTCGTTAACGATGATGTATTGAACATCAAGGTTGGACTCCTTAATCATATCGCAAATAATCTTCTCTGATTCACGGCTTGCCGTGCCGTTGCCGAGAGATATCAGATTGACATGATACTTGGCTATCAGCTTTTTGACTATTTCCTTGGACTCCTCAACCTTGTTCTGTGGCGGAGTCGGATAGATTACTGTCGTATCGAGAACCTTTCCTGTACTGTCTACAATGGCGAGCTTGCATCCTGTTCTGAATGCAGGGTCCCATCCAAGTACAGTGGCACCAACAATCGGCGGCTGCATAAGGAGCTGAGTCAGGTTCTTGCCGAAGACTTCAATCGCTCCATTCTCAGCCTGCTCTGTCAACTCATTACGAATATCTCTCTCAATGGATGGTTCAATCAGCCTCTTGTAACTGTCCTCTATAGCTGCCTTGAGCACCGGAGTAGTCACCGGATTCTTGGCAGTAATGACTTCATGTTCAAGATAGTAGATTACGTCATCGGCCGGTGCTTCAATCGATACCGACAGAATCTTCTCTGCCTCACCTCTGTTGATGGCAAGTACTCTGTGACCCGGTATCTTGCGAGCCGGTTCGCTGTATTCATAGTAAGACTCATACGTCTTCTTCTCGTCTGAATCCGCATCCTTAACTGCAGAAACAACAATGCCTCTCTCTGCAGTCATGCGACGTATCTCAGCTCTATACTCTGCTGAATCGGATATCTCTTCAGCGATAATGTCCATTGCGCCCTGGAGAGCGTCTTCAGCGGTCGGAACTTCCAGTCCTTCTTTGTCACTAATGTACGCTGCTGCAACATCAAGGATAGGCTCTGTAATCTTCTGTTCCTTAATCAGCGTTGCAAGTGGTTCAAGGCCCTTCTCCTTGGCAACGCTGGCTCTTGTCTTCCTCTTAGGTCTGTACGGTCTGTAGATGTCCTCTACAGCAACGAGTGTCTCAGCCTCATCAATTGCCTGACGAAGCTCATCGGTCATCTTCCCCTGTTCCTCGATGCTAGCGATAACTGTCGTCTTCTTCTCTTCGAGATTGCGCAGGTATTTCAGTCTCTCATCAAGTGATCTTAATACCTCGTCATCGAGTGAACCTGTTACTTCCTTACGGTATCTTGCGATGAACGGAATGGTATTACCCTCATCAATCAGGCGAATTGTTGCATCAACCTGTGATTCTCTAATATTCAGTTCATCTGCAATCTTCTTGCTGATATTCATTAGTTAGTACTCCTTACCATAGCCACTGACAAAGTCCGCCAGTGCTATCCATGTATATACGGAATAGAACATTCCGTTGTCGTCACACCCATTCGCCAGAACTCTCTTGGCGTCATCTATGTTGTAGAGCTCGAAACCGTTAAACATCTCGGACCCCTCACAGCCATCTTGGCTGAGTTCAACGAGATCAGCGTTCCTGATGATAATTCTCACCATGGCGTTATTCTCATCAGTCATACCGGGGGATGAGAACATCATTGGGCTGATCATCTCTACGCTGTCTCCTTCCTTGAAAGTGATGCCCGTCTCCTCTTTCAGTTCTCTGATAGCCGTTGCTCTTATTGCCTGATCTCTGTCAAGAGTCTTGTCCTCTTCATCAATAAGACCCGCCGTTGGACTCAATAGATACTGACCAATAGGATATCTGTATTCCTTGGCGAGTAACAGAAGTGGTTCCTTGCCTTCCTGCTCGAGAACGACTTCGCAGCTGACTGCATCAGGAACGAGCTGCTTGATCTCATCAGCCTTTTTATCAGCTATCAGGTCTTCTGCCTTGCGTCTGCTGACATCATAGTAGTGTCCATCTTTACGAAATTCTATGTCATAAACCTTGATATATTTGGTATCAAGGACTTGCTTCATCGGATAATCCATATATATCTCCCCGTTATTTCAGTCCGTGCTAATCAATTAATGCTTGGCGCCATTCTTAACCGCA
The DNA here is from genome assembly GCA_045639825.1 of Anaerovoracaceae bacterium. Classification (GTDB taxonomy): domain Bacteria; phylum Bacillota; class Clostridia; order Peptostreptococcales; family Anaerovoracaceae; genus Crickella. Next base: position 10,536 of record JAZUDV010000017.1, read on the forward strand.
GTCATGCCTGCGCAGTATAGCGAAATAAGCGTTAAGCTGAACAATATTCCGGCAACAATGTCTGTCAACCAGTGTGCTCCTGACAGGGTTCTTGCTGCAACAGTCATCAGCATGATTACAATCAAGTCAAATTTCAGGAAAACCCTGGCACTCTTTCTCTTTACATAATACTTGAGCTGCATCATCGTGAGTACTGATACTACAATGGCAAGCATTGTGTGCGACGATGGGAAAGATGCTTCAGGCACTGTCTCTCCCGGCAGTATAACCGGTCTGTAACTAATAGCAACTTTGGCAAACAAAACATAAAGTGCGAACATCAAAAGGTATACGCCGCCAAGGACCAAGATATTCTTATCTACCTTGAACAGATTGCGACGCATAATCAGCTGAACTAATCCCATTAATGCAAAGATAGCGAATATTCCCAGAATAACGAGACCCAGGATTTCTGCAATCTCATAATATGTATAATTAACGCCAACTATATTCTGATATAACGCATTGATGCTTGCCAGTCCAACCTTGGTTCCGGCAGGGCCTATCGGCTGCACATCAACCATCAGAACTGCACCTGTGTATGCAGCTGTGATAATCATCATCAATACGAAAGCTACCAATCCTCTATTCTTCACTGTATATCCTCCTCGTTTATATTACCCGAGATTTTCTGTTTGTTGGTCTGTTTTCACACCGTTAATTATAAACCTATTTTTCATACAAAACAAACCTGCGTAGTGCTCTAATCTAAACTATTAGCTGCCTTGAATATACCTGCTGATAGCAACAGCGAGCTCGTCTGCGGAGCAGTCAAATTGACCGTAAATCCACTGCTCAACAAGTTGCAATCCACCGAATGCAGACATAAGCATTTTGATATGAACATCATTGTGAATATCGAATCCGGTGATCCACTGAGGCTTATCCTCTGTCTTGCCGAACAGCTTATCCAGTATCTTATTCTCAAAGCTGTGCGCCCCTGAATTCGCAAAGAGAATCTTGCACACATCCCGGTTCTTCTCAAGATATTCGAAGAAAGCTGTAAGTTCCTCGAGCACAGGTTCCTCATGATAGAGATTGATTCTCGGGGTCTCAGCCACTATGTCACTCTCGATTTCCTTGAGCAAATCATAGGGACTCTCGTAGTGTGCATAGAATGTCGATCTGTTCACATCGGCAAGTTCGCATATCTCCTTAATGCTGATGTGGCTGATATTCTTCTCAGCCATAAGATCGAGCAAGCTTTCTTTGAGTATTCTCTTAGTCATTCTCACCCTGCGGCTATCTGTCTTATCTGTCATGATCACTCCTCTGGAACGGTCCTGATTATTATATTTGAAAGTTATTATGTTTCTTTTTTGTTTTTCTTTAATTTTTCTTACATTTTCCAACACTTTCGTACTATGTGTTGGCTACCCAGCGTTGTAAAAACAATTGATGGTTGTTTTCGCAACACTGTGTTGGTATTCTTATTATACAGAAATAATCCTATTATGTATAGTGGTGACTAAAATGAACACAGAGAAGAATTTGGACTTAATGACTGAAGAAGAATATCAGGCTATGAAGGCTGCCGAAATGGCTGAGGCCAAGGCCTGGATGGATGCTATTGCTGCCAGCAAAGATCCTATTGTTATGTACAAGAAGGGTCGACCTGTATGCGACCTCAAGCAGCTCTTCGAATCCAGTGCAGATATATATGGAGACAAGGTTCTTTACCACCAGATCATGAAGGGAGATAAGGAGTTCAGCACTGTCTCATACAGAGAGGCATTGGCTCATGTAAGGGCTCTCGGTACCAAGCTTATCGACCTCGGTCTTAAGAATTCACATATCGGAGTTATCGGTCCCAACTGTTATGAGTGGGTTGAGTCCTATCATGCAGTTATCGGAGGAACAGGTATCGTAGTTCCTCTGGATAGAGAATTGCCTCAGGATGAGCTTGAGAATCTCTGCATCAGTGGAGAGATCAAGGCTATCATCTGCTGTTCAGATAAACATTATGAGATGTTCAAGTCCATCAAATCTGACGGAAAGACATCCCTTGAAATCGTAATAGGTATCAATAAGGACGAGCACGAGAATTCTGATAAGGGTCTCTACTCTTGGAATCTCCTCAGGGATGAGGGTCAGGCTCTTGTCGAGTCCGGCGACAGACGTTTCATTGATGCGAGAATTCGCAACACTGACCTCGCTGCAATCATCTTCACATCCGGAACTACAGGAGTTGCCAAGGGCGTTATGCTCTGCCACAGAAATCTCTGTGCTGATGTAATGATCTCGCAGCCATATCTTGAGGTTCGTCCATCGGACATCTTCTTCTCCGTGCTCCCTCTTCATCACACTTACGAGTGCACCTGCTCCATGCTGGAAGGTCTCTACATGGGTTCTTCCCTCGCATTCTGCAGAGGACTTAAATACATTACCAAGGATATGCAGATGGTTCAGCCGACTTTCCTTCTTGCTGTTCCTGTCATCTATGAGAAGTTCTATCGCTCAATTCAGAAGTCTCTCGTTAAGCAGGGCAAGGACAAGGCTCTTAAGAAGCTGCTTGCCATCAACAATGTCACCGGCAAGATAGGTATCAACGTAGCCAAGTCTGCCATCGAGCAGATTACAGCTCAATTCGGCGGCAAGATTAGAATGTTTATCGCAGGCGGTGCCAAAGTAGACCCTGAAGTCCTCGCATTCTTCCGTAGTCTGGGTATTAAGACCTTGCAGGGTTACGGCCTGACGGAGACAGCTCCTATGGTTGCGCTCAATCCTGACCAGTGGAAGTACATGAAGAACGATTCTGCCGGAAGAGTTTTCATGCATACAGAATATAAGGTTGTTAATCCTGACGACGATGGCAATGGCGAGCTCTGTTTCAGAGGTCCGCAGGTAATGATGGGTTACTACAACAACCCGGAAGCAACTGAGGCTTGCATGGAGGATGGTTGGTTCCACACCGGTGACCTTGGACACATCGATAAAGACAGATACGTATATATCACCGGTCGTATGAAGAATGTCATCATCGCCGGCAACGGTAAGAATGTCTTCCCTGAAGAGCTCGAGGAAAAACTCATGCGTAGCCCTTACATCGAAGAGTGCATGGTATGGGCTGACGAGAGTGGCGAAGAGACAGGCCACAAAGGCATCTGGGCTACCGTAAGGGTTGATGCTGAACATCTTACCGAGGCTCTAGGCAAAGACGCTGTTGCTTCTATCGGAACTGACTTAATCGATGAATCAGTACAAACTCTGATCGGCAAGGAAATCGACAAGGTCAATGAATCCAACCCTGACTGGAAGGCAATCCGCAACTTCCGCATCAGGAAGAACGATTTTGTTAAGACAACTGGCATGAAGATCAGAAGATTCGTAGCCGAGAATAAAGAAAGTTAAATCAAAAAGCAACAGTTAAGTCGTTCCTAACTGTTGCATTTTTAGTTTCTAGTGCAGTTGTGCGCGTTCGAGTGCTGCATAATTGCCATCAAGTTCCAGGAGTTCCTCTCGACTGCCCTGTTCGATAACGCGGCCGTTCTCGATTACTGCGATACAATCGGCACCACGCACCGTCGACAATCGATGGGCAATTATCAGGCAAGTCCTTCCTACAGACAGCTTATCAAAGCTCTCCTGAATCTTGGCCTCTGTCACACTGTCCAGCGCAGAAGTCGCTTCATCGAGAATCAGGATCTTAGGATTCTTGAGGAATACCCTTGCGATAGATATACGCTGCTTCTGTCCTCCGGAAAGGATTACTCCTCTCTCGCCAACATAGGTATTGTAGCCATCAGGCATAGCCATAATGTCATCATGGATTTCAGCCAGTTTGGCTGCTTCGATTACCTCTTCATCTGTCGCATCAGGTCTTCCATATCTGATATTCTCCATCACGGTTCCCGCGAAGAGGAACACATCCTGCTGAATAATACCAACCGCATTCCTTAGACTCTTCTGAGTAACCTTCCTAACATCTATGCCGTCAATGCTGACACTACCATCAGTAACATCATAGAATCTCGGCAGCAGATGACAAATCGTCGTTTTGCCACCACCCGATGGTCCGACAAGAGCGAGGGTTTTGCCCGGCTCAATGTTCAGGCTCACGTTGTGAAGAACCTGCTTGCCATTGCTGTATGCGAAGTCAACATCCCTGTAGCAGATTGAACCCTCTACCTCTCCAAGATTAATGGCATTATCTGAATCAACAATCTCAGGCTCTGTACGCATTACCTCAAGGAATCTCTCATAGCCGGCAGTTCCCTGTGAGAAGATTTCCATAAATTGTGCCAGCTTCCTGATAGGCGTTGTAAATGTTGAAACATAAAGCGTAAATGTAATCAGGTCAACATAGTCAAGGTTGTTGCGCATTGTAAGATAGCCGCCAAGTGCGATAACCGCAATCTGCATAAGCCCTACAGTCGCCTCAACTCCGGCGTTGAATGAGCCCATAGCCTGATACCAACCTACTTTGCTGGTCTTGTATTTCTCATTGCTCTCGTGGAACTTCTCGAGCTCGATATCTTCATTACCGAATGCCTTGGCAACACGAATACCGGAAATGCCGCTCTCTATCGCAGCATTGATCTCGCCTGTTTTGGTCTTGACGATCTTGTTGCGGCTGGTCATCAACAGTCTCTGCTTGGTTGAAATACCAACACAAATGACTGCGAGCCCGAGCAGCAACAGTCCCAGTGGAACATTGATTGTCATGAGAATGATGATTGCTCCGATGATGGTAATCGAGCAAGTCAAAATATTCTCCGGACCGTGATGCGCCAGCTCAACTATCTCGAACAAGTCGTTTGTGATACGGCCCAGCAGTATGCCGGTTCTGTTCTTATCGTAATACGAGAATGTCAGGTGTTGCATGTGATTGAAGATGTCCTCACGCATGTCGGCCTCAACAAGAGTTCCCATCTGATGTCCAAGCACAGTTACCAGATACATGAAGAATGCACGCAGTAAATAGGCGATAAAGATGATACCCATAACCACGAAAAATGTTTTGAATATGCCTTCAGGTAGCAGCTTGTTCATTGACCATCTTGAAACATAAGGAAAGACCAGATCAATGGCAGCAACTGCTACAGACAAGAGCATATCCACAGCAAACAAGCCCCTATGGGGCTTGATATAATTTATAAAGATTTTCAGTTTACTATCGTTGTAATTCATTTATTTGTTTGTGAATAATGAAAGAGTCCTGAGCAATGCATGGGTCTGTCCCTTTTTGCTCAATGACAACATTAAGCCCGGGATGATGTTGGCATGACCCCCAGTAACATTACTCTGTTATTGTCTTCGAAGAATCGTACTCTAAGTGTTCTGTTATTGCAGTTCGCAACTACTGTAAAGATTGACTCCCAATACTTACATGCATCCTGCAATTCCTTGCGGGAGAGCTTGCCAATCTTCTCTATATCCTGCTGAATCTTAGTATATATCTCATCAGCGTTCTTGTCATCCAGAAGGTATGCAGTATCCCAGTGAGGTCTGATTCCAACCTCCTCGGATCTTACATCGAATCTAGGGTTAGGTCTGTAAATCTGGAAATATGTAACCTGGTCAACGAGGTCAAACATCTCTTCTTCAGACTGAACATCATCTATTCCGGCCTCCAGAACAGCATATCTTCCGACGCCGCATTTAAGATCCTCGGTCTCAGCGAACTCAGGAGTGATATAGAAGTTGGTCTGCATCTGCTGTCCCTCGAGCCAAGACACTTTGTTCTGGGCAATTTCCAGTAGTCCGTAGTGACCGCTCTCATCTCCCATGATGAATGTGAAGTTCCACGGAAGCTTCTCGGATGGTGTATAAATATCCAAAGTATCAACGTATTCAAGTGCCTCACTGACATTCGCGCAGTTCTCAGCAATGTATATGGGGAGAACTGTCGAGCACACCCTGTGCTTGCCCGGGTTGGTACCGGTGCAACCATACTCGGATCTGCCATCCTCGAGTTCCTCGCCGCTACGCATATTAGTCTCAACATAGAGGCCTTGGTCGTTCATAACATCCTCGCAGAGGAAGGGCAGCATCTCAGCAAACCCGTCAGGAACTCCGTTCTCCAGCACCTCTTCGTAATCCGGACCCTCCATGTAGAAATATGACAAAGCGACAGTTGCGTTCTTGCCCGGACACGCGGTCCTGACAACATATGCCGGTTTGTTGCTGATGGTAAGATCCATGTTTCTTCCGGCTATGGTCTGTCCATTGTCCAGAGTTTTAATTGCGCAGGAGCAACCACCCTCAAATTCCTGCCATTTGTCGAACTGATCCGAAAGGCGATTCTCTGCAAGATCATAATTCAGCTCGGTATATACATCAGTTTCAAATACGTAATCTGCTAATTTCTTAAACTTCATTGTCTGTCCCCTTTTTGCATTTTGGTCACAGGGGTCTGACCCCTAGTCATAAAGATTATTCTTTTCACGCCAATACTCCGCGTATTCTTCTGCATTTCGCTGAATATAGATATCATCGTCAAGTCGAGCCATAATCCTCAGCGTAACAGGATCTTTCGATGAATACAAAAGCTCACGGCGAACGTTTTTGCATTTTTCTCTCTTCTCAAATTCTTCAACGACGTCAGGCGGAAGTGGTATATTCCCTGCAATCCATTCGCGCACCTTCCAGTTTTCTTCGGTCAGAATGCATTTTGCAGCTTCTGTTTGATCCATCTGTTTCAATTCACTGATACGAGTGCGTATACTCCTCTCCCATTGATAGAATAGCTGTATGTGCTCTGCATCAAGTTTTCTTCTTGCAATATAGGCAGATTCGAGCGAGTTCCAGCTTTGTGCAATAGTCAGAAGATTATCTTGATCTGTCATCGCTCTTACAGCTCTTTCTTTGTAGTATACATAGTCCTCTTTATTGTAATAATCATACAGTAGATTTTGATCTGTAATTTTCTCAATAGCAGCAGCTACACCTCTGCAGGCAAGTTCATAAAGAAGCTTTTGATCTGAAACGCATTCTATGTCACCCTTCACATCGTCAGGATGTATACGATTATCTTCCAATATTAAAGCTTTTATCTCTTCGTAATTCCCGGAATTCAGTATCGCCTCACGATCTACTGTATCTTCCGGGTCCGATGGTCCTGTGGAACTGCTTATACAATAATCAATATATTCAAATTCATCCATATACGGATAATCACTCATAACGCTGCCTCACTCTTATTATGCAGACCGATATGCAGTCTTCCCAGCCCATATGTAATTGCGAATATTACAGCAAGCTCGATTGGGAACAGCCAATAACGACCTCCCGGGAAAAAGCTGTACAGATCCGGCCATGTTTTCAAAAAAGCTACATTAATCAAGTATACGAAAGCGTATATTATCATCGGTATCGGTGCCAGCAACGCCGACTTACGAGGGATCTTACGTGTATTGTTAATTAGATCCAAGCACAGGATGGACAGCCATGGATTCAGAAAATGATTGTAAAAATTCCCTTTTCTAAAGAGATAGAAATAGCTGTACCCGTGAGCCACTTTAATTGGTGCCAGGTAGCACGCAACCACAAGAAATACCAGTGTTAACGACGATGTTCCAATCAGGTATAAAACATCGAACCATGGTGGCAGTTCATCTTCCTTCTTAAGAAGAGCCTTCACACAGAGTACAACGCCTACCAGCGATACCATAGCCATAAAGCATTCACAGTCAACTGTAAATGCTGAGAAATATCCGGCACTGCTCGCCGTGTCGCTTACCTGTTTGATTGTATGTCCGGATGTTAATCCTCTATATACAATACTGCTCTCAACAACGAGGATGAACAGGCTTATTAAGAATATTATTGTAATTCTGGTTCTTGCTTTCATGGTTATTTCTAAAGTATTTCTTTAATTTTGGTCTAACCAGTATAAGTGTTATAAGGTCTGATAAACATCCCGGTTGAAAGTAATTCCGCTGAAGCAAATCTAAGGCATTATATATATCAATGCTATCGTTGAATTTTTCTGCTTCTGTTCCAGTATAACCATAATACTCTTCTAGGAAATAATACCAGAACTCCACCAGCTGTTCCTGTGTCATATGAGTTATATCCTGGATTCTCTTCATATTTGCACAGCAGATATAAATATTGTACATGTGTGCTATATCAAGAATCGGATTTCCGTATGAGAATTTGTTTTCGAATAATGTCTAAACGGCTTTCAAACCGATTAGTGTTGCATTCTGTGGAATGAAGCTCCTTAGTTGCCAAAGCAAATTGTTTTGCAAACTTGTGCATATTCTCAGGATCATCAACAATATTATAGCATTATTGCTGTTTTCGAACAACTGTTCGCGCATTGTTTCATCCCTCTATTGAAATTCAGTTGGTGACAAAATGTAACCAACTGAACGTGCTTATCTTACATTTTCAACTGGTAACAATTTGTCACCTGTTGCACATTATCATTTTACCTTAAAGCTATCGATCCCATTGCTCTCTGGATATGCATGTGACATGCTCGGTACGTGTATCATTCATTAGCTCCCAGAATATGTTCTCGTTCGTATGATGATATTTGAATCCGCATTTTTCCTGACAGCGCTTCGATTTATTATTTCCATCAAAATACCCGCACCATAGTCTCTCCAGGTGAAGATCTTCAAATGCGTGTCTCATGATCTCATGTACGGCTTCCGGCATTAGTCCCTGTCCCCAAATGACCATTCGCGACCATTTACCCCGGAACCCTTAAGGAGTGCGATGCACTCCACATGCCGTGAGTTCGGAAGTCTAATGTCCGGTAGAGCAAGACAATATTCCTCCCCTCAAAACTTATACCCGGTCGTAACAGACAATATTCCGCCTCCGAAAATGTACATCAGGGTGCGTGGGAATATTTCGCTGAATCGAAGCAGAGATTTATATCGCCTTCTCCTCGTTTGTTACACCGGAGTTCCGACTTCGATCAGATTTCCATCCGGATCGTAAAACCTTACAACAGTCTGTCCCCAGCTGTGAATCATGAGCTTGTTTACATACTCTGTTTCAGGATAAAAAGTGTCCAGTTTCCTGACAAAACCTTCTATGTCTGTCTCTTCAAAATACAGTTCACATGAATTGTTTTTCCATTCGACATCTTTCTTAAGAAAATCCTTCCAGTACGATTCTGCCTGAAGTACCAGTCCTTCCGTCAGTATCATATTCCCATCATTATCTACTGCCAGTTCAAGGCCAAACATATCCTGATAATATTTTCGTGATTTCTCGATATCCTTAACAACAATCAATACGTTTTTTAATTTCATACCGTGGGCCCTCCTCACCGATTTCTCCTGTAGGTGTAAAACCTGCTTTGCCAAGTACCCTTTGGGATGCTGCATTTGACTCTTCCGTTTCAGCCATAACACAGACTATACCAGGCTGTTTTAATGCCCAATCAACAAGAGCAGACACTGCTTCAGTTGCATAGCCATGTCCCTGAGATTCTTCTGAAATACCATATCCGATTTCAGCCGAGCCCTCTGATGTAATGCCTTTGAAACACAGTTCGCCTACATGAGTACCATCCTTCAGTTCTATCATCCAGATAGCGTACCACTCCCACTGATCCGGGTGTGACAGACAGCCATCCAGCATTTCCGAATATGCCTCTTTTAAAGCATCAACAGACTGCGATGCAATAAATGTCTCCATCTGTTCTTTGGAAGCCGCATATATTTTCAATCTATTTGTTTCTATCATTTTATGTGCTCCTGCTTTTTTCAAAAGAACTCATTCTATTTCCTCTATAATCTGCCAATGACCCGTTTTATTACCCTTTTCTGATAATTTATCACCCATACCCCACGACCTGTTTTTTCGCTTATATGGAGTTGAAGAAATATCTCCGATAATTCTTTATTAACCGGAATGGATTCACCGGCAAAAAAACCTCCAAGGTTTGTTCAGGGTCAATTGTGCCTCTCGATAATATTTCAATACGATCCGAAAAGACAGAAATCATCGGTTCATTTCCTGAAACCCATTTGTTATGAACCCTTGACATCAATACTACCGTCTCGACATGTGTCTACCGTTGGTAAAGTACCAATGACCTAATCCCCGACCATGGGTAAAGTACTAATCAATAGTTTCTCAATCAGATTTTTCCTGTATTTTCGAATAGTTGAGTTTTCTGTCAAGCCCTGTTTTTATCTGATTTTTTCTATTTTCTTTTTAAACTCTGAATCTGAACTTTGCTTGCCGCTTGTCATAGCATCATATATTTCCGTGACTACCACTTCGCCTATTTTATTTCTTGCTGTCAAATCATCATATTTTTCAACTAATTCCTGATATTTTGAATTTACATAGTCAATTGTTTTTATCTGTTCATCGACAGCTTTCATAACCAAAGTATTTAAACGCATATTAACAGAAGATTCGGGATCATCATCTCTATACGAGTTATCTATCACTTCGCAAGTTCTCGGTTCAACTTCAATTTCAAAGCCACCCTCATGCATGCCTTCTAGATATGTTTCTATATTGGCATCCAGTGTACTATCAAATAATTCCTTTTCCTCCGCAATGTTAAATTTTGTATCAAAATCGGACAGTTTTTCAATCTCAAAATTCCATGGGAAATAGATTCCATGTTCCTCATCTTCTTCATCACATTCTGGATCTAATTCACCATCTAAGTATCTGAGCAGGGTGCATGCATTATCTTCCCATATTCCTTGTCCGATACCATCAACTAAAAATGCTATGTTTTCACCTACCAGTTGCGCTTCCCTCCTATAGACTTTACAATCAAATAGCCAGTCATCCCCAGTATCGTACCAAAATGAAAACTTATCTCCAAGATCAGATAGTCCGTACTCTTTCATAGGAACTTCATTCTCATCATACCAGCCTTCTGCCACAAAAATTTCAGGACTATATCTTGTTTGTCCCTTAAGGAACAGGAAACAATGCTCAAATTCAGCTCTTATCGCTGTACACATTGCGCAGCCTAATTCAATCAGATTGATGTCTTCTCGAACCAAAATCGTTCGGTTTAAACGTTTTTTACTATATCGATACTCCATCTTGATTTTTTTGTAATTCATAGAGCCTCCTTTTCCTTTGTACCCAAGCAGTAATTATAATTCCCCGGAATGTCCCCTTCAATGTCTATTCTGTGTTTTATTATGGCGAATTCGCCACAATTAAAACCTCAAACGGTATATAACTTCATTCATTAAGAAGATCATAGAATGTAAATTCATCTAGGATTTCTATATCATTTCCTTCCAGTTTTAATTTCTCAGCTTTCTTGTGCTTTGAGGACTTTTCTCCCTTCAAGATGGCATTGTAGTCATTATTTCCAAGTATTAAGTAATTGGTGTGTTTAGTAACACTATTATCCAGTATGCCACCAAGATTTACTACTAGTTGCATCGCATCCTGCCTTACCATGCGTTCGAGCTTGCCTGTAAATACTACGTGTCTTCCGTAGAAGAAGCCGTCTTCATCGATTTCGACAGTATTAGGCGTAATAGAACTAATATCAATTCCCTTGCCACCATGTCCCTTGCTTTTTACCCAGAGATCTTCTATTCTTAATCCCTTTTCCGCCATCGTTAATTTGATTGCATCATAAAGTTCCTTTGTAGCAACGCAATCAGCAATGGAACGATGCGCATTATTAGACAAGCCAAGATACGAAGTTAAATCAGATAGTCTGTGGTGCTCAAGTTCCGGATACACCTTGCGAGCGAACTGCATTGTATCCATATACTGGTTACCAAATTCTTCATCAAAGCCTTCGTAAAGGAAACGCATGTCGAAAGATGTATTATGACCTAGGATAATATCTTCACCTATAAAATTAAGGACTGATTCTTTCACATCCATTATAGATGGCATGCCAGCTACCATCTCATTTGTTATTCCGGTAAGAGCTGTGATGAACGGATCAATCTCATATTCAGGTTGAATCAACTGAGAGTATTGATCCACAATTTTATTATCTCTTATTTTTAGGATCCCTATCTCAATGACCTCATCGTAATATGCAGATAATCCAGTTGTTTCGATATCTAGAACACAATAATCATCAATTATCTGCTTTGTGTAGTTTTTATTACCCATTGAAACACCCTCTTTTATTCAACTACCTCTATTTCTGATT
>JAZUDV010000018.1:0-19492 GCA_045639825.1 Anaerovoracaceae bacterium
TGTCTTCCTAAGACCGCTTGGCCTCCGACTTTTCTCTATGCGTAAAAGTAACCGGGAAGAAGTTGATGTCATCATCAAAGCGGATAGCATCATCATCTCGGAATACCCCGGCAACTACGGCCTGTTCGTGGCCCAAGCGGCTCCATGAATTGACCAGTTCGGTCAGATAGGTGCCGCTGCCGGTTGAATTCGGTTTTTGTGCTGTAATGCTTAATATTTTCATGCTTTATATTTTCCAATAATTGTTAGTAAAATGTCAAGGATTTTGGCTATAAGCAATGACTAAAACACAATTTTTTGTTATAATGCACATATCTATGAATTTGACACGCTCTCATTCGAGCAGGAAGGTTATTATTATGGAAAAGAAGGAAAAATATTACATCACAACACCTATTTATTACCCAAGTTCCAATCTGCATGTTGGACATACTTACTGCACAGTAATGGCAGACGCTATGGCAAGATTCAGACGAATGCAGGGCTATGATGTAAGATTCCTTACCGGAACAGATGAACACGGCCAGAAGATTCAGAATCTGGCTGAAGAAAAGGGCGTTACTCCTCAGGCATACGTTGATGAGGTAGTTGACGGCATCAAAGAACTCTGGAAGACAATGGAAATCAGCTATGATGATTTCATCAGAACTACTGAGGAACGCCACCAGACTCGCGTACAGCAGATCTGGAATAGAATGTATGAGAAGGGCGACATCTACAAGGGCAAATATGAAGGAATGTACTGCACACCTTGTGAATCATTCTGGACTGAGTCACAGCTTGTTGATGGCAAGTGCCCTGACTGCGGAAGACCTGTAGTTAAGGCTGAAGAAGAGGCTTACTTCTTCAAGCTGTCCAACTATGCACAGAAGGTACTGGATCTCTATGAAGAGCATCCTGAATTCCTTCAGCCGGATACAAGACGTAACGAGATGAAGGCATTCATTGAGCAAGGACTTGAAGACCTCTGCGTTTCAAGATGCACTTTCGACTGGGGTGTTCCGGTTCCTAACGATCCAAAGCATGTAATGTATGTATGGATTGACGCACTGTCCAACTATGTAACAGCACTCGGCGGTCCTGATGATACAGAACTGATGAACCAATACTGGCCTGCAGATTACCACCTGGTTGGTAAGGAAATCGTAAGATTCCATTCAATCATCTGGCCTGCAATGCTGATGTCAGCAGATCTGCCACTGCCACACCATGTACTTGGTCACGGCTGGCTCCTGCTGGGAGGCGAGAAGGTTAGTAAGTCCAAGGCAAGCAAGGGCAGAGATGTTGTTGACCCGGTAATTCTTATCGAGAGATACGGCGTTGATGCACTTAAGTACTTCCTCCTGAGAGAGTACACATTCGGTCAGGACGGCAACTTCACTAACGAGGTAATGCTCAAGAGAATGAACTATGACCTCGCTAATGACCTGGGCAATCTGGTATCAAGAACAGTTTCGATGATAGAGAAGTACTGCGGCGGAGTCGTTCCTGCAGCAACTACTGAGGATGATTTTGACAAAGACTTAAAGGCTGTAGTTCTCGGCGCTCGCGACAAGGTTGAGGCTGAGATGGACAAGTTCGCGTTCAATATGGCTCTCGAAGAGATCTGGGTAGCCGTTAGACGTGCCAATAAGTACATCGATGAGAAGGCACCATGGGTTCTTGCTAAGGATGAATCCAAGAAGGCTGAGCTCGACACAGTAATGAAGAACCTCGCTGAGGCTATCAGAGTTGTCAGCGTTCTCATCTATCCATTCATGCACACAACATCTGATGCAATCAGAAAGCAGCTGGGACTTGAAGGAACACAGACTGTTTGGGAAGACGCGCTCGTATTCGACCAGATGGAAGGCGTTAAGGTTGAGAAGGGAGATGCAATATTCCCAAGAATTGATATAGATAAGGAACTCGAGACTCTCTCAGAGATTGCCGAGGAAATCGCTAAGAAGAAGGCTGCAGTAAGTGCAGACCCTGTTGAGAAGGCAATACTCGAGTCCAAGCCACTCGAACTTAAGGATGAAATCGTTTATGAGGATTTCGACAAGATGGATTTCAGAGTTGGTCTTATTCTGAAGGCAGAGAAGCATCCTAAGGCTGATAAACTCCTCGTATTCCAGGTTAAGATGGGAACTGAGGTAAGACAGATTATTTCCGGAGTTGCAGATTCATACAAACCGGAAGAAATGGTTGGTAAGAAGGTTGTAGTTGTTGCGAACTTAAAGCCTAGAATGCTGAGAGGCATGGAGTCATACGGAATGCTGCTGTTTGCTGATGGCGAAGAAGGAAAGAGCATCGTAGTTACAACTGATGCACCTGATGGCTCAATTGTCTGCTAATTTTTGAAATAAACCGTCAGTTTACTTGCTTCGAGTGTACGGCTCTCGCCTCGCTGCGGCTTAACGCAGTGGTACTAAATTCGAACATCGCTCAGTACGAGTACTTCGCTCGTTCTCATTAAGTACCAGCTACCGCAGAGCCACTCGACTCAAGTAAACTGACGGTTTTTTAATAAATAAGGAAATAAACATGCTATTTGATTCGCATACGCATTTGAATTACGAGGAGCTCTCTGATGCCGACAGGAAACAGCTGGCTGAGGAGATAGAAGCATCAGAACTTGCTTATCTAATCGATGTTGGGGATTGTGTGCAATCCTCTGAACAGGCTTTGAAGGATGCTGGTGACTATGACTGGTGCTATGCAGCTGTCGGAATTCATCCGGATCATGCTTCTGTATACACCGATGAGGATATAGAGGAGATTCGCAAGCTCGCAGCTCATCCCAAGGCTGTAGCCATTGGGGAGATCGGCCTCGATTTTTATTATGGTAAGGATGACCAGGTTGAGCAGCAGGAACTGTTCAGAAAACAGATTAGGCTTGCCAATGAACTTAGGATGCCTATAATGATTCACTCGAGAGATGCCAATCAGCTTACAATGGACATTCTTAAGGAAGAGGGCGCATTCTCTGACGAGAGAAAGAGCTGGTTCACTAAGAGACCCGGTGCTTATTCTGACGATGCAAGAGTTCAGATGCACTGCTATTCAGGCTCGGCAGAGATGGCGGAGGAGTATATCAAACTCGGTGCAACTATATCTCTTGGCGGTCCGATTACCTTTAAGAACGGCAAGAAGGCAGTCGAGGTATTCCGGGCAATTCCGACTGAATACATTATGTCAGAAACAGATGCGCCGTACATGGCGCCTGAACCACTGAGAGGTCGCCCTAACAAGCCGCACTATGTCGAACACGTAGTCCGCAAGATGGCCGAGTTAAAAGGCATCTCGTGCGAAGCGATGTGCGAGATATTAGTCGAAAACGGCAAGAGATTTTTTAATATTAAATAATATGAGTGAAGCGAAATTGCTTAATGTCGAGGGGGCTTGCGGTAGTCAGTTCTTAGTGAAAACGAGTGAAGTGCATGCATTGAACGAAGTTTGAACTTAGAACTGCTACGTATAGCCGCAACCAGGCGAGAGCCGTACCCGAGACAGGAATGCAATTTCGATTCGCTCAATTTAGGAGTTACATATGAAAAAATCAGTTATAGATACAATCGTGGATTCCGGTTTAATCGAGAAGGACGCCTGTATAGTCGTAGGAGTATCAGGCGGCCCTGATTCGTTATGCCTGTTACATGCATTGCTGCAATTGGCAGATTCTTACAATTTGTCCATTGTTCCGGTCCACGTTAATCATGGACTGAGACCTAGTGCCGGCGATGAAGCAGACCATGTCGCACGCCTGTGCAATAGATTTGGCATGGACTGTAATATCTTCGAGACTGATGTCGCGGAGGCAGCCAGAGACTTTGGCGTATCTACTGAAGAAGCAGGAAGAATGCTAAGATATGAGATCTTCGATGACGTTGCCAACGATATCTGTTCTCAGGGTGTTCCTGCGGAAAATATCTATATTGCAGTTGCACATAATGCTGATGATCAGAGCGAGACCGTTCTCTTCAGACTGCTCAGGGGAACCGGCATTCACGGACTTGCCGGAATTCCGGAGACAAGAAGCTCCGATGAGGGCTACATGATTATCAGGCCGCTTCTCAAGGTGACAAGGGATGAGATTGAGGCATACATCAAGGCAAACAATCTCAAGGCTAATATAGACGAGTCCAACAGTTCTAATGACTACACAAGGAACAAGATTAGGAATGAACTGATTCCTTATCTGGAGAAGAACTACAATCCTAATATCAAGGATGCGCTGAGAAGATACGCTGAGATTGCAGACGTGGATGACAGTGTTATGTCAGATATAGCATTCAATGAGTGCTCCGAAAGCCTGCATGTCAATCAGGATGAAAACCTGGTTACTCTGGATATAACAGACCTCAAGGATAATCCTCCGGGAATCAACAGAAGGATTGTAGCTGTTGTGTTCAGATCGTTGAGAATTGACGACAATTCCAGCTATGAACTGGTGCTCGCTATTCTCAGAATGATTTATTCAGACAACCCATCCGCTGTGTTCGACCTGCCGGCAGGATACAAGGCAATCAGGGTTTACAATACAATCTACTTCACTGATAACGAGAAGTATTTTGGCATTGCAGAGCCGGACGAGGAACTTGATCTTATGACTCAGGTTATCATGATGAAAGAATTCGCTATGCCAAATGATGCCAGCTGTGCGGCCTTTGATTTTGACAAGTTTAACAAGGCTTATCCGGGCAGAGTTGGAGACATTGTTCTGCGTACAAGGAGAGAAGGCGATATCATTGCGATTAGGGATGGCAGCAAGAAGATTCAGAACTTCTTTGTTGATACCAAGGTTAGAAAATCTGCTCGCGACAGTCTGCTGATGGTGTGCATCGACAACGAAGTTTTGTGGGTTTTACCAAATCCGGAATTGGGTACCGAAGAACAGCGTGAAAAGGGCAAATTTTCACAGAATTTTCATCTGGATGACACAAGCGAGAGGGTCTTGTTTCTTGAAGTAACAGAAAGAATATGATAAAATTTGTGATTAGAACACAAATTTCGACTTATGTAAATTGTTTTTTATTTCCAAACACAAGAAAGGAAAGTTAAATTGAAAAAATCAGCACGTAATATAGGTTTATATGTTGTGATCTTTGTTGTTGTTATTGCGGCTTCATATCTGTTCCGCAATATGGCAGACAATGCCAACTACACAGAGGTCAAATTCTCACAGTTCGCTTCTCATCTCGAGAAGGGACAGTATGAGGAAGTAAATGTTACTGACAGACAGTTAACCGGACTGATGTCAAATGGGGAGAAGGAAGTAGCCTATGCTCCATCCGCACTTGAGATTAACTGGCTCGAGGAAAATACACTGTATCCGATGGTTAAGTCCGGTAAGGTTTCGCTGGTAAGTGATCCGCCTGAAAGCCCGTTCAACTTACTGAGCATGTTACCGACACTTATCATGATCATTTCCATGGGCTTCCTGCTCTGGATGATGATGAGTCAGGGCGGCAACAGACAGGCCTTCCAATTCGGAAAGAATAGAGCAAGACTATACAAGAACGATGGCAAGCAGATTACATTTAAGGATGTTGCAGGACTTGAAGAAGAGAAACAGGAACTGTCAGAAATCGTTGATTTCCTGAAGAATCCGGGAAAGTACACCAAGCTTGGTGCAAGAATACCTAAGGGCGTTCTGCTCGTAGGACATCCCGGAACAGGTAAGACATATATTTCCAAGGCAACAGCAGGCGAGGCAGGCGTGCCATTCTTCACAATCTCCGGCTCGGACTTCGTTGAGATGTTCGTAGGTGTTGGTGCGTCCAGAGTAAGAGACCTCTTTGCTGAGGCTAAGAAGAATGCACCATGCATCGTATTCATCGACGAAATTGATGCGGTTGGTAGAAGAAGAGGTGCAGGCCTTGGTGGCGGCAATGATGAGAGAGAGCAGACTCTGAATCAGCTCCTTGTTGAGATGGACGGATTCGACGGAAACCTCGGCATCATCGTGCTGGCTGCAACAAACAGACCTGATGTTCTGGACCCTGCTTTGCAGAGACCGGGAAGATTTGACAGACAGATTGTTATCGGATTGCCGGATATCAAGGCAAGAGAAGAGATATTCAAGCTATATACTAAGAACAAGCCGCTGGACAAGGATGTTTCACCGGAGGTTCTTGCTAAGATGACTCCGGGATTCTCACCGGCAGATATTGAGAACATGATTAATGAAGCAGCTCTGCTGACTGCAAGACGTAACGGAACCAAGATCAGAATGGAAGAGATTGAAGAAGGCATCTCCAAGGCTATGATGGGTCCTAAGAAGAAGTCCAGAGTTATCTCTGATGCCGAGAAGAAGCTCACTGCTTATCATGAGGCTGGACATGCAATCGTTATGAAGTGTACTCCTAACGGAGATCCGGTTCACGAGATTACTATCATCCCAAGAGGAATGGCCGGTGGTTATACATCATGGCTGCCTGAAGAGGATAGAACATTCATCACTAAGGGCTACATGATTGATACTATCAAGCATATGCTCGGTGGACGTGTTGCCGAAGAACTCAAGCTCGATGACATCTCAACAGGTGCCAGCAACGACCTCGAGAGAGCAACAGGTCTTGCAAGGGATATGATTACCAAGTATGGATTCAGCGAGAAGCTTGGATTGGCTTCATTCAGCAGTAATGACGAGGTGTTCCTGGGAAGAGATTTCTCAACAAGACAGAATTATTCAGAGGAAGTTGCTGCTGAGGTAGATCATGAGATCAGACGTCTGCTTGACGAGTGCCATGATGCAGCTAAGAAGATCCTGATTGAGAATGATGAGGCCTTCGAAAGAGTTGCGCAGGCTCTTCTCAAGGTTGAGACTCTGGATGGTAAACAGTTCGAGAGACTGTTTAACGGTGAGGTAACAGCTGAAGAGCTCGAGGAAGAAGTTAAGAAGCGCGAGAAGAGCATCGAGCGCAAGAACAAGAAGGAAGCTGAAGAATCGGCGAAGATTGAAGAAGAACTTGCTGCTCAGAAGACAGAACTCGAAGAGATGTTTGATAATGCACAGAAACGCATGGAATCTAACGCCGATAAGGAAAACGGGTTCGAGGAATTCATACGAGCAACAAGAAGAGGTAAGGATGACTCAGATTCATCTGAGGAATAGTTGGAAAGGGTAACGTTATGAGAATTACAGTAGAAGATTGCCTCAAGCTGGATGCTTTTAGCGGTTGCAGTGTGCTGTCGTGCAGCAAGAAGTGCGACAAGAGGGTTAGAAGTGTATCAGTCTTGGATGAGGATGATCTGGACATGGGCGTTGTACGTAACGGCGTCAAGGAACAGATGGTAATCACTCATTTCTGGAACAACAAATTCGATATAGATGCCCAGGTTAGGGCTGTAACAGGACTTGGAAGAAAGGGCGTTGCCGCACTGGTTATCTACCTTAATGAGAATGGTGTGCGCAATGTTGATCTGCGTGTGATAAGAGCTGCAGAGGATGCAGGCTTGGTTATCATTACTATTTATGATGACGGTAAGGTTACTTATTCAATGCTTATTGAACAGGTTCTGGATAAAATCCTCTATGGACATAATTACAGCGATAACATCCTGAACAATACCATTTTCCACCTGCTCAATTTTGAGAAGCATAGCAATTTTCCGATTGCACTTAAGGAAGCCGCTGTTTTCAATGACTATCAGGTTGTTTTGATGACAGAGGAATTCAATCCTATCCTTACTATTGAAACGAGAGACATCATTACTATCGATAATGCTATCAAGGTGGCAAGAAGAAAAGATGCTTTGCACCCTGACATCTTCACCAAGCTGGCTATTGAGAATATCGTTTCATATTGGGGATATATCAACATCGAGGATCAGAAATACATACTGGTTATCGTAGATAACGAGGATAATTATTCTGCAACAGAGATGAAGAAACTGGCCGAAATTATCGAACTGGCTATTGGTATGTGGAAGTACACTCCTGAGAGAGATTCCCGTGCAGAGTTTATTAAGTCTGCAGTCAGGGGAGATTTGTCATTCTGCTACACGCTCCTTGAAGAGGCAGGACTTAAGGGAATGCAGTTTGCAAGTGTCTTCTATATCAGGGGAATTGGGACAGATGACTTCTATGACATCCTCGAAGAATACAAGAGAAAATATGAATTCAGTTCACTGACAATGGTGGATGGCAGCGATATCTATGGCCTTATCTACGATGAAGTCGATGATAGAGAGGTAGATATCAAGGTTGGATGCCTTGATATGTTTGATGAGCTCAAGTCCGGAAAGAAGGACGCAAGAATTTTCCACGTAACAGGAATGGAAACTCTTGACGCTGCAACTGAA
The DNA here is from genome assembly GCA_045639825.1 of Anaerovoracaceae bacterium. Lineage (GTDB taxonomy): Bacteria > Bacillota > Clostridia > Peptostreptococcales > Anaerovoracaceae > Crickella. Next base: position 8,290 of record JAZUDV010000018.1, read on the forward strand.
GGCTTCAAGATGATCAATAAGACATGGAATTACGTTCAGGTTGTATTCCCTTTCAAGAGAGTATTCACCAAGTACGAAATGTCCATGGTATGCGACTGCGTAAGTCTGTACTCCAACGGTTCGGCACTCAAGAAAATGTATCTCGACCTGCTCGAGCCTTTCACAAGAGAAGTATCTCAGAACAAGGGCAAGCTCTTGCTGGATACTCTGGCAACATTCGTGCTTGATGCCGGAATGAACAGTAACAAGACCGCTGAGTTCATGGAGATTCACAATAACACTGTCCAGTACAGACTGAAGAGAATCAACGAGATTCTTGGAGCTGAGATTACCGGTAACAGAATTATTCCGGGTCTTACAATGGCACTCGCAATTAAGAGATTGGAGGAAGAATAATGCTACTGGCAATTGATGTAGGTAACACTAACATCGTATTCGGTCTCTTTAAGGACAACAATCTGGTTGAGAGCTGGAGACTTGCAACTGACAATAAGAGATCCGCTGATGAATATGGCATTATGTTTGAATCTATGTTCAGGCATAACGGATTTGAGTCCAAGGACATCGACGATATTATTATTTCTTCAGTAGTGCCATCGCTCCTGTTTACACTGGAGCACATGTGCTTGAAGTTCTATGACAAGATGCCGATCGTTGTTGAGACCGGCATTAAAACCGGCCTTAAGATTCGCTACGATGACCCAAGACAGCTCGGCTCAGACCGTATCGTTAACTCGGTAGCTGCTCACAGCAAGTATGAGGGACATCTCATTGTTGTTGACTTTGGAACAGCGACTACAATTAACTGCGTAACTAAGGACGGTGACTTTATTGGCGGAGCAATCGCTCCCGGAATGAAGACTGCAGCTGCAGCGTTGTTTGAACACACTGCCAAGCTGCCTAACGTTGATCTGGAGATCCCGGGCAAGTACATATGTAAGAATACCAACGAAGCAATGCAGTCCGGCCTGATTTACGGACACATGGGTTTCATTACACATATGATTAACGGCATGAAGACTGAGATGTGTGAAGAACTCGGTTGCGAGGCGTCTGACATCATGGTAATCGCTACAGGCGGTATGGCAACCATGGTGGAAAGAGGCGTTGATTGTATTGACGTCATCGACAGAAGACTTACGCTCGATGGTCTGCAACTGTTATACGAGAAGAACAAGGGCCTGAATAAGAAGAGGGCTCTTCAGGAATAATGTTGAAAATCGGAAAACTGGAATTAAAGTCACCGTGGGTTTTGGCTCCGCTGGCAGGAATCACTGATGCAGCAATGAGGCAGCTCTGTGCCATGCAGGGCGCTGCGATGACATATACGGAAATGGTTAGCGCCAAAGGCATGTACTATGGCGACAGAAAGACTGCTGAACTGACATATATACCGGAGGACATGGGGCCTACTGCGATACAGATATTCGGCAGTGAACCTGATATTATGGCAGAGGCGGCGCGCAAGCTTGAACCTCTTAACAACGCCATCTTGGATATCAATATGGGGTGTCCGGTTCCCAAGGTTGTCAGAAATGGCGATGGGTCGGCACTGATGTTAAAGCCTGATCTGGTTTACGATGTTGTTAAGGCAACGGTGTCAGCAACGACCAAACCGGTAACGGTTAAGATTCGTAAGGGCTTTGATGATGCGCATATTAATGCGGTCGAGGTTGCAAAGGCGATAGAAGCGGGTGGTGCAGCTGCTGTTGCTGTTCATGGCAGGACAAGAGCACAGTACTACAATGGTGCTGCTGATTGGGATATTATCAGACAGGTTAAGGATGCAGTATCCATACCGGTTATCGGTAACGGTGATGTTACGGATGCCGATGCAGGCATGAGAATGATGAAAGAAACCGGTTGCGACCTTGTTATGGTGGCAAGAGGAGCGCTCGGCAATCCTTGGATATTCAGGGAACTTGATGCGGCATACACCGGAAATGCAATTCCGGAAAGACCTGATAGGGACGAGAAGGTTGCCATGATGCAAAGACATCTGGATCTTCTTGTTGAGCTTAAAGGCGAGCTTTTCGCCGTAAAAGAATTCAGAAAATTCGTGGTGTGGTACACCAAGGGAATAAAAGGTGCTGCAAAGTTAAGACAGGCAGTAAACTTTATTGAACAGGCAGACAAACTGAAAGAGGTTCTGACAAGTGAGGAATGGGACAAACTGTAAGAGAATAATATGCTTGGTGTTGATGCTGGCTATGATGTTGATGACTGCATGCGATACATTTGACAGCTTCAAGCACACCTTTATTGATGGCGCAAAGAAGACTAATGATACCGGTAAGGTTATCCGTATTGGTGTGTTCGAGCCTCAGACAGGAAGATATGCTGAAAGAGGCTTGTCAGAGATCAAGGGCATTGAACTTGCTAACAGTATCTATAATACCGTTGATGGATATAGAGTTGAGCTGATCAGCGTTGATACTCAGTCGAGCACAAACGTTACAGAAACCGCAATACAGGGTCTTATTGAAATGAATCCTGTAGCTATTATCGGCAGTGCCGGCGAGGCAACTTCACTAATAGCATCCGGCTATATTGATGGAGCGAAGATTCCAACAATTACGCCATCTGCAACTAATCCATTGATTACTCAGAACCACTCTTACTATTTCAGAGCTTCCATTACAGGTGCTCAGATGGGAGAGGGTATTGCGGATTATGCATATCGTTATCGTAACTCAAGACATATTGGAGTAATTACGGGCGTCAATGATACTACCGCAACAGCTCTTTTGGATGGATTCAATGACAAAATCAAACAGCTTATCGGTGCTGATGAGGAGACTGATACTGCTGATAGCACAACAACAGGAACTGAAGAATCTGCTAATCCTGTTGTCATGAATGAACAATTGGAATTTGAAGATGGGAATATCAGTTCGCTGATTACTAAGATGAGGAGAAAGCAGGTCGATACATTGTTTATTCCACAGGGAACAGAAACAATGGACAAGTTCTTTACTGCTATCGAGAAAGCAAACATGACAAATGTCTGGTTCATCGGAACTAAGGCGTGGGGCAACAGCGACTTTGTGGAAATGCTCAAGAACCATCCGAACATTAAGGTTGCATTTCCTTATCAATCTGCACTTGGCAATAATGCAGCCAAGACTAAGGAAGCGGAGAGATTTGAAATTGAATATGCTAACAAATACGGCAGTGAAGATATACCTACAGAAAATGCTGCACTGGGATATGACTCATACCTATTGCTGATCAACGCAATCCACAATGCAAAGTCTCACGATGGGGCTAAGATAAGATCAGCACTATTGCAGCTCGAGAACGTAAAATGCTCAACCGGAAGTTTCTCTTTCGACGAGAAGGGTAATACCGTACGTTCTGTTAACATTTCAACTGTAAGAGATGGTAAGGTTGTATCGCTGCATATTACTGAGGATGCAGCTCAGGCAAGAGAGATTGAAGGAATAACACAGTAATGGATTACTTGGAAATACTCGAAACTTATCATGACGATATGCTGAAGACCCTTGAAGAATTAGTTGCTATTCCAAGTGTTACGGGAGATCCTGTGAAGACTGCTGATGGCGAAGTTTTGCCTTGCGGAAGAGCAGCGGCTGATGCCCTTAAATATATGTTGGACAAGGGCACAGAAATGGGGTTTACAGCATTCAATGCCGACAATTATGGCGGACATCTTGAATTTGCAGGATGTGACGGGGACAGTGTTCCGGAAACCTTCGGAGTTGTCGGACACCTTGATGTTGTTCCGGCAGGCGAGGGCTGGAAGCATAATCCCTTCGAAATGCTTAACGAAGAAGGCTACCTCTATGGAAGAGGAGTCAGTGACGATAAGGGACCTATGGTGGCTTCTCTCTATGCAATGAAGGCGATTAAAGAAGCAGGAATAGTTCCTAAGAAGAATATACGAATGATATTCGGTCTTGATGAAGAGGTCGGTATCATGGGAATTGGCAAGTACCTTGAGATAGCAGGACAGCCTGATATGGGATTTACGCCTGATGCTGACTTCCCACTGGTAAATGGTGAGAAGGGAATATTGGTATTCGAACTTGCACAGAAACTGACAAGATCAAGTAACAAGGATGGCATGAGACTGACAAAATTGGAGGCAGGTACTGCTTCCAATGCGGTACCCGGATCCGCCAAAGCGGTAATTACAGCGGATGATAAATGCTATACCATGATTAAGGATAGGCTGGCTCAATTCACTGCAGAGACAGAGTATGATGTCAAGGCCAAGAAACAGGGAACTTCACTGGTGCTAGAAGCTACCGGCATTGCGGCACACGGCGCACATCCTGAACTGGGTTTGAATGCGGTGAGCATTTTGATGGATTTCCTGGGAAGATTGCAGTTTAGCAATGAAGAAATCAATGACTATATTGCTTTCTATAATGAGCATATTGCCTTTAACCTGCATGGAGAGGGTATGAACTGTGAACTTCAGGATGAACCCTCCGGCAAATTGATATGGAATGTTGGATTGGCTACAATCAATGAAGACTTGGCATCTATAACAATTAATGTCAGATATCCGGTTACATGTAATTCGGATCAGGTGTTTGATGGTGTGAATATGACTCTCAGCAGGAATAAGATTGGAGTCGTAAAACTGGATGACATCAAGCCGATATATATGGATGTCGATACACCTATGGTTAAGAAACTACTGACCGCATATAGAGAAGAGACCGGCAATGAAGATGCTGAGCCTTTTGTTATTGGCGGTGGTACCTATGCCAAGGCAGTCAATAATACTCTGGCATTTGGAGCACTGTTTCCGGATGAAGAGGATACAATGCATCAGGTGGGGGAGAAGATGAAGCTTGAGTCATTCTTTAAGATGGCAAGAGTCTATGCGAAAGCACTCTATCTGAACTGTTGCGAATAATTATTAAGTATTTCAGGGGTTGGTGAAATTCCACACCGGTGGTGATAGTCCACGAGCAAGAGCAGAATCGGTGAAATTCCGATACCGACGGTAAAGTCCGGATGGGAGGAATATGAAATGAATAACAAACTAAGCGCGAAAGAAATATCCAAACTGGCAATGATGGCGGCTATATCAATGGTGCTGCTATTGGTGGTAAGAATACCATTTCCACCTGCGCCTTTCCTGGTGTATGATCCGGCAGATATGCCGATATTCATCACTGCGTTCGCATATGGTCCTGTAGCAGGCCTTGTTGTAACGGTGGTAGTATCACTGATTCAGGCATTCCTGCTTGGCGGAGATGGATTGTACGGCTTTCTGATGCATGTTGTTGCAACAGGGACGGTTGCGGTTCTGATAGGTGCATTGTACAAGAGCAAGAAGACCAAGAAGAGAGCGATTCAGAGCTTGGTAGTAGGTGTAGTCGTTGCGATAATAGTGATGGCGGGAATGAACCTACTGATCACACCGCTCTATATGGGTGTTGAAACCAAGGCAGTCGTAGTAATGCTGCCAACAGTAATTATTCCATTCAATGCACTGAAATTCGGATTGAATTCAATACTGACATTCCTTCTTTACAAGAGACTGTCAGGATTCTTACATAATGTATAGAGGTTGATTGTTTGAAAGAACTGACAAGCAAGACAATAGTAAACAAGAATGAGGAAGATACAAGGAAACTCGGACTGGAACTGGCTGAGAAGGCTGAGGCAGGAGACGTAATTGCTCTTGTTGGAGACCTTGGCACCGGCAAAACAGCTCTGACACGGTATATTGCTGAGGGACTTGGTATTAAGGATACAATCAGCAGTCCGACCTTTACCATCGTTAAAGAATACAAGAGCGGCAGGATGCCGCTCTACCATTTTGATGTCTATAGACTTGGTGATTCCGAGGAGTTCTATGACATCGGCGGCGAGGACTATCTCTACGGAGATGGACTCTGCGTTATTGAATGGGCCGAGATAATTGAGGACGCATGGCCTGATGATACAACTGTAATTCGCATCGAATACGGTGAGAATGAAGGAGAGAGAGTGGTAAGTATAGATTAGTATGAACATTTTGGCACTTGAGACAACAGGTAAATATGGATCAGCAGCGGTTATTGGCGACAATGGACTGCCTGTTGTTGCGTACTCAGCGAATGAAATGAGTCACCTGCAGGATATTATCGGCATGTCACAGACTGCACTGGACCAGGCAGGTATTGATAAGAAGGATCTTACTCATGTTGCAGCATCGGTTGGACCGGGTTCTTTCACAGGTATTCGTATTGGAGTTACAACTGCAAGAACTATGGGGCAGATGCTGAGAATCCCTTGTATAGCTGTTTCGTCACTTGAGGGCATGGAATATCGTGTTGAGGATGAGGCTATCGATAACGAATGCGGTATCATTCTTGCAATTATCAATGCCAGACGCAATCAGACTTATGCCGGTATGTGGTCAGTACAGTACGATGTTGATGAAGTTACAACAACTGCAGAACCTCTCTGTGAGGAACAGCAGTATATGATAGATGAAATTCTGGAACTGGCTAAGGCTAAAATGACAGAACTCGATACCAAAGTCCTTATTACCGGCGATGGTGTCGATGCATACGGCGAGATTATTGAGGGCACCCTTGATGAAGGCAGTTATGTAATTGCTGATGAGGAACTGAGATATCAGTCGGCGGATGCTGTTGCAGAGCTTGCTAAATTCAGAGCGGATGCAGGTAAGACAGTAGATTATGCAGATTTGATGCCTAATTATATGAGACTTAGCGAAGCTGAGCAGCGCCTGAAAGAGGGAACACTGAGTGAGAAAATCAGTAAGCTGAAATAATGGAATATCAGATTAGACAAGCTAAAGAGAATGATGTGCCTGCGATAGTGTCGATAGAATGCAAGACTTCGCCGGAACCATGGAGTGAGGCTGCTTTGTATCGCGATGTGGTAGAGAACGGACAGGCATTGGTGATAGTTGCTGATGTTGAGGGACGAATTGTTGGCTATGCTGATGTTTGGATGATTCCGGGTGAGTTCCAGCTTAACAACATTGCAGTAGTTGAGGAATTTCGTGGTAATCACCTGGCTGAAAATATGCTGCAGGTATTGATTGCAACATCCCGTGAACTCAGCCTTGAAACAATCACCCTGGAAGTTCGCGAGAGCAATACAGCTGCCAGAAGGTTGTACGAGAAGTGCGGCTTTGCGGTTGTAGGTGAACGTCCGGGATACTATGTAGATAATGGCGAAAAAGCCATATTGATGGATTTAAGCATTAATTAGAGAATGAAAGATAACAAGTTTCTTACATTGGGAATAGAGTCAAGTTGCGATGAGACAGCTGTAGCAGTAGTTGCTGACGGCCGTGAACTCATGAGCAATGTGATAAGCTCTCAGATCGACATCCACACTGAATTCGGTGGAGTCGTTCCTGAGATTGCTTCACGTCGCCATCTTGAGAATATCAACTGGGTCATTGACAAGGCTCTTTCCGATGCAGGGGTAACAATAGATGATATCGACCTTATCGGAGCAACTTACGGACCGGGACTTGTAGGCGCACTTCTTATTGGAGTAGCTGCTGCCAAGAGCATTGCCTGGGCCAAGGATATTCCTCTCGTTGGAGTTAACCATATGCATGGGCATGTGGCAGCAAACTATCTGGAACATCCGGATCTTGAACCTCCTTTCATGGGACTTGTTGTATCCGGAGGACATACCAATATCATCTTCGTAGAGGAATATAACAGTTGCACCAAGCTCGGCGGAACCAGAGATGATGCAGCAGGTGAGGCTTTCGACAAGGTTGCAAGAGTTATAGGCCTCGGCTATCCGGGCGGCCCTAAGGTTGACAAGGCTGCCAAGGAAGGCGACAGAAGCGCTATTGATTTCAAGAGAGTTTACCTCGAACAGGGTAGCTATGATTTCAGCTTCAGTGGCCTCAAGACACAGGCTCTCAACTACCTCAACAGCGAGAAGCAGGCAGGACGTGAGATCAATGTTACTGACGTTGCAGCGAGCTTCCAGGAAGCTGTTGTTGAAGTTATCGTGGACAAGGCTGTAGCTGCAGCACTTGAACACAATCAGAAGAGAATAGTAATGGCAGGCGGAGTTGCATCTAACTCCAGACTTAGAGAACTCATTACAGAGAGGGCAGGTGCACACGGTATTGAAGTGCTGAGACCTTCACCGATTCTCTGTACCGACAACGGAGCTATGATTGCCGCGGCCGCATATTACGCATACAAGAATGGAGAGCGCAGCGACTTTGGACTGGACGCTGTGCCGGGATTAGAGTTTTAAATGGTAGTACTATCAGCAAGTGACATCGGAAAGAATTATGGAACGGACATCATACTTGAGGGTGTCAACTTTAACGTGGAGAAGGGTGACCGCATCGGCATAGTTGGACCTAATGGTGCGGGCAAAACCACACTCCTCAGTATTATTGCGGGCGAGCTCGAGGCATCTTCGGGTAGCGTGTATACGAGAAGTGAGCTGAGCCTTGGATATCTCAAGCAGAAGAACCACTTCTTTAATGAGGGCACTGTAATTGACGAGGCTCAGAAGATGTTCACCCACTTCTTCGAAATGGAGAGGGAGATTGAGAAGCTGCAGGAGCTGATTGCAGATCACAGTAGCCCTAACTTCAATCGTAACCTTGAGAGATATACCTTCGTTATGGAGGAGTACGAGAAGAAGGGCGGATTTACATATAAGAGCGAGCTGGCGGCAGTGTTGAAACATATGGGATTCAGCGAGGAGGATCAGCAGAAGAAGATTGAAACTCTGTCCGGTGGTGAGAGGACAAGACTGGCCCTGGCATGTATGCTGCTTAAGAAGCCGGATATCCTGATGCTGGACGAGCCTACCAACCATCTGGACCTCAAGATGCTGGATTGGCTGGAAAACTATCTTAAGAATTATCAGGGAACTATCCTTGTCGTATCACACGACAGATATTTCCTGGATAGAATAGTGAATAGAATTTTCGATATGCAGGATGGCAGCCTGACAGACTACAAGGGTAACTATTCTGTATTCCTTGAGAAGAGGGCGGAGCGCCTTGAAGCTCTTCGCCGTGAATACGAGAAGCAGCGCAGAGAGATTGAAAGACAGGAAGAGATGATTCGTCGTTTCAAGCAGCACGGAACTGAGCATCTTGCCAAGCGCGCTGCTTCAAGGGAGAAGCGTCTCGCAAGAATGGAAGTGCTGGCGAAGCCGCATCTTAAGAACAATAAGATAAAGCTTGGCTTTGAGCAGAACTATAAGAGCGGTAACGACGTTCTCATCACGGAGGATCTTGCCAAGAGCTTTGGAGAGAGAAAGCTCTTCGATAATGTCTCGATGGATATCAAGAAGGGCGAGTGTATCTGCATTATCGGTGATAACGGAATCGGCAAGACAACTCTCCTTAAGATTCTGATTGGTCAGGAAGAGGCGGATAAGGGATATCTCAAGGTTGGCTATAATGTTGACTTCGGATACTACGATCAGGGTCAGAGGCTGCTTGATGACAGTGAAACTGTTTTCGGTGAGATGAAGAATGCTTATCATCTTTATAATGACTCGGAGATGAGATCGCTGCTCGGCAGGTTCCTGTTCTTCGGTGACGATGTCTTCAAACTGGTCGGTAATCTTTCCGGAGGTGAGAAGGCCAAGCTGTCACTGCTCAAGCTGATGTTATCAGGTGCGAACACTCTGGTACTCGATGAGCCGACCAACCATCTGGATATCGATTCCAAGGAAGTTGTAGAGGATGCGCTTATAGGATTCGAGGGAACGCTGATAATCGTTTCCCATGACAGATATCTGCTTACCAAAATACCGGATAGAATTCTTGAACTGACACCTAAGGGACTGGTTGAGTACAAGGGCAACTTTGAATATTATCTGGAAAAAACTCAGCAATTGGAACCAAAGGCTGATCCTGAATTGGCGAAGACGCTTGAACAGGTTCAGACTGCTGAAGCAAGTCGTCAGGCTAAGAAGCAGCAGGAGGCTGAGGAGAGAAGAAAAGCGAGAAGGTCAGACGAGATTGAGGAGAGAATCCATGAACTTGAAGGACTAATCTCGGATATTGAAACTGATATGTCTGATCCTGAAAGAGCACTCGACTTTGAGTGGATGCAGGAACAGGCTGATGCAATGGCGGAGTACGAGAAAGAAGTCTCTGCATTATATGACGAATGGCTGGAGCTGCAATAGCAGCTCCTTTTTCTTTGAAAAATGCAACGGCTTTGCAACGGAGGGTCAGACCCCTTTGCATTAGTCAACATTAAGTAGACACTTTTATGATATGAAATTTTAATTTCATGGCCTGAAGGTGATTGTAATTAGTCAACATAAAGTAGACATATTTCACATTAATAGGTAGAATAGTCTTAGATATAAATAGTAGCTTTTTTCAAATTCTATTCGTATGAATAGAAGAGAGAACTATACGAGGAGAGAATTATTATGAAAACACAAGAAGAATTGAACGCATTGAAAGAGGAAGTGGAAACTCTGAACAAGAAGCTCGCAGAGCTGACGGAGGAAGAGCTTGCACAGGTCTCCGGCGGCGTTCTCCCCGACGGCGGTAAGATCGTCTTTGGGCTGTCCAGTAGTATAGAGGGCGGACAGCATCAACGGTAACCTTAACATCTGCCAACCCAGGCGGCTAATCTGATCGCCGCCGTAAGGCGTGCATATTCTACATAGAAGGAACTAACGATAATGAAAACCAAAGAAGAACTGAACGCACTCAAAGAGGAAGTGGTAACTCTGAATGAAAAGCTTCACGAGCTGACCGAGGATGAATTGAAGCAGGTTACAGGTGGCACTGGACCCGTCTACCAGTTGGCCGACAAAAAGTCACCCGTCTATGAGTACGAAGACGTCTCTTATATGACGGGCAAAGTAACTGAGTGAGTGCCCCGCTTTATTAAAATTCGGCATCTGAAATCTTTGAATCTGAAAGATAGAAGATGTAAAGAAATCAGGAGTTTATGGACTAATATCATATAGAATTAAAGTAGTAGGAGATTAACTATTATGGCAAAAACACAAGAAGAACTGAACGCAATTAAAGAGGAAGTCGAAACCGTGAATAAAAAAGTCGGAGGCCAAGCGGTCTTAGGAAGACAAGTTAAGGTGACAACTCCTTGGCCCACAGAACGACATGGCTACGATCCGACTTCATAGAACTATAGTAAGAAGGAGACAACTATTATGGCAAAAACACAAGAAGAACTGAACGCAATTAAAGAGGAAGTCGAAACCGTGAATAAAA